>DASTNW010000060.1:0-34500 GCA_035762685.1 Solirubrobacterales bacterium | reverse complement strand
CGAACACCTGGTTGGCGGCCGCGAGGATGCTCTCGCGCCGCTCCTCGGCGGTCAGCCGCCGCCGCGCAGCCTCGGCCACTACGCCACCGCCTCTTCCATCACGTCGGCGCGCATGTCGAAGTTGGCATGGACCTGGTCGACGTCGTCCTGCTCGTCGAGCGCGTCGAGCAGCTTCAGCAGCCGCTCGGCATCGTGCCCCTTGACCTCGACCGTGCTCTTCGGCTCCGTCACCAGGGCGGCCGACTCGATCTCGACCCCAGCCGCCTCCAGCGCTTCGCGCACGGCGCTGAGGTCGCCGGGACCGGAGATGACCCGCAGCTGCTCGCCGTCCTCTCGCACGTCCTCGGCGCCGGCGTCGATCGCGACGATCAGGTCGTCCTCCCCGTAGCGGCTGCCGTCGACCACGACCGCGCCCTTTTTCTCGAAGATCCAGGCAACCGAGCCCGGCTCGCCGAGGCTGCCCCCGTGTTTGGAGAAGGCGTGGCGAATCTCGGCGCTGGCCCGGTTGCGGTTATCGGTCAGGGCTTCGACCAAGACGGCGACCCCGGCTGGCCCGTAGCCCTCGTAGACAATCCGTTCGATCGCGGCCCCGTCGGCGCCGGCGCCGGTGCCGCGGTCGATCGCCCGCTGGATGTTTTCCTTCGGCATCGAGGCATCGCGCGCCTTCTGGACCGCCGTCGCCAGGGCCGGGTTGCCCTCCGGGTCGCCACCGCCGTCGCGGGCGGCGACGCTGATCGCCCGCGCCAGCTTGGTGAAGAGCTTGCCGCGTTTGGCGTCGGCGGCGCCCTTCTTGTGTTTGATCGAAGACCACTTCGAATGACCGGACATGTGGTGTCATTCTATGAAGAGGGAGATGGACGCGAACACGCACAGCCACAATCCGGCCCGCGCCATGGCCGCCGGCATCGTCTTCCTGGCGATGCTGATGGCGGCCTTCTCGCTCTGGACGGCGATTCCGTTGAGCTGGCTCTACATCGGCTCGAAGGTCTCCGAGACCCAGTTCCCGAGCGGCGCCCCGTACGCGGTCGTGGCGGTCGGGATCGTCGTCTCGATCCTCGTCGTCGCCTGGCTGATCGGCCGTCTCAACGACCTCTACATCCGCATCACCGGCACCAACCGGCTGGCGCCGATGCGGCCGGCCTGGCTGAAGAGCATGCGCGACACCGGCTCGCCGCAGAACAGCGTCACCGTCGTCGAGGCGGTGCTGATGGCCTCGGTGATGCTGGCGGCGCTGGCGCTGACGATCTGGTTCTTCCTGCTCGCCGGCTCGCCGCTGCCGAACCAGTAAGGCGAGTGCAGCTTGGCGGGGTGACGTCAGCGTCGGCTTCCCTTGACGAAGCTCTTGCGTTTCGCAGACAACTCGTTACATCCGACCTCGTAAGCTGGCAGGATGGCCGTGATGGCAAGAGACACCTGGACCGACGAGCGTCTCGACGACCTGAACCACCGGGTGGATTCCGGGTTCATCGAGGTGGGCCGCGAATTCCAGGCCCTCAGGCTGGAGGTCCGGACTGAATTCGCCGCCGTGAGGACGGAGATGAAAACCGAATTCGCGGCGGTGCGGTCCGAGCTGGTCGAGATGCGAGGAGAGATGGCGGCGATGAATCGCCAGCTTTTCCAGGTCGGGATCGGCGCCATCGTGACGCTGGCGGTCGGCTTTGCCGGAACGATCGCCACGATCGCCACCCAGGTCTAACCGTCAGACCAGGAACTTGCCGTCTTCCTGCATCACGACCCCGTCGACTTCGAGCTTGCCGCCGAGGCGGAGGTCGCAGACGAGATCGGTGTGGACCGCCGACTCGTTCTTGCCGCCGGACTCCGGGTAGCTGGTTCCCACGGCCATGTGGACGGTGCCGCCGATCTTCTCGTCGAGCAGCACCTCGCGGGTGCCGCGGTCGATCCCGAAGTTGGTGCCGATGCCGAGCTCGCCCAGGCGGCGGGCGCCGGGATCGGTGTCGAGCAGTTTCAGCAGGTACTCCTCGCCGCGCTCGGCGCTGGCGTCGACGACCACGCCGGCCTCGAAGCGCAGGCGGACCCCGGAGACCTCGCGCCCGCCGATCACCGCCGGCAGGTGAAAGGTGACCTCCCCCTCCACCGAGTCCTCGACGGGACCGGTGAAGAACTCGCCGTCGGGCATGTTGTTGTCGCCGACGCAGGGGATGAAGCGGCGACCGGCGACCCCGAGGGTGATGTCGGTTCCCGGTGCGGTGACGCGGACCTGCTCGTGGCCCTCGATCCAGGCAGCGAGCCGGGTCGTCTCCTCTGAGGCGCGCTTCCAGGCGGTCAGCGGCTCGGGGTCGTTGGCAAGACAGGCCCCGAAATAGAAGTCTTCGTAGTCGGCCAGGCTCATCTCCGCCTCGGAGGCGTAGGCGCTGGTCGGGTAGAGCGTGTAGCACCAGCGGAAATCGCCCTCGGCACTGCGCTTCATCGCCCGCGTCATCAGGTCGCCCGTGACCGACTGGCGCAGGGTCTGGCGCTCCGGCGGCACCCCCGAGAGCTCGCGGGTGTTGGTGCTGGCACCGACGGCGATGCGCACGTCGGCGTGGTCGACCATCCACTCGGCGAAGGGCGAGATCCATTCCAGCTGAGCGTCCGAGGCGTGCTTGAAGTAAGCCGCGATCTGGCCGTCGAGGGCGACGTTGAGGACGGGGTGCGCGCCCGCCTTCAGCACCTCCTCGTAGACCGCCAGCAGCAGCGGCGCCGCCGCCGTCTCGCCGTCGATCGAGACCACCTCGCCCTCCTTGACCTCGGTCGAGTAACCGACCAGGATCTGTGCCAGCGCCCCGACCCGCGGGTCTCTCATCTCGCCGCCTCCTTCCCGGCGCGCTCGCGCGCCGCCGTCGTCATCGCCATGAAGATCGCGTGGAAGCGGGGGTCGTCGGTCAGCTCGGGATGGAAGGCGCAGGCCAGCACGCTGCCCTCGCGCACCGCCACCGGGTGCCCTTCGTGGCTGGCGAGCACCTCCACCCCGGGGCCGTGGCTCTCGATCCAGGGGGCGCGGATGAACACCGCCCGCAGCGGCTCGTCGCCGGCCCCGGCGACCGGCAGATCGGTCTCGAAGCTCTGCAGCTGCCGGCCGAAGGCGTTGCGCCTGGTGCTGGCGTCGAGGAAGCCGAGATGCTCGGCGTCGCAGACGATCATCCCGGCACAGGTACCGAGAATCGGCCGCCCGGCCTCGTGGTGGGCGCGCAGCGCCGTCTCCAAGCCGGCCGCCTCGATGCCCTTGACGATCGTCGTGCTCTCGCCGCCCGGGATGACCAAACCGTCGAGGCCCTCCAGGTCGCCGGGGACACGGACCTCACCCACCTCGGCGCCGAGCTGGCGCAGCATCCGGGCGTGCGCCTCGAAGTCGCCCTGGATCGCTAGGACGCCGACCTTCAGGTCAGGCCCCGCGGTCCTGCAAGAGAGCGTCGGCGGCGGCCAGGTCGGCAATCTCGAGGCCGGCCATCGCCTCACCGAGCCCGATCGAGGCGGCGGCCACGCGCTCGGGGTCTTCGAAGTGGGTGGTGGCCTCGACGATCGCACGCGCCCGGCGCTCGGGGTCGGCGCTCTTGAAGATCCCGGAACCGACGAAATTGCCCTCGGCGCCGAGCTGCATCATCAGCGCCGCGTCAGCGGGGGTGGCGATACCGCCGGCGCAGAACAGCGGCACCGGCAGGCGGCCGGCCGCGGCAACCTCCTGGACGACCTCGAGCGGGGCCTGGTGCTCCTTGGCGGCGCCCGCGAGCTCCTCCGGCCGTAGCTGCGCCAAGCGCTTGATGCCGGAGGTGATCTCGCGCATGTGGCGGACCGCCTCGACCACGTTGCCGGTGCCGGCCTCGCCCTTGGAGCGGATCATCGCCGCGCCCTCGCTGAGCCGCCGCAGCGCCTCGCCGAGGTTGGTGGCGCCGCAGACGAAGGGGACCTCGAAGGCGAGCTTGTCGATGTGATTGCGCTCGTCGGCCGGAGTCAGGACCTCGGACTCGTCGATGTAGTCGACCTCCAGTGCCTGCAGCACCTGGGCCTCGGCGAAGTGGCCGATCCGCGCCTTCGCCATCACCGGGATCGTCACCGCCTCCTGGATCCCTTTGATCATCGCCGGGTCGGACATGCGGGCGACCCCGCCGTCGCGGCGGATGTCGGCCGGCACCCGCTCCAGAGCCATCACCGCGCAGGCCCCTGCCTCCTCGGCGATCTTCGCCTCCGCCGGCGTGACCACGTCCATGATCACCCCGCCCTTCAGCATCTCGGCGAGGCCGGTTTTGAGCCTGAAAGTGGCGCGCTCAGTCATTGGAGCCCATATTACGTGTCACCGACGGAGCGCAGTGGGGGCGGGTGTCGGGACTGCCTCCTCACTCGCACTTCGTCGCTGGGTCGGGGAGCGGCTGACGCCCCGGCACGCCGTCCTCCTCATGCGCAAAACGTTCGGAGGCAGTCCCGACACCCGCCTCGCACTCCAAAACAGCCAGACACTCGAAAGCGCCCCCAACAGCTGGCAACACGCAGCGTCCGGTCAGAGCCGATGAGTAGCCGAGACGCTGCCGTCGGTCTCTAGCTTTTCCAGCCTGAGAGGTAGCTAATCCCGGCCTCGGGCCCTTTCAGCTCCGCGGGACGGCCGTGCTTGGACGAGGGCGTCGAGATGCCCTCCGAACGTTTTGCGGAGGAGGAGCAGAGCGGTGCGGGCGCCAGCCGTCCCCGCCGCTACGACGAGGTACCGAGTGAGGAGGGCATCTCGACGCCCTCGCTCCCTGCCCGCCCCGCGCTACTTCAGTTTGTAAGCCCGAATCCGATCTTTATGAGCCGCTTCGTCCCTGGCGTACAAGCCATGGGCAAGCGCCTGCACCAACGCCATCAGCGCCGTGTTCGAACGCGCGAACGAGGGGCTGTTGGAGGAGAAGTAGAGGGTCAGCTCGGCGTGCTCGCCGACCTCCGACATCGTCGCGTCCGAGATCGCCAGGGTGCGGGCGCCACGGTGTAGGGCGAGCTTCATCGCCCGCAGCAGCAACGGGTGGGCGCGGCCGGCGGAGAGGGTGATGACGAGGGTGTCCTCGCCGATCCGGCCGAGGCGCTGCAGGGACTCGCCACCGGTGCTGGCGACGATCTCCGCCCGGATGTCGAGCAGGCTGAGGGTGTGGCGCAGGTAGCTGGCGAAGAAGGCCATCTGGTCGACGCCGACGATGACGATCCGCTGTGCGGTGGCGAGCGCCGCGACGGAGGCGTCCACCTGCTCCGGGGTCAGCTTGCGCGCGGTTTCCTCGAGGTTGGCGTAGTCGGCGCTGAGCGAGCCCTCGAGCTCGGAGTGGTCGAAGGAGAAGAGGGCACCGCCGCTGGCGGCGCCGTTGCCGGCGATCGCCGTCCGGTACTCCTCGATCGCCGCCTGCTGCAGCTCCGGATACCCCTCGAAGCCGAGGGCCTGGGAGAAGCGCACCACCGTCGATGACGAGGTGCTCGCTCTCCGGGCCAACTCCTCGGCGGTGAGGAAGGCTGCCTCGTCGAGGTGGTCGACTATGTAGCGGGCCACGTCTTTCTGGGAGCGCGAAAACTCTTCGAAACGCTCCTGGATGTAGTCGGAAAGGCTTTTGAGTTGGGGGGACTTCGTCGCAGTCTTGGTCACGGCGGTCGATTTCGCCGAACCTCACCCTTTCTCCTTCTTGCGGACCTCACACTCGTTCGCCGATCTGGTTGGATTGACACAGCGATGACCCTCGAACAGGCCCTCCGCCTAACCAATCGCAACATGATCGCCTTCGACCTGCTGCTCGGCAGCGCGGCGATCGCGGCCCCCGCCACCACCCTCAAGGTGCTGGGGCACGACGAGCCCTCGCCGGACGCGAAGCACCTCTTCCGCCGCTGCGGGCCGATCTGGCTCACCTTCGCCGCCGCCCACGCGGTCGCCGATCGCCGCGGCAGCCCCGGTGACTGGCAGGCCCTGGCCTGGCTGCGCGGCACCGAGATCGCGACCGACGCGCTCTGGGCCCAGTCGCCCGCGGTCACCCGGCCGGGAGCGAAGCTGGGCCTTTACCTCGCCGGCGCCGCAAACGTGGCGATGGCGGCCGGCTTTGCCTGGATGTCGAGGCGCTGAGACATGGCCCAGTTCGACGGCCAGCCAAGCATGCGCTGGAGTCTCCGCGGGCTGAACGAAGAGGGCGACGAGGTCTGGCTGATTCGCGGCATCGCGCGAAAGCTCTACCACTGCCCCGGCTGCCACGGCGACGTCGAGGTCGGCGACGAGCACACGATCGTCCAATTCGTACGCAGGGCCGGTGGCACCGACCACCACCACTGGCACCGCCGCTGCGCCGAAGAGCTGCTGGTCCCCGAGCTGGGCAGCCTGCGGCAATTGCCAGCATCGGAGTCGAGTCAATCCAGGCTCGAGGCCCGCGGCCGCGTGAGACCCGGCCGGCGGCGCCATTAGCGTGAGCGGGGTCCACAACCTGGTCTCGATCTACGCCCGGATCGGGCGCACCTACTGGTCGTGGGGCCCCTCGCTGCTGCTGCTGGCGGCGATCGTCTTCCTACCGCTGGGGCTGCTGGACTCGATCTCCGCCGAACTCGACGTCGACTCGATCGACCTCGGCAGCGGCATCAAGATCGCCGCCTTCGTCGCCGCCTTCAGCGCCTTGACCGCGACCAGCCTGGTCGGCGAGGTCTTCTACAGCGGCGCCGTGGCGATCTCCCTCACCCACCCCGAGCACGAACGCCCGCCCTCGTTGCGGGAAATCGCCCGCCGCATCGACTACCGACGGCTGATCGCCGTCGACATCGTCTACGTCCTGATGGTCGTCGTCGGGCTGCTGCTGTTCTTCGTGCCGGGGGTGCTGGCCTTCGTCTGGTTCGGCCTCGCCGGCCCGGTGGTCGAGCTCGAGAAGCACAGCGTCCGCGGCGCGCTGAGCCGCAGCTGGCGGCTGGTGCGCGGCCGGTTCTGGATGGTGCTGCTGGTGCTGGGACCGATCGAGGTCGTCGGCGACGCGGTGGGCGAGCTGCTCGGCGGCGTCGTGCACGACGCCCTCGGTCACTCCTTCCTCGCCGCCTGGCTGGCCGACTCGGTCGCCAACATCTTCCTCACCCCGATCTTCGCCGTCGCCGCGGTCCTGCTCGCCCTCGACCTGATCGCCGAGAAGGACGGGACCGGGCCTCGCCTCAACCCAAGACCGGCGCCGGCACCGGCGCCCGCCGTCGCATGACCGCCGCCTCGATCCTCTCCGAGTTCTGGAACGAGCAGATCCTCGCCAACGACCGCGAGGGCGTCTTCCTCGTCCTCGTCGGCTTCGTCCTCTCCTTCGCCTTCATTCGCATGAGCACCAGGCTGATGCGCAGCCCCAAGGTGCCCTGGTGGCCCGGCAGCGTGGTCAGCGACAGCGGCGTCCATCTCCACCACCTGGTCTTCGGGATCGTGACCATGATGATCGCCGGCACGCTCGGCTTCGCCGCGCTCGGGAGCAGCCCCTACGCGGAGATCTGCGCCTTCCTCTTCGGCGTCGGCGCCGGACTGACGATCGACGAGTTCGCGCTCTGGGTCTACCTCGACGACGTCTACTGGGCCGAGGAGGGACGCAGCTCGATCGACGCCACCGTGATCGCGGCGGCGCTGATGGGCCTGGTCGTGCTCGGCGTCAACCCGCTCGACCTCGGCTCCGAATCCGAAGGGCTGCTGGCCCTGATCGTCTCCGCCGTGTTGCTGGTCGTCGTGGTCGGGACCTGCTTCCTCAAGGGCCGCCGGATGCACGGGATCATCGGTTTCTTCGTCTTCCCGATCGCCCTCTACGGCGCCTGCCGGATCGGCAAGCCGAACTCAGGCTGGGCGCGGCGGCGCTACGGCGAGCGGCGGCCGAAGAAGCAGGCCAAGGCGGAGGCGCGGTTCCCGCCTGACCGCCGCACCGAGCGGGTCAAGGACGCGTTCCGCGACATCGTCGGCGGCAAGACCGAAGCGGGCCTGGCGGCCGCCCGCGAGGAGGCCGCGGCCGCGACCCGCGAAGCGGTCGAGGAAGTGCGGCAGCGCGCCGACCGCATCACCCATCCGGGCCGCGATAAAAGCTGAGGAGTTGACCCCCCTCTGGGTGGGTCAACTCCTCAAGCTCACCTGGCGAGGCGACGCTCGAGGTTGGCCCGCACCGCCGGCCACTCGGCGTCGATGACGCTGTAGTAGGCGGAGTCGCGCTGGCCGACGCCGGGAACGATCATGTGCTGGCGCAGGATCCCCTCGAACTGAGCGGGGATCGCCGCCATCGCCGCCCGCGAACGCTCGTTGCGGGCATCGGTCTTGAGTTCGACCCGGACGCAGCCGAGGTCGTCGAAGGCGTGGGCCAGCATCAGCAGTTTGACCTCGACGTTGATGCCGCTGCGCCAGGCGCTCGGGTTGAGCCAGGTCCAGCCGATCTCCAGGGCGCGGTCGTCCGGGCGGACGGCGAGGTAACGAGTGCTACCGACGATCTCGCCGCCGCGCCGGTCACGGATCGCGAAGACGCCCTCGCGGCCCTCGCGATGGGACGCCAGCGACATCTCGAGCCACCTGTCGAAGTACTCGCGACTGCTGCCGACAGGGGCCAGCCACCGCCAGATCTCCGGTGCCTGGGCGGCACGCCAGAGGTCGTCCGCATGCTCTTGCCCGAGCGGCTCGAGGGCCGCCAGCGATCCTTCGAGTCGGATGGCCAGGTTCTCCACCCGGCCATCCTGACCGATTCGTCAGCTCGCCCCGTTCATGTTCATCAGCCCGACCGTGTGGCCCTCGGGGTCGGAGAAGAGGCCGATCTGTCCGCTGGGAATGTCCATCGGCCCCATCACCCGGGAACCGCCCAGCGACTCCGCCTTGGCGAGGCCGGCCTCGACGTCGTCTACTTCGACGTAGAAGGTGACGTGGCCGTCGTTGCCCTCCGGCGCCGAGCCGATCCCGCCCGGGATCCCCTGCTCACCGGTCTCGATCCCGGTGTACGGCATCGCCTCCATGTCGGTCAGCTTCCAGTCGAAGAGGCCGGAGTAGAACCCCTTCATCGCCTCGCGGTCCCTGGCCGCGACTTCGAACCACATCGTCGGGTTGCCCATCGTGTTCCTCTCTGTCGTTTGTCAGCTCTGCTCGCCCTGCGGCCGGCCGAACTCGTCCGGGCCCGGGTCCCCGCCGGCCGCGCTCGCGGCGAGGCGGTCGAGGTAGTGGCGCCAGCCGTGACCGTGTTTCGCGGCCGACTCGGCGCTGGGAAGGTCGTGGTGGACCAGCCGCAGGTGGGTGCCGTCTCCGTCCGGGGCGAGCAGGACCTCGACCCGGCTGGAACCGGCCGGGGTGACGCTCCCCGCGCCCTCCCAGCCCCAGCTGAAGACGACCCGGTGGGGCGGATCCAGCTCGAGGTACTCGCCGACGGCGACCGCCTCATCGTTGATGTCGCAGTGGAAGCGCCCGCCCGGCCTCGGGTCCAGCTCGGCCGAGCGACCCATCCACTGGATCATCCGGTCGGGCTCGGTGAAGAAATCGAAGACCGTCTCAGGGCTTGCGGCGATTCGGACCTCCACCTCGACCGCGTCCACCGTCTCTGCGTTTGCCACGTTTGTCCCTCCTCTGCTGCTCCAGCTCGGCGGCCAGCCTCAGCCGCTCGAGACGATCGGTCCAGAACTCGTCCATGAAGTCGCGCAAACCTGCCAGGCCCTCGGGCCGCGCCCGGTAGTAGCGGCTCGTCCCCTGACGGCGCTCGGTCAGCAGGCCGGCCCCGCGCAGGACCGCCAGGTGCTGCGAGACGGCGGGCCGGGAGACGTCGAAGCCGGCGGCGATCTCGCCAGCGCTCAACTCGCGCTCGCGCACCATCGCCAGGATCCGGCGCCGCCGCGGCTCGGCGATCGCGCGCGCCACCAGGTCCACCCCACGCTGCTCGGCCGTCTCCGTCTCCATGTCTTTATTTAAGCAGATAATTACGTAAGTAGATACTTACTCGCCTGGACCGCGCAACCATCGCTCAATGCCAGCCCCGAAACCGGACGCCTAGACTGGACTAGCCCATGCGTCGCCGCCTGCTCCTCTCGCTCTGCATCGCCGCCCTCGTCCTGCTCGGCGCCGGCCTCGCACACGGCGAGCTGCGCCAGACCGGGAACGTGAGGATCTCGTTCAGCGGCGGCTTCACCCCGCGTTCGCTCCCGCGCGACCGTCTCGCCCCGATCACCGTCCACGTCAAGGGCGCGATCGGCACCACCGACGGCAGTCATCCGCCGCCGATACGCCGAGTCGAGGTCGCCCTCAACCGCAACGGCAAGCTGACGACCGAGGGGCTGCCGACCTGCGCCGCCACCCAACTGCAGTCGACGAGCTCCGAGACCGCGCTGGCGCGTTGCCGGCCGTCCCTGATCGGGCGCGGGCGATTCGGCGCCGAAGTCGAATTCCCCGGCACCGCGCCGTTCCCCGCCAAAGGCCCGGCGCTCGTCTTCTACGGCATCCGCAGGGGGCACCCGGCGATGCTGATCCACCTCTACATCACCGCTCCCGTTCACGCCACCTTCGTCCTTGCCCTGGCGATCTCGCAGCCGGAGAAGGGAACGTTCGGCACCGTGCTCACGGCCACGATCCCCTCGCTCGCGGGCGGGCTCGGCTCGGTCACCGAAATCGACCTGACGATCGGCCGTACCTATCGCTACCGCGGCGAACGCCGCAGCTTCCTCAGCGCCAGCTGCGCCGCCCCCCCTGGTTTCTCGGGCGGGAGCTTCTCACTGGCTCGCGGCAGCTTCTTCTTCGCCGACGGCAAGAAGATCGAGACGACGCTGACCCGCAACTGCAACGTCCGCTAGCCGCCCTCCGTCACAGGCCGAGCCCGCCGACGCCGCGCTCGTCCCAGCCGAGGTGGTGGGCCAGCTCGTGCCGCAGCGTGCGCTCCACCTGGCGGGCCAACAGGTCGCGGTCGTGGCCGAAGTCCCGTTCGAGCGTGTCACGGTAGATGACGATCCGGTCCTCGAAGCCCTCGCGGGCGACGCCGTCGCCGAAGTACTCCCCGTAGGCATGGTGCTCGGTGCCGAGGTCGGAGACGACCACGGCGACGTCCCCGAGCAGCCGCTGGAACTGCTCCGGCAGGGCGTCGATCGCGTCGGCAACCAGCCCTTCGAACTCCCCCATCTGCTCGTCTTCCGCCACCGCGGCCAACGGTAGAGTCATCCGTTCTGAGAATCCACCCCGGGGAGAGCTAGATGAGAGATGCAGATTCAGGTAGCGCCAGGGTCCGGGCGCTGAGGGCCTTCCTCGCCGTCCTGGCGATCGTGGCCGGCGGTGCCATTTGGACCGGCTGCGGCAGCGACGACGACACCACCGACAGCACCAACCAGGCGAAGGAAGAAGTCGAAGGGGGCGTCAAGCAAGCCGAAGAAGGGCTGAAGGAAGGCACCGAGGAAGCCGAAAAGGGGCTCGAAGAAGCGAAGAAGCAGATCGAAGAAGGCAAGGGCAGCGCCACCAAGGGCGTCGAAAAGGGCGTCAAGCAGGCAGAAAAGGGGCTCGAAGAAGGCAAGGCCCAGGCCGAAAAGGGCATCGAAGAAGCGAAGGAACAGGCCGAAAAGTACCTGCCCTGAGCCTGGTTCGGGGGCGGGTGTCCCGCCCGCCCCCGGGGCTCAGGAAACGGGCAAGCCGGAACGGCTACGCCTTCTTGTGGCTCTCGACGAAGATCTCGAACTGCTTGTCGGTCGGCTCGCGGACCTTGCCGTTGCCGTGGAAGACCCGGACCAGCTCCATCCCCACCGACGACATGATCTCCGTCAGTTCCTCGACGGTGTAGAGCCGCTGGCGGAATTCGATCGGCTTCAACTCGTCGAGCACCTCGCCGAAGCGGATCGGGATCATCGCCCCTTCCATGTACTTGTCGCCGCGATTCCACCGATGCTCGACCAGTTCGATCATCGAGGAGCCTGAGATCCACGACTTCTGCGGCAGGTGCTCGCGCGCGTAGAGCACGTTCGGCAGCTGCATCAGGTGGCGACCGCCGGGCCGCAGCGAGCGCGAGATCACCTCGAAGGTGCGCAGGTTCTCCTCTTCGGTCTCGAGGTAGCCGATCGCGCCGTCGTTCAGGCTGAGCACGATGTCGAACTCGGCATCGAAGTCGAGCTCGCGCAGGTCCGCCTCGACGAAGGAGACGTCGAGGCGCTCCTTCTCCGCGTCGCTGCGGGCGATCTCCAGCAACTCCGGCGAGATGTCGGCGCCGACGGCCTCGAAGCCCTGCCGCTTCAGCTCCAGCGAGTGCCGCCCGGAGCCGCAGGCGAGGTCGAGCACGCGCTCGCCGCCCTCGGGCCGCAGCATCCGCATCGCCCGCTCCACTTCCTTCTCAGTCCGGTCCGTCCAGGCCATGTCGGCCGTGTCGGCGAACGCCGTGCGATACCAGTCCTGCGGGATCTCCTTCTGAAGAACGCTCATCGCCACCTCCCAAGCCGGGCTCATTGCGGCTAAGAACTACTAACCACTCAACTCCTCCGTAGTGGCGAAGAAGATAGCGGATCGACGGCGGCGATGCGACGGCTCAGCGGTGCGTGGCAGCCGGGCGAGGCTTCAACTCGCCTCGACCTCGACGAATTCGTGCTCGACGTTCGCCGGCGAGATGACGATCAGGCCGCGCAGGGCCTCTGAGCCTGCGTTCCAGACCGTGTGAACGGTCCCGCGAGGGACGAAGACGAAGCCCCCGGCGGGAACCAGGATCTGCTCGTCCTCGAGCTGAAACGAGGCTTCACCCGCCGCGACGTAGAACGCCTCGTCGGTCGTCGGGTGTTCGTGGAGGGCGGGTGCGGGTGATCCGGGTGGGCCCTCCCCGATCATGACCGAGTACGCACCGGACGTCTCCTCGGCGCCGAACGACAGCAGTCCCTCGATGCTCGCGGACTGGATGACCGTGCAGCCGTTGATCGTGTCCATCCATGGAAGATAGTCGAGGCGGAGACTGCTTCGTCGACGCTGCCAGGCTCTCCTCGCTCGTCGTGCATTTCCCAATGGGGCGGGAAGGACTCGAACCTTCGACCGACGGATTATGAGTCCGCTGCTCTAACCAACTGAGCTACCGCCCCGGGTGGGGCGAGGGTAGCGCGAGAGGGCGGGTCAGGCGCTGAAGAGCTGGGCCAGGGAGCGGCCGACGTCGGGGGGCTCTTCTTCGCCCTTGGCCGCTGCGGAGGCGCCCTCGGCAAGGGCCTTGGCGGCGTCGGCGATCTGGTGGGCGCGGCCGCCGCGGATGACGCCGGTCGTCTTCGCTTCGGCGAGGTCGGACTCCATCAGGCCGGCCAACTCGGCGAGGCGGCGCAGGCCGATCACGGCGGCCGTTCCCCGCAGCGCGTGCGCTTCGGCCCGCATCGTCTCGAAATCGGTCGTCTCGGTGGCGAGGCCGGCGGCGATCACGTCGCAGCGGCGGCGCGCCTCCTCGGCGAAGCTGGCGCGCAACTCCTCCTGGGAGGCGCCGTCCTCGCTCGCCGGCTCCTTCTCTTTCTTGTCGCTCATTCGGCCACCGCCTTTTCGACCGCGGCGGTCAACGCCTCTGGGCCGAAAGCGCCCTCGATGACGGAGCTGACCCTGCCCTCGCGGTCGATCGCAAACAGCCATGGCTCGCTGGGCAGGTTGAAGGCCCGCACCTGCGGGCGCACTCCCTTGCCGGGATCGTTGTCGTTGAAGATCTCCATGTGGATGAAGGCCGCTTCGTCTCCGAACTGCTGCTTGACCTGCTCGGCCACGTCGACGACGGGGCCGCAGACCCGACTCTGGCAGAACTGGGGGGTCGCAAACAAGAGCATGATCGGTTCTTTCCCAAGCGCGTCCGCGTAGTCGACCTGATTCTGGGTGTCGGGAGGGATGCGGGTGGTGATCTGCGACAGATCGTTGGTTTCCGCCGCGGTCGGCGTGTGAATCCTCGGTGCCCGCTGGCCCGGCCGCGGCACGCCGCCGAACTCGCCGACCACCGCGCTCGGGAGCAGCGCCCCCTTGATTTCGCCGTCCTGCTTGATCAGGGCGGCGATCCGCCACTCGCCGTCGCTGGGGAAATCGACCTCGGTCGAGTAGACGACGCTGGCAGCGTCCGGGTCGTCGCTGGTCGTCTTCGCCCGGAACGCCGGCGGCGTGACGAGGCTTTCGATCGCGGCCGGGTAGGGGCCGACCGCCGGCTCGTCGAGCGCCTGCATCGTCGCCTTCGCGGCCGGGCCTTTGTCTCCCGTCTCCGTCTCGCCCCCGGCCTTCGGCGCCGGCGCCTTGGCGAAGTAGAGAGCCACTTCGGCGCCGGGGACCTGGGTGCGGTCGCGTTCGAAGACCCCAAACGGGTAGCGGTTCTTGCCCTTGTAGAAGACCATCGCCGCCGGTGAGACGACCAGTTCAGCCGGTCCGTCGGCGGCTTTCAGCACCTGCCGCAGGGTCCGGCCTTCGACCGCAGGGAACGCGCTTTTCGGCGGTGCGGGGCGGCTTTCGGCGTTTGCGGAGCTCGCCGTGGAGTCGCTCGAGCCGGAATCGCCCCCGCAGCCGGAGGCCAGCCCAACGAGGGCGAGCAGGCAAGCGAGGGCCAGGGCGAAGCGGGGGGCGGCACGCATCGGCGGCATGTTATTGAGACGGAGAATCGAACCGGTGCGCCGCGCCGCCCGGACGGGGATCGCCGATAAGGTGCGCGGCGGCGTCGATAGAGGAGGAGAGGGAGATGGCTGAGCGTGCTGCACTGATTACCGGGGCCTCGAGCGGGATCGGCCTGGCGGTCGCACGGGCACTTGGCGAGGAGGGCCACGCGCTGACCATCTCCGCCCGCCGGCCCGAGAAGCTCGAGCAGGCCGCGGCCGGGCTGCGCGAGGAGGGGCTCGAAGTCGAGGCCGTGGCGGCCAACATGACCGACGAGGACGACGTCCTTAGCGTCTTCGCCGCCCACCGCGCCAGGTACGGACGGCTCGACGTCCTCGTCAACAACGCCGGCGTCGGAATCGGGGCGCCGATGGAGGAGATCCAGACCAAGCACCTCGACATGCAGCTTGCGGTGAACCTGCGGGCCCTGATCCTCGGCACCCGCGAGGGGCTGCCGCTGTTGCGCGAGGCCGGCGCCGAGCACGGCAAGGCGCTGATCGTCAACACCGCCTCGATCGCCGGCAAGGGCGGCCAGGCATGGCTCTCGATCTACGCCGCGACCAAGGCCGCGGTGATCAACTTCACCCAGTCGACCCATCGCGAGGCGGGCGGCTCCGGCATCCAGTGCACGGCGCTTGCCCCGGGCTTCGTCGACACGCCGATGACCGAGTTCGCCAAGGGCCAGGTCCCGGCCGAGCAGATGATCCAGCCCGCCGACCTCGGCGAGGCGGTGCGCTTCCTGCTCCGCACCTCACCCAACTGCCACGTGCCGGAGATCGTCTTCACCCGCCCGGGAGAGGGCCAGGACACCCCCTGACGGTTTTCGACTTTTGCGGGTTTTAGTTGCCGCTTTCGGAGACGCCGGTCACGCCTTTCCGGCAATAGCGCTGGGGCGGGCGCTGGTGGACCGCGGGCACGAGGTCGTGGTCGAGACCTGGGAGGAGCGCCGAGAAGCCGTCGAAGGTGCCGGGCTGGGCTTCGCCGCGGCCGAGGAATACCGGATGTTCCCGCCGCCGGAGCCCGACTCCGACGACGGTCAGCACGCGGCCGAGGCGGCGCGGGCGTTGCTGCCGCTGCTGGAGGAGATGCGCCCGCATGTGGTCGTCAGCGACATCCTCACCCTGGCGCCGGCGCTGGCGGCTGAGCGCGCCGGCGTGCCGCTGGCGACGCTGGTCCCGCACATCTACCCGGTGGTCGAGCCGGGGCTGCCCTTCTTTGCGATCGGCCTGCGACCGCCGCGGACGCCCCTCGGGCGGGGGATCTGGCGGCTGGGACAGCGAGCGCTCGACGTCGGCCTCGAGCACGGTCGCCGCGACCTCAACCTGCAGCGCCAGCGCCTCGGCCTGCCGCCGGTGCAGCGCTTCCACGGCGGCATCAGCCCCGCCCTGGCGCTGGTCGCGACCTACCCCCAGCTCGAGTACCCGCGCCGCTGGCCGCCGGGGGTCGCGGTGACGGGGCCGATGACCTTCGAGCTCCCCCACCCCGACATCGAGCTACCGCCGGGGGACGCACCGTTGGTCTTGGTCGCGCCCAGCACCGCCCACGACTCCGACAACCACCTAGTCCGCACGGCCCTGCGGGCGTTCGCCGGGGGGCCGGTACGCGTCGTCGCCACCACCAACCGGGTCGTCCCCCAGCGCCCGATCGAGGTGCCCGCCAACGCGGTCCTGGTCGATTGGCTCAGCTACAGCCAGCTCATGCCCGCCGCCTCGCTGGTCCTCTCGCACGGCGGCCACGGCACGGTCGCCCGCGCTCTCGGCGCCGGCACGCCGATCCTGATCTGCCCCAAGACCGGCGACATGAGCGAGACCGCGATGCGCGTCGCCTGGGCGGGGGCCGGGCTCTCCCTGCCTTGGCGCCTCTGCCGGCCTGGGCCGGTGCGCTGGGCCGCCAACCGCGTCCTCGGCGATCCAGCCTTCGCCGCCCGCGCCGGCGAGATCGCCACCTGGGGGCGCGAGCACGACGGCGCCGCGCGCGGCGCCGAGCTGGTCGAGCGCCTAGCCCGAAACCCAGGCCCTCGCCGCCCCTAGTTCGTCGCGACGAGTCGTCGTCACGGAGATGCCGAAGCTCCGGGGGTGGGACTCGAACCCACAACAACTCGATTAACAGTCGAGTGCTCTACCGATTGAGCTACCCCGGAACGCAAGATCCGGAAGCGCTCCCGGACCGCTCGGAATTTACCGACTCAGCTCCCGACCCGTTGAGCGTGGGCGATGCGCTGGACCAGGTCGGCCCGTTCGCGGCTGAGGCCGGCACGGCGCTCGGGTTCGCCGCGTTCACCGGCGGCGGCGATCTCCGCCTCGAGGCGGCGCTGCTCGAGCAGGAGGAAGTTCAGCTCCATCGCCTCCCGCGAAGCCGGCTCGTCGTGGGCCAGCATCACCAGCTCGGTGATCACCCCCGCCAGATCGGCGTCGTCGTACGGCAGGTTGGAGGCGGGGTCTTGCAGGTGCTCGCGCAGCCAGGCCGCCGCGAGCGCGCCGCTGGGCGAGAGGTGGGTCTCGGTGAGGCGCGCCAGGTACTCCTTCCCCTCCTCCGGCAGGGCGATGCACATCGCCAGCAGCGCTCGCTCGCGGCGCTCGCGCGAGGTCAGCTCCGCCGCCCGCCGCGGTGCCGGCTCCGCGCCGCCACCGACCGGGGCCTCCGCGGGCCCGCCGCTGACCGGGCGGGCCGAGACCAGCCGGCCCATCACCATCGCCGGCTCCAGGTCGAGGTGCTCGGCGACCCGGCGGACCAGGTCGTCCCGGCTCGCCGTCTCCCCCATCGCCGCCAGCACCGGTGCCACCTCGCCCAGGGCCCGGTCGCGCTCGCTCGGCGAGGCGACGTCGGTGCGGTCCAGGACGAGGCCGACCTGGAAGGCCTCGAGGTCCAGAGCGGCGTCGACCAGGGCCTGGAAGCGCTCGGCGCCACCCGGCTCGGCCATCATCTCCGCCGGGTCCTCGCCAGCCGGCATCGCCGCCACCCGCAGCCGCATCCGGCGCCCGGCCGCCACCCGCTGTGCCCGCAGCATCGCCTCCTGGCCGGCCGAGTCGGCATCGAGCGCCAGCACCACCTCCTCGACCATGCCCGACAGCGTCGCCACCTGCTCGCCGGTGATCGCCGTCCCCATTACGGCGACGACCTCCTCGACCCCGGCCTGGTGCAGGGCCAGCACATCGGTGTAGCCCTCGACCACGACGGCCCTGGCGGCCTTGGCGATCGCCGCCTTCGCCATATCGACCCCGTACAACAGCTGGCTCTTGTGGAAGAAGTCGGTCTCGGCCGTGTTGACGTACTTGGCGCCCTGGTCGGAGCGCATCGCGCGGCCGCCGAAGCCGAGGGTGCGGCCACGGCGGTCGCGGATCGGGAACATGATCCGCGAGCGAAAGCGGTCGTACTCGCCTCCCCCCCGGCCCCGCTGCACCAGCCCGACGGCGCGCAACTCCTCGATCCCGAACCCCGCCCGCTGGCCGAGGACGAGGATCCGGTCCCAGGCGCTCGGCGCGTAGCCGACGCCGAAGCCACGCAGCGCCTCCTCCCCCAAGCCGCGCTCAGCCAGGTACTCACGCGCTTTGCCCGCCTCCTGCGAGTCCCAGAGGTAGTTGGAGTAGAAGGCCGCCGCCCGTTCCAGCAACTGCTCGAGCCGGCGCCGCCGCTGCCGCCTCGCCTCCGCCTGCGGGTCCTCCTGCTCGCGCTCGAGCTCGACCCCGTAGCGGTCGGCCAGCAGCTCGACCGCCTCGGAGAAGCCCAGGCCCTCCTTCTCCTCGACGAACTTGATCACGTCGCCGCCGACCCCGCAGCCGAAGCAGTGGTAGAGCTTTTCCTGCGCGTCGACCGAGAACGACGGCGTGCGCTCCTCGTGGAAGGGGCAGAGGCCGACCCAGCGGGCGCCCTGGCGCCGCAGGTCGGTGTGGGTGGAGACGACCTCGACGATGTCGGCCGTCTGCTTCAGCCGTTCCAGGCTCTCGGCGGAGATCAGCCCCATCAGAAGCGCGCCCCCTCCGGGGCCGTCAACTCGGCGAACTTGGCGATGCAGAAGCGATCGGTCATGCCGGCGATGTAGTCGGTGACGCGCTGGCACTCGCCCGCCTCCGGGTCCCACTCGGGGACGTCGTCTGGGTTCTCCAGGTAGTGGTCGAAGAGGGCGCGCATCGTGCGGGCTACCTTCTCGTGCTCGTGCTCGGTGTCGGGGCCGAGGTAGACGCGGTCGAACATGAACTTGCGCAGCCGCAGCATCGCGCCGCCGATCTCCTCGCCCTGGACGATGTCGCCGGAGTCCCCGGAGCGCTCGACGATGTCGCGCACGAGGGTGTCGATCCGCTGCGAGCCGGTCGGCCCCAGCAGCTCGATCTCCGCCGTGGGCAGGTCCGCGGGCCGCAGGATGCCGGCCCGGAGGGCGTCGTCGATGTCGTGGTTGATGTAGGCGACCCGGTCGACGAGCTTGACGATCCGCCCCTCCAGGGTCGCCGGCTTCGAGGAGCCGGTGTGGTTGAGGATGCCGTCGCGGACCTGCTCGGTCAGGTTGAGGCCGGCCCCGTCGCGCTCCAGCACCTCGACCACCCGCAGCGAGTGCTCGTTGTGCTTGAAGCCGCTGCCGCAGCGCTCCCGCAGCGCTGCGTCGAGCGCCTGCTCACCGGCGTGGCCGAAGGGCGGGTGGCCGAGGTCGTGCCCGAGTCCGATCGCCTCGGTCAGGTCCTCGTTCAGCCCCAGCGCCCGCGCCACCGTGCGGGCGATCCCGCAGGCCTCGAGCGTGTGGGTGAGGCGGGTGCGGTAATGGTCCCCCTCGGGCGAGACGAAGACCTGCGTCTTGTGCTTGAGCCGGCGGAAGGACTTGGAGTGGACGATGCGGTCGCGGTCGCGCTGAAACGGCGTTCGCAGCGGACTGTCGGGCTCAGCGACCGCACGCCGCGCCGGGTAGGAGCGGGTCGCGTGCCCAGAGAGGAACTCCTCCTCCCAGGCGGAGACGCGATCCTGGAACCCGGCAGTTACTGGCACCCGTCGATCATAGGTGTCACCAGACGCTGAAAACCAAGCAGATCAAGGACGCAGGGAGCGCCGTGTGCTCCGCACACAAGCGACCGAGGACGCCGAGATGCGCAGGTTTGCAGGCGTCTGGCTACGCCGCTGACCTCAACTGCACGTGAGCGTGGTGCTCCAGCGTCTCCCCCACCGCTCGCTCGACCTGGCGCATGGCCACGGGGTCCGCCGACGGCGCCGAGGCCAGCGGCTGCGCCAGCGCCTCGACCATGAAGCGGTGGGCGTCCTCGCAGAGCTCGAACGAGCCCGCTTCGCAGCCGCTGCAGACGACCCCACCGGCGGCCCCGGAAAAGCCGGCCAGGTGCTCGGCCTCGCCGCAGCGGGCGCAGGAGGCGAGCTCGGGGACGAACCCCGCGACCAGGGCCAGCTTGAGCCGGAACGAGAGCGCGGCCGCGAGCCCGGGGTCGGGCCGGCCGGGCTCGTCGAGCAGGGAGAGGTAGCTGCAGAGCAGGTTGTAGGCGGGCAGGTTCGGCTCGGCGGAATCGAGCAGCCGCAGCACCGCGTCGCAGGCGCGGGCGCCGGCGCCGAGGCCCGGGCCGGAGGAGCGCAGGCGCGGGTAGCCGTCGAGCGTGGTCACGCCGGTGACCGTCAGCAGGTCGCCGCGGCCTTCGTGAAGGACGAGGTCGAGCCGGAAGAACGGCTCCAGCCGGCCGCCGAAGCGCGACCTAGGTTTGCGCGCGCCCTTGGCGATCGCCCCGAAGCGGCCGCGGTCCTTCGAGTAGAGGTGAAGGATGCGGTCCGCCTCGCCGTAGCGGATGCTGCGCAGAACGATCGCCTCCGTCTTGACGGTCTTTCCGGCCACGCAATCAAAGGTGACTGACGGGCCGGACGGCGCTGCTCACCTCTTGCGGCGGCGCGGGCGGCGGCGCAGCCGCACCTGGCAGTTGGGGCAGAAGTAGGTGGAGCGGCCGCCGACGACGATGCGGACTATCTCCGTGTCGCAGGTGGGGCACGGCTTGCCCTCGCGGGTGTGGACGAGGAACTCTTCCTGCATCCTCCCCTTCTCGCCGCGGCCGTCGCGGTAGTCGTCGATCGAGGAGCCGCCGTTGTCGATCCCGGCCTCCAACGCCGCGACGACCGCGTCGCGCAGGGCCGTCAGGTGCTCGTCCTTCATCGAGCCGGCGGGCGAGAGCGGGTGCAGGCGGGCGCGGAAGAGCGCCTCGTCGGCGTAGATGTTGCCGACCCCGGCGACGCCGGACTGGTCGAGCAGGAACGACTTCAGCGGCGCCGTGCGGCCGGCCGCCATCGCCCCCAGGGCGGTGGCGGTGAACTCGGGCGAGAGCGGCTCGACCCCGACGCGTCCGGCAAAGCGGGCCTCGAGATCGGCGTCGTCGATCAGGAACGCCTCGCCGAAGCGGCGCGGGTCGGTGAACCAGACCTCGCGACCGTCGTCGAGGAGGAAGCGCGCCCGCAGGTGCCGCGCCGAGGCCGAACGCTCTCCCTCGTAGAGCCGTCGCCCCTCGGAGGGATCGAGCACCTCCTCGCCCTCGACCAAGACGAGGTTGCCGGTCATCCGCAGATGCATGACCAGGGTCTGGCCCCGATCGAGCCCCAGCAGCAGGTACTTGCCCCGTCGCCCCAGCCCTTCGATCGTCCGCCCGCTAACGGCCTCACCCAATTGCTCAGGCGGAACAGGCCGCGACCAGCGCTCGTCCAGCACCTCCAACGTCTCGATCCGGCGCCCTTCCAGCTCCGGCTCGAGCTGGCGCGCAATGGTCTCCACCTCCGGCAGCTCGGGCATCCGCCCGTTTCTACCGAATCGCCCGCTCCAACCCCGTCAGGAGCTGGCGCGAGGGTGCGCTTGGAAGTAGACCTCCTTGAGGCGGTCGCCGGAGAGGTGCGTGTACATCTGGGTGGTCGAGATGTCGGCGTGGCCGAGCATCTCCTGCACGGCGCGGAGATCGCAGCCGCCGGCGAGCAGGTGGGTGGCGAAGCTGTGGCGCAGGGTGTGCGGGCTCATGCGGCCGCCGAGGCCGGCCTCGCGGGCGTGGCGCTGGACGATCTTGTAGAGGCCCTGGCGGGTCAGCGGCCCGCCGCGGAAGTTGACGAACAGCTTCGGCTCGTGGCGGTCGCCGACCAGCTTCGGCCGACCGCCGCGCAGGTAGCCGTTGATGGCCGCGATCGCCTGGCGGCCCAGCGGCACCAGCCGCTCCTTGGAGCCCTTGCCGCGGGCGCGCAGGAAGCCCTCGTGCGTGTCCACATCGGCCAGCTCCAGCCCGATCGTCTCCGACGCCCGTAGCCCGCAGGCGTACATCACCTCCAGCAGCGCCCGGTCGCGCAACGTCGTCGGCTCGCTGCCGCGTGGCGCCGCCAGCAGCTTCTGCACCTCGGAGTAGTTGAGCACCTGCGGCAGCTTCTTTGCCCGGCGCGGCGCGCTCAGCGCCGCGGTCGGGTCGTCGCCGATCAGCTCGTCGCGGCGCAGGTGCTTGTAGAAGGAGCGCAGGCAGGCGGCCTTGCGGTGGATCGTCGCCGCCGAACAGGCGGGGCGGGCCTCGCCGCCCGTGGCCAGCTCCGCGAGGAAGTCGGCGATGTCGGCCGGGCGCGCGCCCAGCGCATCGCAATCATGGGAGGCGAGGTATTCGCCGTACTGGTGCAGATCGGTGCGGTAGGCGTTCAGCGTGTTGCGCGAGAGGCCGCGCTCGAGCTCGAGGTAGGAGAGGAAGTCCAGGACCAGGCCCTCGAAGCGCGCGTCGGCCCCCGGGCCGGCGGGCGCAGACGGAACTGCCGGCTTGACCGCGATCGCCATGCCGGCTGGTTCTTCCCACCCGCCCGCAACCCTTGGGGCGCAAGGGACCGTGCGTGAGGCCCTCGACAGGGCCTTACTCGGTGAGCAGGCGGCCGGCGGCCAGCGGGGCGGCGAAGAACAGCGGGTCTTCGCCGAGCGTGCGACCCATGGTCGTGGTCGGTAGGCCCGAGGCGGCGTAGGCGTCGAGGTCGACGGAGGCGGGGCGTAGCCGGTGAGTGCCGGGGGTCGCTTCGAGGGCGGCGGCGATGCCGTCCTCGCCCGCGGGGACCGCGACGTCGACCGGCGCCAGCAGCAGCTCGAGCACGGTGTAGGTGTGATGGCTGACGTCGACGTGCCGTTCGCGCGGGTCGCTCGCGGACAGCCGCGGCGACAGCAGCGTCGGCAGCCGCAGCGAGAGCGCCGCGTGGGCGCTGTCGAGGGCGGCCATGCCGCCGTGGCCGAACTCGGTCTCCGAGCCGATGATGCCGGGGCCCGGGCCGACCAACGCCGCGTCCCAGCCGAGGCGACGCGCGGCGTCGAGCGCGCCAACGGTGCTCAGGGCCTCATGCTCGCCGCCGTAGGCAGGCGCCGCCGCGATGTGGCCGCAGAGCAGACCGCGCTCGCGCAGCTCGGCCACGTCGCGCGAGAGCGAGCCCGGCAACGCCCCACCCCCCGTCTGCACGTAGCCGACCCGGAGCCCCGGCGACGCCTGGGCGGCCGCCCAGGCCGCCGGCGCCAAGTGCCCGTGCAGGGGCAGAACCAGCACGCGGGTCGCTCGCCCGGAACTTGACGGTCCTTTTGTCCCTATAGCGGACAAAAGGCCCACCGACTCGGTCGCCTCCGCCTCAACCGGCCGCACGGCATGCTGGAGCGAGGTGTAGTTGAGCTTGATTACGTGCTCGTCGCCAGTCGCGCGGCCCTCAAGGCCGCGAGTGAGGTTGACGTGGACGACGTCGAACCCGCCTGACCCCAGGCCGAGATCCAGGGCGGCGACGTTGACGACGACCTCGTCCCCCTCCCGCATCTCCCCCAACAGGACGGTGTCCGCCCAGGCGGGCCGCGACTCCCCGTCGACCTCGACCGTCAGCGGCTCGGCGGAGACGACGGTGCCCCGGCGCAGCTCGAGCCGACCGCTCACGACGCGCTCGCCGACTCCCCCGCCGCCGCTGCCGTGAGGACCGCCTCGCAGACCTCGAGCATCTTCTCCAGGCTGGCAGCGGGGACGTGCTCCTCGGCGGTGTGCACCGCGTCGGTCCCGTTGGCGAGCAGCACGCAGTCGAAGCCGTCGAGGCGGAAGGCGTTGGCGTCGCTGCCGCCGCCGATCGCGGCTCGCACCGGCTCGACCCCGGCAGCGCGAAGCCCTGCCTCGGCCAAATGCAGCGCCGGCGAGGACGACGGCACCTCGTAGCCCCGGAAGAGCTCTTCGAGGCGGACATCGACGTCGCAGCCGTGCTCGCTCGCGCCCCAGGCGCAGGCGTCTGAGATCTGGCCCGCCACCTCAGCCGCCCGGCCGACGTCGAGGCTGCGCGTCTCGGCCTGGATCGAACAGTGCCCCGGGACGACGTTGCCCGAGGTGCCGCCCTCGATCAGCCCGACGTTGGCGGTCGTGCCCGCGTCGAGCCGGCCCAGCTCCATCCGCCCGATCGCCGCGGCGGCCGCCGCGATCGCGCTGCTGCCGTCCTCCGGCCGGATCCCGGCGTGCGCCTCCACCCCGATGAAGTCGGCGACGATCTTCTGCTGGGTGGGCGTGGCGACGATCACCTCGCCGACCGGCCCGGCGTGGTCGAGGACGAACCCCGTCCGCGAGCGCAGTGCCGACGCGTCGAATGCCTTCGCCCCGCGCAGGCCCTGCTCCTCGGCCACGGTCAGCACCAGCTCGATCCCGACCGATGGCGGCTCGGCCACGTGCCGGGCCACCAGCTCCATGAAGACCGCCACGGCGGCCTTGTTGTCGGCGCCGAGGATCGTCTCGCCGCGGCTGCGAAAGACGCCTTCGTCATCGACGACCTCGACCTGGCCCCGGTGCGGAACGGTGTCGAGGTGCGCGCAGAACATCACCCACTCGTCGGATCGCCCGGGCAGCCGCGCCACCAGGTTGCCGGCGCCGGCGCCGGCCGGGCCGGCGGCATCGTCCTCGTCGACCTCTAGCCCCAGCGCCCGCAGCTCGGCCGTAACGGTGTCGGCAACCTCGCGCTCCTCGCCGGTTGGGCTGCGGATCTCGCAGAGCCGGACGAAAGTCTCCTCCAGGCGCGAACTCCTCACGCCCGACAGGCTAAGCGCTCAGCCCGAACGGCGGACGCCGACGTCGCTCTCCTCGGCGTCCTCGGCTGGCTCCAGGTCCGCCCCGTTCGCGGGCTTTTCGCCGGCATGGCGGGCGGCGGCGCCGACGAACTCGCGAAACAGCGGCTCGGGGCGGTTGGGCCGGGAGTTGAACTCGGGGTGGTACTGGGAGGCGACGAAGAAGGGGTGGTCGGGCAGCTCGACCATCTCGACCAGGCGCTCGTCGGGCGAGGTGCCGCTGCAGACGAGGCCCTCGTCTTCGAGCCGGCGCCGCAACTGGTTGTTGACCTCGTAACGGTGGCGGTGGCGCTTGTAGATGACCGCCTCGCCGAAGATCTCGCGCGCTTTCGTCCCCTCGTGCAGTTTCACCGGGTCGGCGCCGAGCCGCATCGTGCCGCCCATGTCGGAGACTTCCTTCTGCTCGGGCAGTAGGTCGACGACCGGGAACGGCGTCTCCGGGTCGAACTCGGCCGAGTTGGCGCCCTCCATGCCGGCGACGGCGCGAGCGAACTCGACCACCGCGATCTGCATCCCGAGGCAGATCCCCAGGTAGGGGATCGAGCGCTCGCGGGCGATCCGGGCCGCCTGCACCTTGCCCTCGATGCCGCGCTCGCCGAAACCGCCGGGAATGAGGACGCCGTCCATCCCCTCCAGCATCTCCACGTCCAGGTTCTCGGAGTCGACCAACTCCACCTCGACCTCGACGCCGTGGTGGAAGCCACCGTGCTCGATCGCCTCGATCACCGACTTGTAGGCGTCGGCGAGCTGCACGTACTTGCCGACGACGGCGATCCTCACCCTGCCGCTTGCCGAGTCGGCCCGGCGCACCATCGCCTCCCACTCGGCCAGGTCCGGCGAGGGGGCCTCCATCCCGAAGTGGTCGAGGACGAGGTCGTCGACGCCCTCGGCGCGGAAGACCAGCGGCACCTTGTAGATGTTGTCGACGTCGTGGGCGGAGATGACCCCGTCGACGGGGAGGCTGGCGAAGAGGGCGATCTTGCTGCGAATCTCCTGGTCGAGCCGGCCCTCGGAGCGGCAGACCAAGGCGTGCGGCTGGATCCCGATCCGGCGCAGCTCGTTGACCGAGTGCTGGGTCGGCTTCGTCTTCAGCTCCCCCGCGTGGCCGACGTAGGGGACCAGGGTCAGGTGGACGAACATGCTGCGCTTCGGGCCGAGGTCGGTGTAGAGCTGGCGGATCGACTCGAGGAAGGGCAGCGACTCGATGTCGCCGACGGTGCCGCCGATCTCGGTGATGACGAAGTCGACCGACTGCGACTCGGCGACGATCAGGATGCGCTGCTTGATCTCGTTGGTGATGTGCGGGATCACCTGCACGGTGGCGCCGAGGTAGTCGCCGCGGCGCTCGCGCCGGATCACCGAGTTGTAGACGGCGCCGGCGGTGACGTTAGAGGCGCGCGAGGTGTTCTCGTCGGTGAAGCGCTCGTAGTGGCCGAGGTCGAGATCGGTCTCCGCCCCGTCCTCGGTGACGAACACCTCGCCGTGTTGGAACGGGCTCATCGTCCCCGGGTCGACGTTGATGTAGGGATCGAACTTCTGCAGCTGCACCCGGTAGCCGCGGGAGACCAGCAGGCGGCCGATCGAAGCGGCGGCGATTCCCTTGCCGAGCGCCGAGACCACTCCCCCGGTGACGAAAATGAACCTGGTGTCGCCTTTGTGGGAGGGATTCATGCTCTGCCGAGCGAGTCTAGCCAGCGCAGTGGCGGAACCGAATCGATCGTCTTCGAAAGAGACCGCAACTCGCCGTAAACCGTCAGCGCCACGACGATCGCGAGGGCCACCAGCCGCCCGTCGCCGCCCAGTACCGTCAGCAGCCAGACCCCGGCGATCGCACCGATCAGGTTCGAGCCGGTGTCACCGAGCATCGCCCGCTCGCGCAGGGTCAGCCAGGCGCCGACCAGGACCGGGCCGACGAAGATCCCCAACAGCTCGAGCGGGGCGAGGGTCCAAGCGCCGAGGCAGAGGCCGGCGCCGAGCAGCGCCAGCGCCTTCTCCGCCCGCCCGGGGCGCAGGTCGAGCAGGTTGAAGGCGTTCGTCGCCAGGACCAGCAGCGCCACGTCAGCGAGGTAGCGCCAGGACTCGAGGCCGCGCCCGGAGACCACGTAAGCGGCCAGCGCCAGCGCCCCGATCGCCTTGATCGCGCCGGTCGAGAGACTGCCGGCGCGCAGCGCCCGCCAGTGCCCCCGCCACCCCCGCGGCGTCGACTCCGCCGCCCCCTGCCCGAGCGCGTCGTCGAGGAAGCCGAGGAAGGCGATCCCGAGCAGGTAGGGCAGCCAACGCCGCAGTTCGGGCTCGAGCAGGTCGAGGTCGGCGCGGTCGTCGAGGAAGGCGAGGGGCGCCAACGCCACCAGCGCCGCCGTCGCCAGCACCGCCCCCAGGGGAAAGGCCAGGGTGGCCCCACGGTAGTTCTCCCGGACCAGGCCGGCGTCGCGCAGCCCCCGCGCCCCGGCCGGGACCAGCAGCAGCGCGAGCGCCGCCGCCAGCGGCAGGCCGACCCAGTACAACCTCAGCCCCCCTGGGTCAGCAGGTCCGGCAGCAGCCGGTCGGCGCTGCCCTTGACGCCGAAGCTGCCCTCGGCGCCCAGCAGCGAGAAGACGAGCGCCAGTTGGCCGGCGGTCAGCTCGACGTCGTCGACGCTGGCGAGGTCACTGCTCTGGAAGAAGGAGATCGAGGACGGTTCGGCGGTCGAGGTCTCGACCCCCACCGCCGGCGCCCGCGTCGCCGAGATCCCGCTCAGCAGCCCGCTTTCGAGCGTGGTGGCGGTGGCCCGCTGGACCGGCCCCATGTCCTGCGGCTGGTTGCGGACGACGATGACGCCGTCGAGGGCGCCGAAGCTGCCGCTGGCGCGGGAGAAGAGGTTGCCGCGGACGACCGTCGGCAGGGTGCCGCCGAGGACGATCTGGCGCCCCAGGCCGACGCCGAGCGCGGTCAGCGAGTCGGGATTGCGGCGCAGGTCGGCGAAGCGGGTCTTGGCGAGGTCGGCGGCGAGCCCGTTGAGGTCGACCGGCTCGCGCACCACCCCGACCCCGACCAGCCGCGCGCCGGTCGGGCCCAGCGCCTCCTCGACCGCATCGGTGTACTCGCTCGGCAGCCCACCCAGGGCGACGATCGCGATCCGCTTGCCCTCGAGCTCGTCGCGGGTCAGGACCGGGTAGACGCGGTCGGCGAACTCGTTCGCCTGGCCGAGCTGGCCGCTCAGGTCGTCGCTGCGCGAGCGCGCGTCCTGGAGGTTGCTGACGAGGCTGCTCTCGAGGTTCTTGCGGGTGCTGGTCAGCGCGTCGCCGCCGAACTCGGCGCCGATCAGGATCCCGATCGCCAGTGCCAAGAAGACGGCGATCAGCGAGGCGGCGTGGTAGCGAGCGCTGTAACCCATCGGCGGCCAGGCTAGATGGTCGTCGGCGCTGCCGCTAGAGGCCGAGCCAGATGCGGACCTTCAACCAGAACAGTTCGAAGATGTCGTTGAGCGCCGGCGAGGTGATGACGAGGATCGTCAGCAGGACGGCGAAGGCAACCAGGAAGAGGCTGATCGGCGCCAGGGTCGAGCTCGGGTTGTAGAGCCGGCTGACGCCCTTGGCGTCGACCAGCCGCTCGCCGATCCGCAGCCGCGTGAGGAAGGTCGAGGACATGCCGCCGCGCTTGCGGTCGAGGAACTCGATCAGGTTGAAGTGGGCGCCGACGCTGACGATCAGCGTCGCCCCCTTCTCGAAGGCCATCAGCATCGCCACGTCCTCGCTGGTGCCGGCGGCGGGGACGACCGTGTGCGGCAAGCCCGCCTCGACCAGCCGCTCGCAACCGGGGGCGCGGCCGTCCGGGTAGGCGTGGACGATCAGCTCGGCGCCGCAGCGCAGGGACGCGTCGCTGGCGGAGTCCATGTCGCCGAGGATCACGTCCGGCTTCAGCCCCGCTTCCAGCACCCCGTCGGCGCCGCCGTCGACGGCGACGATCAGCGGCCGCACGTCGCGGATGTAGGCGCGCAGCGCCTTGAGGTCGCGGCGGTGGCGGTCGCCGCGAACGACGATCAGGACGTGGCGGTCGCGGAACGAGGCCCTGGTGTTGGGGAGCTCGACGCTGCCGGTCAGCAGGTCGGTCTCCTGGCGCACATGGGCGACGGTGTTCTCGGCGAACTCGGCCAGCGCCTCGTCGATCCGCTCGCGCTGCTCCTCCAGCTGCCGTTCCAGGCCCGCCGCATCGAGCACCCTGCCGCACAGCACCTCTCGGCCGGCAACCGAGACCGCGCCGCCGTCGATCCGCACCCTGTCGCCGTCTTTCAGCAGCTCGAACAGGCCCTGGCCGGGCGCGTCGACGAGCTGCACCCCGGCGTGGGCCAGCATCAGCGGTCCGGAGTTCGGGTAGCGGCCGTCGCTGGATTCCGAGGCGTTGAGGACCGCCGCGACCCCGGCTTCGATCAGCTCCTCGGCGGCGATCCGGTCGACGTTGACGTGGTCGATGACGGCGACGTCGCCGGGCCGCAGGCGCTTCACCAGGTGCTTGGTCCGCTCCCCCAGTCGCGCCGTGCCCTCGACCGGGGCCTCCGGGCGCACGCCGTTGCGACGCCCGAGCAGAGCAGGGAGGCGACGACGGCTGGTGGCGGCCACCCGTTCAGGTTAGGCGACGGAACGGGCGACCGACAAGCCACGCGTCTGCATTTACCCGTGTCATAGACGTGTAAGTGCAGACGCGTCAGGCGGCGGCGAGCAACTCGCGGGCGTGGCGGGTCGCCGCTTCGTCCGACTGCTCGCCGCCGAGCATGCGGCGGATCTCCTCGACGACTCCCTCGCCGTCGAGGCGCTCGACCGTGGCCAGCGTCTGGTCGGCGACGACGACCTTCTCGAGCCGGAAGTGGGTGTCGGCGAGCGAGGCAACCTGCGGCAGGTGGGTGATGCAGACGACCTGGCGCCCCTCGCCCAGCGCCTTCAGTCGCTCGCCCACGACCCGCGCCGTGTTGCCGCCGATGCCGGCGTCGATCTCGTCGAAGACGAGGGTGCCGGCGGTGGCGGCCTGGCCGAGGCCGCTCAGGGCCAGCATCACCCGCGAGAGCTCGCCGCCCGAGGCGGCGTCGCGCAGCGGCGCTGCCTCGAGGCCCGGGTTGGGAGCGACCCGCAACTCGACCGTCTCGCGCCCGTCGGCCCCGAAGCCATGGGGATGGGGCTGGAGGACGACCTCGAGCCTGGCGCCGGCCATCGAGAGCTGCTCCAACTCGGCGGCGACGCGCTCCTGCAGCGGTCCGGCCGCATCGCCCCGCCCGGCGCTGAGACGCTCACCCAACTCGGCGCGGCGTTGCTCCGCCGCCCCCAGCGCCGCCTCGGCCTGGGCGCTGCGGACCCCGGCCCCCTCCAGCCGCGCGATCTCCGCCCGGCAGCGCTCCGCGTGTGCCAGCACCGACTCGACGCTGCCGCCGTGCTTGCGCTCGAGCCTGTCGATCGCCTCCAGCCGCTCCTCGAGCGCCAGCAGCGCCCCGGGGTCGGCCTCCAGCCCGTCGGCGTAATCGCGCAGCTCCGAGGCGACATCGCCCAGCTCGACCGCCAGCGCCGCGACCCGCGTGGAGATCGCGTCGAGGCCGGAGTCGAGCCCGGCCGCCGCCTGCAGCAGCGCCTCGGCCTGGGCCAGCGCCGCCGCCGCGCCGCCGCCGTCCTCCTCGGCCCCGGCCAGGCTGGCATGGGCCCCCGCCGCGGCCTCGCGCAGGCCCTCGGCATGGCGCAGCCGCTCTCGCTCCGCCGCCATCGCGGCTATCTCCTCGGGATCGGGAGCGACCTCCTCGATCTCGGACAGCTCGTACCGGTAGAGGTCCAAGTCTCGCTCTCTCGACCCTTCTGCCTCCCGCAGCTCCGCCAGCTCCGCCGCCAGCCGCCCCCACTCCCGGTGCGCCTCCCGGTAGAGCCGCCGCGTCTCCAGATGCTCGGCGCCGACGAACCCGTCGAGAACCTCCATCTGCGCCGAAGCGATGGTCAGCTTCCGGTGCTCGTGCTGCCCGAAGAACGCCAGCAGCCGCCCTCCCAGCAGCTTCAGGTCCGCCGCGGTGGCCGCCCTGCCGGCGATGAAGGCGCTGGTCCGCCTCCCAGCCGAGACCCGCCGCCCCAGCACGACCTCGTTTGCTCCCTCCGGCAGCCGCTCGGCCAGCTCCACCATCTCCGGCTCGTCCACCAGCCCCGCGGGCAAATCGAACACGCCCTCTACCCACGCCTCCTCCGCCCCCGGCCGCACGATCTGCGCTTTCGCCTTGCCGCCCATCAACAGGTCCAGCGAGTGCGCCAGCACCGTCTTCCCCGCCCCCGTCTCGCCGGTGATCGCATTGAGTCCGGCGCCGAGCCGCAGCTCTGCCCGCTCGATCAGCAGCAGGTTCTCGATCCTCAACTCGCGCAGCACACGATCCTGTGTACCAACGCCGGCGGACCGACCGGCCCCGCACTCAGCCTTCTACAGCCGCCCCGCCGTCGGTTGGCTGCACGAAGTCCCTCTGCCTGACCAGGAAGAAGCCAAGGGCGGCGCCGACGAAGGAGAGAATGGCCGCGATCAGGACGATCTCGTTGAAACCGGCGACGAAGGCTTCGTTCGAGGCTTGAATCACCTCGGGCCGGATCCGCTCCGGGGCCACCGCGGCGGCGGCTTTCGAGCCTCCGGACGAAACGAGTTCCCCCAGGCCCTCTGGCGCACGCGGCAGCAGCTCGCTCAGCTTCGAGTCGACCCGGGACTGGAAGATCGCCCCCAGGGTGGCGACGCCGGTGGCGATCCCGACCTGGCGGAAGGTGGTGTTGATCCCCGAGCCCATCCCCGACCGCTCCACCGGCACGACGGCAATCGCCGCCTGGCCGATGCCGGGGTTGGTGACGCCGATGCCGACCCCCGCCAGCAGGAAGCCGGCGAGAAGGGCCGTCCACTCGGAGCTGGCGCTGACGCCGTGCATCAGCAACAGACCGGCGCCGACCAGGGACAACCCGAGCCCGAGCAAGACCCGAATCGGGACTCGGTGCGAGAGCGAGCCGGCGATCGGCGAGGCGATGAAGGACAGGACAGTGAGGGGCAGGAAGCGCAGTCCCGCCTCCAGCGGCGAGAAGCCGAGGACGCCCTGCATGTAGATGGTCAGGTAGAGGAACATCGCGAACATCCCCGCCGAGAGCCCGAAGGCGACTGCGGAGACGCCGTTGAAGGCGGGTTTGCGGAACAGCGTCAGGTCGAGCATCGGGTGGTCGCTGCGGGCCTCGATCGCGACGAAGGCCGCCAGCAGCAGCACCGCCCCGCCCAGGCAGGCGAGGACGAGCGGGCTGCCCCAGCCCTCCGGGTTGCCGCGGATCAGGCCGAAGATCAGGAGGAAGAGGGCGCTGGAGAAGGTCGCGACGCCGGGCAGGTCGATCGGTTCGGCGTCGGGCGCGACCACGTTGGCGATCTTGCGCTCGGTGAGGAGGATCGCCACCAGGCCGATCGGGATGTTGACGAAGAAGATCCACTCCCAGCCGAGGTGCTCGGTGATGACGCCGCCGACCAGCGGCCCGATCGCCACGGCGCCACCCACCGTCGCCCCCCAGACGCCGAACGCCGTCGCCCGGTCCTTGCCGTGGAACTCCTGGCCGATCAGGGCCAGGGAGGTGGCGAACATGGCGGCGCCGCCGACGCCCTGCAGACCGCGGGCGAGATTGAGCAGGGTCGGGTCGCCGGCGATCCCACAGAGGAAGGAGGCGAAGGTGAAGAGCGCGAAGCCGATCGTGAAGACGCGGCGGCGGCCGAGCCGATCGCCGAGCGACCCCGCCGTCAGCAGAAAGGCGGCGAGGGTCAGCGCGTAGGCGTCGACGACCCATTGCAGGCTGGAAAGGCTGGCGTCGAGTTCGCGCTGGATGTCGGGCAGGGCGACGTTGACGACCGTGATGTCCAGCAGCAACATGAACGTCGCGATCGAAATCAGGACCAGCGTCCACCACTTCCGCGCCATCGGCGCACCCTAGACAACCGATCTCGTCGGCCTGACCAAGCAGTCAGACGGCGAGATGGCCGAACTTCTCGCGGATGCGCTGGTAGAAACTCGTCCCCGGCAACTGGGCCAGGCGCCCGACTGTGTCGACGAAGCGGACCTCCAGCCCCGCACCGGCGTCGAGGTCGGTCAGGTGGACGCCGTCGACCGCCACTTCGACCGGCTCGCGGGCCTCGGCGTTGCCGACGTGGAGGACGTCGCCGGGGGCGACGACCAGCGCCCGGGCGGTGAGCGAGTGCGGCGAGATGTAGCTGACCGCGTAGCCCTTCACGCCCCAGGCCAGAATCGGTCCCTGGTTGGCGAGGTTGTAGCCGGTGGAGCCGACGGGGGTGGCGACGACGAGGCCGTCGCAGCGGACGTGGCCGACCTCCTCGCCGGCGATCCGGTAGCTCAGCTCGGCGACGCGGTCGTGCGGGCGCCGGGCCAGGGTGATGTCGTTGAGGCCGGTCGCGCTCTCCCCCCCGAGGGCGACCTCCAGCCCCGGCAGATCGATGGTCTCGACCTCGCCGGCGAAGGCGCGGCGGACGCCTTCCTCGCAGTCCTCGCGGTCGACGGCGGCGAGGAAGCCGACGGTGCCGAAGTTGACGCCGAAGACCGGCACGCCGGTACCGGCAAAGCGGCGCAGGGCGTGCAGCAACGAGCCGTCGCCGCCCAGGACCAGGCAGAGGTCGGGGTGGGGCTCCTCCTCGGCGACGACCTCGATTCCCTCGGCGGCGCTGCCGTGCTTGGAGAGCTCGTCCGCCGTCGCGATCAGGCGCCAGCCGGACTCCTCGGCGACCCGGACGACGATCGCCACCGCCTCGGTCGCGGCGGGTGGGTGCGAGTGGGTGATCAGCGCCGCGGTCTTCACTCGCCGGCCTCCGCCGCGACGACAGCCGCCTCGAGGTCGTCGACCGCGGGGCCCTCGCCCCCGCACCAGACGAAGGTCTCGCGGTTGCCCTTCGGGCCCGGCAGCCCGGAGGAGGCGAAGCCGCGCACCGTCAGGCCCAGCTCGCGGGCGGCCTCGGCGACCGCCAGGATCGCCTCGCGGCGGTCGGCGTCGTCGCGGACGACGCCACGGCCGACCCGCTCGCGCCCAAGCTCGAACTGCGGCTTGACCATCGCCAGGACCTCGCCGCCCGGGAGCAGACAGCGTGCCACCGCCGGGAGCACCTTTGCCAGCGAGATGAAGGAGACGTCGACGGTTGCCAGCGAAGGCGAGAAGGGGAGGTCGGCGGGCCGCATCTCGCGAGCGTTGAGGCGCTCGATCACCGTCACCCGCGCCTCCTCGCGCAGGCGCAGGTCGATCTGGCCGAAGGCGACGTCGACCGCGGCGACCCTCGCGGCGCCGCGCTGAAGCATGCAGTCGGTGAACCCGCCGGTGGAGGCGCCGACGTCGAGGCAGTCGCGACCGGAGACGTCGATGCCGAGCGCATCGAGCGCGTTCTCCAGCTTGATGCCGCCACGGGAGACGTAGCGCGGCCCCTCGTCGACGATCAGCGTCGCCTCGGGCTCGACCAGCTGGCTCGGCCGCAGCGCCACCGGCCCGTCGCGACCGACCCGGACTTCGCCGGCCCGGACGGCGCCGGCGGCCGCCGTGCGCGACGGAAACAGGCCCCGCTCCGCCAAAACCGCGTCTATCCGGGACTTCTTCACGCCCGCAACGCTACAGCGACGGCTTCGTAACAACCCGTTTACCGGCTTGCCAGGTGGGTATGCGACCGTAATTGCAGGCAGTGGCCGGACCGATCAAGGTTTCTGTGATCGCCCTCACACACAAATCGCACGTATGTTCGTACGCTGTTCAAGGAATCGAGTGGAGGTGCCGACATAAGCAGCACCAAGACTTCTAGGTCGAGTCCCGCGCCGTCAAATGGCCCCGTTGCTTCCCACAACGGCGCCCGCGGCACAAACAGGGCTCACCCACCTCCCACCGATCCACATATATAGAGATACATATCTCTCCTCCCTGTAGTAACCCCAGAAGCGCCCCGGCTCCCCGCCGGGGCGTTTTCTGTTGTGGGCGTT
>DASTNW010000059.1:0-27876 GCA_035762685.1 Solirubrobacterales bacterium | reverse complement strand
GGTCGTATGGCCCGCAAATGCACTCCTCGTCCTTCGCTACTAGGCTCGCCGCCGTGGACCTGCAGGCGATTTTCCTCGGGACCGGTGGTTCGGTGCCTTCGGCGCGGCGCTCGACGGCGAGCGTGTTGATCGCGCGTGGGGGGGAGCGGCTGATGTTCGACTGCGGCGAAGGGACGCAGCGGCAGTTGCAGCGCTCGCTGGGCCTGGTCCAGGTCGACGCGATCTACCTCACTCATTTCCACGCCGACCACGTCCTCGGCCTGCCGGGCCTGCTCAAGAGCTACGACCTCACCGACCGCGCGGCGCCGCTCTCGGTCTACGGGCCGCCGGGCCTGCTCGACCTCTTCGCGGCCCTGAAGCCGCTCGTCGGTCGGATCGATTTCGAGACGGAGCTGGTCGAGCTCGCCCCGGGTGACGTCGTGCCCGGGGACGGCTACGAGGTCCAGGCCTTCGAGGCGGCCCACGGCACCCGTGCCAACGGCTACGCGCTGGTCGAGGACGAGCGCCCCGGCCGCTTCGACGTCGAGGCCGCGAAGCGCCTCGGGGTGCCGGAAGGCCCGGCCTTCGCGGCGCTGCAGGGCGGCGAGGAGGTGCAGGGCCCGTCGGGGCCCGTCCGCCCGGGCGACGTCGTCGGCCCCAGCCGCCCCGGCCGCACCGTGGTCCTCACCGGCGACACCTCACCGAGTCCGGCGACCGTGGCCGCGGCGGCCGACGCCGAGCTCCTGGTCCACGACGCCAGCTTCGCCGAGGAGGAGGTCCAGCGGGCCGCCGAAACCGGCCACTCGACCGTCGGCCAGGCCGCCGCCGTGGCCCGAGAGGCGCACGTGAAGATGCTCGCCCTGGTCCATATCTCCTCCCGCTACCACGTCGGCAAGGTGCTCGAGGAGGCACAGGACGTCTACGAACCGACCGTCGCCCCCAAAGACTTCGACCTGATCGAGATCCCGTTCCCCGAGCGCGGCTATCCCGAGCTCGTGCCAAACGGGGCCAGGGAAAGACGCAAGGAGCAGGATTCCGAGGGCTGAGGCGCATCGCCCGGCGCTGCTACTCTGCGGTCGTCCTTTAACCAGGTCCGGTGAGGCCAGGAAGGAAGCGAAGAGTGAGCGAGAAGGTCGTGCTGGAGCGCGATGACCTGCGGCGGACGCTGAAGCGCGTCGCCCACGAGATCGCCGAGAAGAACCCCGATCCCTCCGGTCTCGCCATCGTCGGCATCCACACCCGCGGCGCGGTGCTCGCCCGCCGCCTGCACGGGCTCCTGGGCGGCCTGACCGGCACAGAGCTGCCGATCGGCGACCTCGACATCTCCTTTTACCGCGACGACGTCGGGGCCAAGGCGCCCGACACACAGCCGGTCGTCCACGCTTCCCACGTCGACTTCGACCTCAGCGAGCGCACCGTGGTCCTCGTCGACGACGTCCTCTTCACCGGCCGCACGGTGCGGGCCGCGATCGAGGCGCTCTTCGACTACGGCCGTCCGCGCCGGGTCCAGCTGGCGGTGCTCTGCGACCGCGGCCACCGCGAGCTGCCGATCCGGCCCGACTACGTCGGCAAGAACCTGCCGACGGCGCGCGAGGAGCGGGTCAACGTCAGCCTCGAAGAGAGCGACGGCAGCGACCGGGTGACGATCTCGACCCCGGCGGAGGCGGTCGCGTGAAGCACCTGCTGGCGATCGAGCAGCTCTCGCGCGAGGAGATCGAGGCGGTCCTCGACCGGGCGGAGAGCTTCGCCGAGGTCGGCCGCCGCGACATCAAGAAGGTGCCGACCCTGCGTGGCCGCACCGTCGTCACCCTCTTCTACGAGTCGAGCACGCGCACCAGCAGCTCCTTCGAGCTGGCGGCGAAGCGGCTCTCCGCCGACCTCGTCTCCGTCAAGGCTGCCGGCTCCTCCGTCGACAAGGGCGAGTCGCTGAAGGACACGGTGGCCACCCTCTCCGCCTACGACCCGGCCGCGATCGTCATCCGCCACCCCTATGCGGGCGCCGCCCAGATGGTCTCCGAGTGGACCCAGGCGGCGGTGGTCAACGCCGGCGACGGCAAGCACGAGCACCCGAGCCAGGCCCTGCTCGACGTCTACACCCTGCGCCGCCGGCTCGGCTCGCTCGAGGGCACCCGGATCTGGATCGTCGGCGACGTCCTCCACAGCCGCGTCGCCCGCTCGAACCTGATCGCCTTCCGGCGGATGGGCGCGGAGGTGACGGTCTGCGGGCCGCCGACCCTGGTCCCACGCGGGATCGAGGAGCTCGGCTGCGAGGTCACCCACTCGCTGGAGCGGATCGGCGAGGCCGAGGTCGTCTACGCGCTGCGGATGCAACAGGAGCGGATGAGCGAGAGTTTCGTTCCCTCGCTGCGTGAGTACGCGGCGACCTTCCAGGTCGACACCCGACGCCTCAACCCGCGCCAGCTGCTGATGCACCCCGGCCCGGTGAACCGGGGGGTCGAGCTCTCCGGCGAGGCGATCGACTCGCCGCAGTCGTTGATCGCCGAGCAGGTGGCGGCGGGGCTGGTGGTGCGGATGGCGGTCCTCTACGAGCTGCTGGCCGGCAGCGAGCGGCCGGCGCCGTTCGCCACCGGTGACGGAGCGACGCAGCCGACGCCGATCGGGCAGCCGGCATGAGCCTGACCGAGGCCCTCGACGTTCGTCCCGGCGAGGACGCGAACCTGGTCCTGCGCCGGGCAACCGTCCTCGACCCCGTCGCCGGGATCGACGCCGTCCACGACGTCGTCGTCCGCGCGGGGACGATCGCCGAGCTGGCGGCGCCGGGCGAGGGCGCCGCGGACGGCGCCGAGGTGATCGAGGCGGAGGGCATGCACGCCTTCCCGGCCTTCTTCGACCCCCACGTCCACCTGCGCACCCCCGGTCACGAGCACAAGGAGGACGTCGAGACGGGCACCCGCGCCGCCGCCGCCGGCGGCTACTGCGGCATCCTCGCGATGGCCAACACCGAGCCGCCGGTCTCGACCGCGGCCGACGTCTCGGCGCTGCGCGAGCAGGCACGGCTGGACGCCTCGGTGCCGGTCGGCTTCCTCGCCACGGTCACCAACGGGATGGCAGGCGAGGAGCTGACCGAGATGGTGGCGCTGCGCGAGGCCGGCGCGATCGGCTTCTCCGACGACGGGCTCCCGATCGCGAACGCGCGGGTGATGCTGCGGGCGCTGCAGTACCAGCGCCTCTGCGGCGGCACGATCGCCCTGCACGAGGAGGACCCCGAGCTCTCCGGCGCCGGCGTCATGCACGAGGGCCCGGTCTCGGCCGCGCTCGGTCTGGCCGGTGTCCCCTCGGTCTCGGAGTCGACGATGATCGCTCGCGACGCCGCCCTGGCCGCCTACGAGAACGCCCGCATCCACGTCCAGCACCTCTCGGCGGCGGAGTCGGTCGACGTCGTGCGCGCCGCCAAGGCGGGCGGGGTGCAGATCAGCGCCGAGGCCAGCCCACACCACCTCTGCCTCACCGACGAAGAGGTCCGCAGCCTCGACCCCCGGCGTTTCAAGATGAACCCGCCGCTGCGCCAGGAGGCCGACCGCCAGGCGCTGATAGAGGCCCTCCGCGACGGCACGATCGAGTGCGTCGCCACCGATCACGCCCCACACCAGGCGGAGGAAAAGGACGTCCCCTTCGAGCAGGCGGCGATGGGAGTGACCGGCCTCGAGACCGCCTTCGCGGCGCTGCACACCGAGCTGGTCCTACCGGGCACGATCGAGCTCGGGCTGCTGGTCGAGCGGATGGGCGGCGGCGCCGCTCCGTTCGGGATCGAGCGGCCGAGCCTCGCTCCCGGCTCCGAGGCCAACATCGCCCTCTGCGACCTCGCCGCCGAGTGGACGGTGGGCGAGGACGGCTACGAGAGCCGCTCCCAGAACTCCTGGTGCGCCGGCCGGACCCTGACCGGACGGGTCATGGTCACGCTCGCCGCCGGGCAGGTCGCCTTCCGCCTGCGCAGCTTCTCGCTCGGGGTCGCCGCATGAGCGAGGCATACCTGCTGCTCGAGGACGGCACCCGCCTCGACGGCCTCGCCTGCGGCCACGCGGGCGCGGCCGTCGGCGAGGTCGTCTTCAACACCGCGATGACCGGCTACCAGGAGTCCGTCACCGACCCCTCCTACGCGGGCCAGATCATCGTCTTCACCTACCCGCTGATCGGCAACTACGGGGTCAGCGCCGCCGCGATGGAGTCCGACCGGGTCCACGCCCGCGGCGTCGTCATGCGCGACGCCAAGAACCACGAGGACGTCGCCAGCGCCGAGGGCGGCTGGCTCGACTGGCTCGGCGACTGCGGCGTGCCCGCGGTCAGCGGCGTCGACACCCGCGCCCTGGTCCGCCACATCCGCGACCGCGGCGCCATGCGCGGCGGCATTTTCCCGGTGGCGACGACGGAGGCGGAGGCGCGCGAAGCGGTCGCCGCCGAGGCGCCGATGGACGGCGCCGACCTCGCCCGCACCGTCACCCCGCCGGAGCCGGTCCGCTTCGACGGCGACGGTCCGCACGTGGTCGGGATCGACACCGGGGTGAAGATGAGCATCGTCCGCCAGTTGCGCGAGCACGGCTGCAAGCTGACCCTGCTGCCCTGCACCAGCTCCGCCGAGGAGGTCCTGGCCGAGGGCCCCGACGTCGTCTTCCTCGCCAACGGCCCCGGCGATCCGGCGGCGCTCGGCTACGTGGTCGACACGGTGCGCCAGATCGTCGGCAAACGGCCGGTGTTCGGCATCTGCCTCGGCCAACAGCTGCTCTGCCGCGCGATCGGCCTCGAGACCTACAAGCTGCCCTTCGGCCACCGCGGCGCCAACCACCCGGTCAAGGACCTGGAGACGGGTCGGATCGACATCACCTCGCAGAACCACGGCTTCGCGGTCGGCGGCCCCGGCGGCGAGCCTCGGGTCGAGGGCGACGAGCCCGTGCGCTGGGAGACCGACTTCGGCGCCGCCGAGCTCTCCCAGCTCAACCTCTACGACCGCACGGTCGAGGGGCTGGTCCTGCGCGACGTCGCCGGGGCCACCGTCCAGTACCACCCCGAGGCCGGTCCCGGCCCGCACGACGCCCGTCACCTCTTCGAGCGGTTCCTGGCCCTTGCCGCGTAGGGACGACATCTCGCGCATCCTCGTGATCGGGTCCGGCCCGATCGTGATCGGCCAGGCGGCGGAGTTCGACTACTCCGGCGTGCAGGCCTGCAAGGTGCTGCTGGAGGAGGGGTACGAGGTCGTGCTGGTCAACTCGAACCCGGCGACGATCATGACCGACCCCGAGTTCGCCACCGCCACCTACGTCGAGCCGCTGTTGCCGGGGCCGGTCACGAAGATCATCGAAAAGGAGCGCCCCGACGCGCTGCTGCCGACGCTCGGTGGGCAGACGGCCCTGAACATGGCGATGGCGCTGCACGAGGACGGCACCCTGGACCGCCTCGGGGTCGAGCTGATCGGCGCCGACGCCGCGGCGATTCGGCGCGCCGAGGACCGCGAGGAGTTCCGCACGACGATGACCGAGGCCGGTCTGCGCATCCCCTGGTCGATCACGGTCGAGACGCTCGGCGAGGTCGAGGAGGGGCTTGCCGACGGGCGGATCAAGCTGCCGGCGATCGTCAGGCCGGCCTTCACGATGGGCGGGCAGGGCGGCGGTATCGGCTACAGCGAGACCGAGCTGCGGCAGGTCGTCAGCGAGGGCCTGGCGGCGAGCCCGATCAACCAGGTCCTGGTCGAGGAGTCGGTGATCGGCTGGGGCGAGTTCGAGCTCGAGGTGATGCGCGACCGCAACGACAACGTCGTGATCATCTGCTCGATCGAGAACGTCGACCCGATGGGGGTCCACACCGGCGACTCGGTCACGGTGGCGCCGGCGCAGACCCTCACCGACCCGCTCTACCAGGAGCTGCGCGACCAGGCGATCGCGGTGATCCGGGCGATCGGCGTCGAGACCGGCGGCTCCAACGTGCAGTTCGCGGTCGACCCCGAGAGCGGGGAGATCGCCGTGATCGAGATGAACCCGCGGGTGTCGCGCTCCTCGGCGCTGGCCTCCAAGGCGACCGGCTTCCCGATCGCCAAGATGGCGGCGAAGCTGGCGGTCGGGTACGCCCTGGAGGAGATCCCCAACGACATCACCCGGGCCACGCCGGCCTCCTTCGAGCCGACGATCGACTACGTCGTCACCAAGATGCCGCGCTTCGCCTTCGAGAAGTTCCCCGGCGCCGAGGGCCGCCTCTCGACCTACATGCAGAGCGTCGGCGAGGCGATGGCGATCGGCCGCACCTTCCGCGAGTCCTTCGCCAAGGCGTTGCGCTCGCGCGAGCTCGACGCCGCTCCCGAGTTCCCCGCCTCCGACCAGGAGCTGCTGGCGGCGATCGCGGTGCCCTGCGCGGAGCGCTTCGACCAGGTGCTGGAGGCGTTCCGCCGCGGCCTCGACGTCGAGCAGGTCCACGCCGCCTGCCTGGTCGACCGCTGGTTCCTGCGCGAGCTGGAGGCGCTGGCGCGCGAAGGGGACGGCAACGAGGGCCTGGTCCGCACCTACAAGGCGGTCGACACCTGCGCCGCCGAGTTCGAGGCGGCGACCCCCTACTACTACTCCGCCCACGAGCGGCCGCGTGCCGACGGCACCGCTCCGGCCTCCGAGGTGCGCCGCGGCGAGCGCGACTCGGTCGTCATCCTCGGCGCCGGCCCGAACCGGATCGGGCAGGGGATCGAGTTCGATTACTGCTGCGTGCACGCAGCGATGACGGCCCGCGACCTCGGCCGCGACGCGGTGATGGTCAACTGCAACCCGGAGACGGTCTCGACCGATTACGACACCTCCGACCGCCTCTACTTCGAGCCGCTCACCGCCGAGGACGTGCTCGCGGTCTGCGAGCAGGAGCGCCCCGAGGGCGTGATCGTCCAGTTCGGCGGCCAGACGCCGCTGAAGCTCGCCCGCACCCTCGAAGAAGCGGGGGTGCCCCTGCTGGGCACCCCGGTCGACGCGATCGACCTGGCCGAGGACCGCGGCCGCTTCGGCGAGCTGCTGCGCCGGCTCGGCATCAAGCACCCGCCCTACGGGACCGCCCACTCGGCCGACGAAGCCACCGCGGTGGCCGAAGAGGTGGGCTTCCCGCTGCTGGTCCGGCCCTCCTACGTGCTCGGCGGCCGGGCGATGGAGATCTGCTACTCGACCGACGACCTCAGCAGCTACCTGGACACCCACGTCAAGGCCGACCAGGAGCACCCGCTGCTGCTCGACCGCTTCCTCGAGAACGCGATCGAGGTCGACGTCGACGCGCTCGGCGACGGCGAGGACGTCTACGTCGCCGGGATCATGCAGCACGTCGAGGAGGCCGGCGTCCATTCCGGCGACTCCGCCTGCGTGATCCCGCCACTCAGCCTCGGCGAGGGGATGCTGGACGAGATCCGGGCAACCACGCGGAGGATTGCCCTGGAGCTGGGCGTGGTCGGCCTGATCAACATCCAGTACGGGGTCGCCGCCGGCGAGCTCTACGTGATCGAGGCCAACCCGCGCGCCTCGCGCACCGTGCCCTTCGTCTCCAAGGCGATCGGCGTGCCGCTGGCGAAGTTGGCCGCGCGCCTGATGCTGGGCGAGCGGCTCGCCGAGCAGGAGCTGCCCCAGGGGCCGCCCGAGCACGTCAGCGTCAAGGAGGCGGTGCTGCCGTTCGCCCGCTTCGCCGGCAGCGACTCGGTGCTGGGGCCGGAGATGAAGAGCACCGGCGAGGTGATGGGCATCGCCGCCGACTTCCCGACCGCCTTCGGCAAGTCCCAGTCCGCCGCTGGCGTGCGGCTGCCGCTGGAGGGCTCGGTCTTCATCACCGTCACCGACACCGACAAGCCGGCGGCGACCCAGTTGGCGGCCCGCTTCCACGACCTCGGCTTCGAGGTGATCGCGACCGGCGGCACCGCCGAGGCGATCGAGCGGATGGGGGTGCCGGTGACGCGCATCAACAAGCTGAACGAGGGCTCGCCCCACGTGCTCGACCTGATTCGCAAGCGCAGCTGCGACCTGGTCATCAATACCCCCAGCGGCTCCGGCGCCCGCGCCGACGGCTACGAGATCCGCACCGCCGCCGTCCACCACGGCATCCCCTGCGTGACGACCATGACCGGCGCCACCGCGGCCGTGCGGGCGATCGCCGCCGGCAAGCAGGGCGACGCCGAGGTGCGCAGCCTGCAGGAGATCCACGGCCTCACCCCGGCCGCGCAGCCTCGATGAGGGCCCCCTTCGGACGCCGCCGTTGCGAGGTTGCCGCGGCTCGCACCTCCGGCGGCTACCGCGTCTTCTCCCTGCTCGACCCCGAGGGCCCCGAGCCGCTGCCGGGCCAGTTCTACATGCTGGCCACCGAGTCCCACTGGGAGCAGAGCGGCCAGCGCCCCTTCCTGCCGCGGGCGATCTCGGTGGCCGAAGTCGGCGCGAGCGCCGGCGGGACGCGTTTGGACTTCCTGATCGAGGGCGTCGGCCCCGGCACCGACCGGCTCTGTGAGCTCGAGGCGGGGGAGGGGGTCTGGGTGACGGGGCCGCTCGGCAACGCCTTCACGGCGCCGAAGGAGGTCAGCGCCGAGGCGGCCGGGGCGGTCCTCGTCGGCGGCGGCATCGGCATCGCCCCGCTGGCGGTCCTGCGCCGCCGCCTCGCCGAGCAGGGCGTCCCGCAGCGCGTTCTCCTCGGCTTCCGCGACCAGGCCCACTCCGGCGGCCTCGAGCTCTTCTGCGGTGCCGGCAAAGAACTCTGCCCCGAAGTCCGCCTCGCCACCGAGGACGGCCACGCCGGCCACCGTGGCTTCGTCACCGATCTCCTCGCAAAGATCCTGGACGGCGACGACGCCACCTCAGCCGTCGTCTACTCCTGCGGCCCCCCCGCCATGCTCACCGCAGTCCGCCAGCTCTGCGATTCCGCCGGCGTCCCTTCCCAGCTTGCCGAGGAGTCGCCGATGGCCTGCGGCTTCGGCGCCTGCTTCGGCTGCGCGGTCCCGAAGCCCGACGGCGGCTATATGCGCCTGTGCGTAGATGGCCCGGTGATCGGCTCCACCGCGGGTGGCACGGCCGCGGGGGCCCCCCGCGGCGCGGAGGACGCGAAGCGTCCGAGCACCGTGGGGGAGGCGGCCGTGACAGGCCCCGCGGCGAACCAGGCCAACGCCGTCAACCCTCCCGCCCTCGACTTTTGCGGCCTCGAATTGGCCCACCCGATCATCAACGCCTCCGGCACCTACGACGCCATCGCCGCCCAAGAGGTCTTCGGCGACGCCCTCCTGGAGGACTTCCCCTTCTCCGCCTTCGTCTCCAAGACGATCACCCCGGAGCCCCGTGCGGGCAACGCGCCGCAGCGAATCTGGGAGACGCCGGCGGGCATGGTCAACTCGATCGGGCTGCCGAACAAGGGGCTCGACGGCTTCCTGGCGGAGGACCTGCCGCGGCTGGCCGAACTCCCCGTCCCGCTCGTCGTCTCCGTGATGGGGACGAGCCAGGAGGCGTTCTCGCAGTTGGTCGGTGGGCTGGCGGAGCGGGAGCAGGTGGCGGCGATCGAGCTCAACGTCTCCTGCCCCAACGTGCACTCGGGGCTGATCGTCGGCGAGCAGCCCAGCGAGACGATCGCCCTGCTGCGCGTCCTGCGGCCGCTGACCCCGAAGCCGCTGATCGTCAAGCTCACGCCCAACGTCGCCGACCCGGCGGCGGTGGCGGTCGCCGCCGAGGAGGGCGGGGCGGACGCCGTCTCGTTGATCAACACGCTGAAGGCCAGCGCGATCGACCCGGCGACCGCCGCGCCGGCCCTCGGCGCCGGCTACGGTGGGCTCTCCGGGCCGGCGGTGCGACCGATCGCGCTGCAACAGGTCCGCGTCGTCGCTGCCGCCGTCTCTCTCCCCTTGGTCGGCATGGGAGGGGTCTGCAGCGGCGCCGATGCGGCCGAATTCCTCGCGCTCGGGGCCCGGCTGGTGGCGGTCGGGACGGAGAATTTCAGAGACCCGAGGGCGGGCTCGCGGATCGCCGCCGAGCTCGACGGGGACCGCGCGAAAGTCCCCGCGGCGGTCCCAGCGCTGGACCTCGAGTAGAGGTTGAGATGAATTTGGGCGGAATTGGGCCGCTTCGACTTGCACCCGTTCGACCCGCGGCTATACTCGCCGCGCGCACATGCCCGCCCCGCCCGTGAAAATCTCGACCGCCGCCCCAGAACGGTCTCTGGACCAGCGGATGGAGGCGCTGAAGCGGGCGAACGACATTCGCACCGCCCGCGCCAAGCTGAAGAAGGACCTGAAGGCAAACCGGGCGAGCATCCACGCGATCCTGCTCGATCCGCCCGAGTACGTGATGACCGCGAAGGTCTTCGACATGCTGCTCGCGGTCCCGAAGTACGGGCGTGTGAAGACCAACCGAATACTCAACCAGTGCCGGATCTCGCCCTCCAAGACCATCGGCGGTCTCTCGGAGCGGCAGCGGACCGAGCTGGTTAGCTTGCTTCGGCGCTAGCGCGACCGCTGCAAACCTGCGCATCTCGGCGTCCTCGGTCGGGCGTCTTGCTCACGTACTAGCGTACGCTCGCGGCGCCGCCCTCCCTGCGTCCACCGACCTGCTTGGTTTTCGCGGCCGTTCGTAGTTCATGTCAAAAGTCTTCGTCATCACTGGCCCATCGGGCGTCGGCAAGGGAACCCTGATCAGGGAGCTGTGCAAGCGGATCCCGGACCTCGAGCTCTCGATCTCGGCAACCACGCGCGAGCCACGCGAGGGAGAGGTGGACGGGCGCGATTACCACTTCCTTGCCCGTGAGGAGTTCGACCGCCGCGTAGAGGCGGAAGACTTCCTCGAGTTCGCCACCTACAGCGGCAATCGCTACGGGACCCTGCGAACGGAGGTCGAGCGGCGACTCGCCGCCGGGCGCTCTGTCGTGCTCGAGATCGAGGTCCAGGGCGCCCGGCAGGTGCGGGCGGCGATGCGCGAGTCGATCCAGGTCTTCATCGCACCGCCGGCGCCGGCGGTGCTGCGCGAACGCCTCGACGCCCGCGGCACCGACGCCCCCGAGGCGATCGACGCCCGGCTCGAGGTTGCGGCGCAGGAGATGGCGGCCCAGGACGAGTTCGCCTACCGGGTCGTCAACGACGATCTCGGGCGCGCTGCGGGCGAGCTGGAGGGGATCGTGCGCGCCGAGCTCGGCATACCACTAGACTCCGCGGCCGAATGATCAAACCACGCGTAGACAAGCTCCTGGAGCACGCCGACTCGCATTACGCCGCGGTGGTCGTGGCGGCGAAGCGGGCGCGCCAGATCAACAGCTACTTCCACAACCTCGGCGAGGGCGGCTTCGGCGAGTACCCGCCGCCGATGGTCGAGATCAACGCCGAGCGCAACTATCTCTCGATGTCGCTCGAAGAGCTCGCCGAGGGCAAGCTCAAATACGAGTACCGCTCCTAGCGCCCGGCGCTTGGGGCCCCCGGACGGGAGGCAGCGAATGGCCAGAGTCCTGCTTGGTGTCAGTGGCGGGATCGCCGCCTACAAGGCATTGGAGTTGGCGCGTCTGGCGACCCTCGCCGGCCACGGGGTGCGGGTGCTGATGACCGAGACGGCGACGCGGTTCGTCGGCGCCGCTTCCTTCGAGGGGATCGTCGGCGCCCCGGTCCTGATCTCCGAGTTCGAGCGCGACCCGATGCGAGGCGCCTTCCCCGGCGACGCCGAGCCCGGTCACGACCCGATCGGCCACCTCGAGCTGGCGGCCAACTGCGACGCCTTCCTGGTCGCGCCCGCCTCGGCGAACACGATCGCCAAGCTGGCCGCCGGCGGCGCCGACTCGATGCTGACCACCTCGTTCCTCGCCTGCAACGCGCCGCGCCTCGTGGCGCCGGCGATGAACGACCGCATGTTCGCCGCCGCGGCGACGCAGGCCAACCTGGAGGCCCTGCGCGGACGCGGGGTCGAGGTGATCGAGCCCGACGAGGGCAAGCTCGCCTCCCGCGGCGAGTTCGGCCGCGGCCGCCTGCCCGCCCCCGAGCGCCTCCTGGCCCGGATCGAGGCGGCGCTGCCGACCGGCGAGCGGCCCTGGGACGGTTTGCGGGTCCTGGTCACCGCCGGCGGCACCCGCGAGCCGATCGACCCCGTTCGCTTCGTCGGCAACCGCTCCAGCGGCCGCATGGGCATCGCCCTCGCCGCGGCGGCCGCTGCACGTGGCGCCGAGGTGACGCTGATCGCGGCCAACGTCGTCCTGCCCGAGCCGGCGGGGGTCCGGCGGCTCGACGTCGAGACCGCCGCCCAGCTCGCGGAGGCAGCGGCGGCGGAGTTCCCGCCCGCCCACGTGCTGCTGATGGCCGCCGCCCCCGCCGACTTCAGGCCGGTCGAAGCGGCGCCGGGCAAGCTCAGGCGCAAGGACGGCCTCGACCTGCACCTGGAGCCGACCGAAGACATCCTGGCATCGCTGGCGGCCGCCAAGGGCGAGCACCAGATCGTCGTCGGCTTCGCCGCCGAACACGGAGGCGACGCGACCGAGCGGGCGCGCGCCAAGCTCGACGCCAAGAACGCCGACCTGATCGTCCTCAACGACGTCTCCGATCCCACGATCGGCTTCGAGAGCGAGGACAATGCCGTGACCCTGATCGGCAAGGGGTCGGAGGCCGCGGTACCGATCGCGCCCAAGGACGCGATCGCGGAGGCGATCCTGGACCGAGTCGCTCTGCTGCGCGAATCCGGTTCGGCCGAGAACCGCACAGAGCTATACTGAGTTCACTTTTCCACGTATTTCAGTGTCGAGAAGTGGGCCTGGCCCACTTTTTTTTCGGCCCGAACCAGGCGTGACCGACCTCCAGCAAGACATTCAGCAGCAGCTAAACGAACTCGATTCCGAGCTCGACCTGGTTGCCGTGGAGCGGCCCGGCAACGAGTCGCTGCGCCTCTTCATCGACCACCCCGGCGGCGTCGACCTGGCGCTCTGCGAAAAGGTAGCCAGGCACCTCAACCACCTGCTGGTCGAGTACTCGCTCGAGGTCTCCTCGCCGGGCCCCAAGTACCGCCGCCCCAGCACCGATTCCGAGACCAAGGAGCCGCCGCAGTGAGCAAGGAGATCGTCGACGCAGTCAAAGCGCTCGAGCAGGAGAAGGGAATCTCCGCCGACAAGCTGATGGACGCCCTCGAGGACGCGCTCCTCTCGGCCTACAAGAAGACTCCGGGCGCCGCCAAATACGCCCGCGTCGACCTCGACCACGAAACCGGCGATTTCCGCGTCTTCGAACTGATCCTGCCGCCGGAGCTGGAGGAGAAGTTGCTGGCTGAGGCCGCCGAGCTGCAGGAGGAGCCCGAGGTCGATCCCGAGACGGGCGAAATGCGCGAGCCCGAGGATCCTGAGCTCGACCCGGAGATGATCGCCCCCTACGAGGACCAGATCGAGACCCGCGACGTCACCCCCGAAGACTTCGGCCGGATCGCCGCCCAGACCGCCAAGCAGGTGATCCTGCAGCGGATCCGCGAGGCCGAGCGGCAGATGATGTACGACGAGTACCAGGACCGGGTCGGCGAGCTGATCACCGGCATCATCCAGCAGTCCGACAAGCGCTACACGCTGGTGCAGCTGCGCGAGCGGGTCGAGGCGCTGCTGCCCAAGTCCGAGCAGGTCTACAACGAGCGCTACGACCACGGGATGCGCGTCAAGGCCGTCATCACCGACGTCTCCGACTCGACCAAAGGCCCGGCGATCGTCGTCTCGCGCCGCAGCCCGGAGCTGATCAAGAGCCTGTTCGAGCTCGAGGTGCCGGAGATCGCCGACAAGCTGGTCGAGATCGTCGGCGTAGCCCGCGAGCCCGGCTACCGTTCGAAGATCGCCGTCGTCTCCCACGCCGACGGGGTCGACCCGGTCGGCGCCTGCGTCGGCCCGCGCGGCTCGCGGGTGCGGATGGTCGTCTCCGAGCTGCGCGGCGAGAAGATCGACATCATCCCCCACAACGACGAGCCCGCCCGTTTCGTCGCCAAAGCGCTCTCGCCGGCGCGGGTGCGCGAGGTCATCGTCGACGACGAGGAGCGCCAGGCGACCGTGATCGTCCCCGACGACCAGCTCTCGCTGGCGATCGGCCGCGACGGCCAGAACGCCCGCCTCGCCGCCCGTCTCACCGGCTGGCGCGTGGACATCAAGTCCGAGACCGAGTTCGCCTCCGAGGAACAAGAGATCGAGTTCGAGGGCGAGGAGACCTTCGACGGCCGCTGCATGGCGGTGCTCTCGAACGGTCGTCGCTGCCCCAACGCGGCGATTCCCGGCTCTACCTATTGCGGCTTGCCCTCGCACCAGGCGCTGGCTCGCTTCGAGACCAGTCAGGTCGCCGTCCTCGCCGACGTCTCCGAGACCGAGCTGGCGATTTTGGCCGATGCGGACGCCGATCAGGGGCAGGTCGAGGAGATCGTGGCGCGGGCGTCCGCGAACTTCGTCGAGGAGCCCGAGGAACCTGCGCCGGAGACCGCTGAGGAGGAGGCCGAGGAGGCCCCGTCAGAGGACGCCGAGGAGGAGGCAGGGCCTGCCGACGAAACGGCGGAGGAGCCGGCCGCGGTCGCCGAAGACGAGGGCGTCCCCGAGGAGGCGGAGCAGGCTTAGTGGCTAAGAAGCGGGTTCACGAGATCGCGAAAGCGCAGGGCCTCAGCTCGAAAGAGCTGTTGGCGGCGCTCAGGGCCGCCGGCGTCGAGGCCAAAGCGGCGGCCTCCAGCGTCGAGGAGGCCGATGCGCTGAAGGCGATCGCCGCCGCGAAGGGCAACGGCGGCGCCGAGGCGACGAAAGCTGCACCGAGGAAGCCCGCTGCGGAGAAACCGGCGGCGGCAGCCGCACCCAAAGCAGATGCACCCGCGCCTGCCGCCGCGAAAAAGCCCGCGACCGCGCCAGCGGCCGGCAAACCGGCCGCAGCGCCCAAGGCCCAGGCTTCGATCAAACCGGTCCGCCCCGCGGGCGGGCCCCAGCAAAGCGGTGGTGGTGGCGCCGCCAAAAAACGCCGCGTCGTGATCGACTCCCAGGCTGCCCGTCGCGACCAGATGGGTGGTCCGCCCCCGCAGCGCCCACCACGCCGCCGCGGCGGCCGCCGCCGCCGGCCCCTTCTGGAGGAGCCGCCGATGGGGCCTGCGACCCCGGCCGAGCCCGAGGCGACCAAGGTCAACTCCGGGGCCACCGTGCGCGAGGTTGCCGAGTCACTGGGCCTCGCCCCGGCCGAGGTGATCAAAAAACTGATGATGATGGGCGAGATGGCGACCCTCACCCAGACCCTGACCGACGACTCGGTGCGGGCGATCGCCGACGAGTACGACCGCAAGCTGGAGATCGTCACCGCCGCCGACGAGGAGCCCGAGGAGCCGCAGTTCTCCGACGCCGAGGAGGACCTTGCCGCGCGCCCGCCCGTGGTCACGATCATGGGCCATGTCGACCACGGCAAGACCTCGCTGCTGGACGCGATCCGCGAGACCGAGGTCGCGGCCGGGGAGGCCGGCGGCATCACCCAGCACATCGGCGCCTACCAGGTCCACAAAGACGAGAAGACGATCACCTTCCTCGACACGCCCGGCCACGCCGCCTTCACGGCGATGCGCGCCCGCGGCGCCAAGGTCACCGACGTCGCGGTCGTGGTCGTCGCCGCCGATGACGGCGTCATGCCCCAGACCAAGGAGGCGATCGACCACGCCCGGGCCGCCGACGTGCCGATGCTGATCGCCGTCAACAAGATCGACAAAGAGGGCGCCAACCCCGAACGCGTCCGCAACGAGCTCGCGCAGGAGGGCATCACGCCCGAGGAATGGGGCGGCGACACCGTCTTCGCCGAGGTCTCGGCCAAGACCCACGAGGGGCTCGACAACCTGCTCGACATGATCCTCCTGGTCACCGAGCTGGAGGAGCTCTCCGCCAACCCCGAGGCGCCGGCCTCGGGGACCGTGATCGAGTCCCAGCTCGACCCCGGGCGCGGACCGGTCGTCACGGTGCTGGTCCAGCGCGGCACGCTGAAGGTCGGCGACTCGCTGGTGGCCGGGCCGCAGTGGGGCCGGGTGCGGGCGATGCAGGACTTCACCGGCGAGCGGGTCGAGGCGGCGGTGCCGGGGATGCCGGTCGAGGTGCTCGGCTTCGACGGCGTCAGCGACGCCGGTGAGTTCGTGCAGGCGGTCGAGAACGACCGTCAGGCGCGCCAGCAGGCCCAGGAACGCGCGAACCGGCTCAAGACCGAGGCCCTTGCCCGCCGCCAGGCCCGCAAGGTCAGCCTCGACGAGGTCTTCGCCCGGGTCCAGGAGGGGGACATCAAGGAGCTCAACATCGTCCTCAAGGCCGATGTCGCCGGTTCGCTGGAGGCGCTCCAGGACGAGATCGCCAAGGTGCCGCAGGAGCGCGTCGCGATCAACATCATCCACTCGCAGACCGGCGGCATCAACGAGTCCGACGTGATGCTGGCCTCGGCCTCCGACGCGATCATCATCGGCTTCAACGTGCGGCCGCTGCTCGATGCCCGCCGCGCCGGCGAGCGCGAGGGCGTCGACATCCGCACCTACTCGGTCATCTACAAAATCACCGAGGACCTGCGCAACGCGATGGAGGGCCTGCTGGAGGCGCTCGAGGTCGAGGAGACGGTGGGGGAGGCCGAAATCAAACAGACCTTCAAGGCCTCCAAAGTCGGGCGCATCGCCGGCTGCCTCGTCACCGAGGGCAAGGCGACCCGCACGGCCAGCGTCCGCCTGGTCCGCGAGGGCACGGTCATCTGGACCGGGAAACTCGGCTCGCTGCGACGTTTCAAAGACAACGTCCAGGAAGTCGAGGAAGGGCAGGAGTGCGGCGTCGTGCTCGACGGCTACGCTGACGTCAAGGAGGAAGACGTGCTCGAGTTCTTCCAGACGAAACAGGTCGAGCAAACGCTGGAGTAGGATGCCCGGCGCTCGCATGCGTCGCATCAACGAGGTGCTGCGCGAGGTCGTAGGCGCCGCGATCTCCAGCGATCTGAGCGATCCACGCATCGGCTTCGTGACCGTGACCTCGGTTGAGACCAGCCCCGACCTGCGCACCGCCAAGGTGTACGTCAGCGTGCTCGGAGACGAGGAGGAGCGAGAGGCGACGCTGAGCGGCCTGCGCTCCTCCCACGGCGTGCTCCAGACCCGGATCGCGGCGGAGACGCGGATGAAGCGGACCCCGACCCTGAGCTTCCACTACGACGAGACGATCGAGCAGGGAGTGCGGATCTCGCGGCTGCTCGAGGAGGAGCCGCCCGAGGCATGACCGAGGTAACGGAGATCCCGGGGTCGGACCTCGAGCGGGTCAGCGCCGAGCTGCGGACACGCGACCGCTTCCTGCTCACCGCCCACGAGGGGCCCGACGGGGACGCCCTCGGCTCGCTGCTGGGCATGCACCACCTGCTGACCCAGCTCGGCAAGGACTCGGTGATGTTCCTCGCCGCCAAGGAGTTCCCGCTGCCGGTCGAGTACCGCTTCCTGCCGCTGGAGGAGGTCTTCCACGAGCCGCCAGCCGACATGGCCGACCGCACCGTCGTCTTCCTCGACTGCGGCAACATCGACCGCATGCCGGTCGACTTCCTCACCGCCGGCGGCAACGACGTGATCAACATCGACCACCATCACGACAACACCCGCTTCGGCGACTACAACCTGGTCGACGTCGGGGCCTCCTGCACGGCCGAGATCGTCTACGACCTGGCGATCCTGCTGGGCGCGCGGATCACCCCCGAGATGGCCTCGGCCCTCTACGTCGGCCTGATCACGGACACCGGCAAATTCATGTACGAGAACACCAACGCGCACACGCACCGGGTGGCGGCCGAGCTGATCGACGCCGGCGTCGACATCGACGACACCTACCGGCGCCTCTACGAGCACGTGCCGATCGAGAAGCTGCGCCTGGTCGTGCGCGCGATCGACGGGATCCAGCGCCACTGCGACGGCCGCCTCGTCATCACCTACATCACCAGCGCCGACTACGAGGAGACCGGTGCCGGCGAGGAGATGACCGAGGGGGTGATCGACCACCTGCGTTCGATCGACGGCACCAAGGTCGCCGCGGTCGTCCGTGACCTCGGCAACCGCGGTCGCGCCGCCCGCAAGGTCAGCCTGCGCTCCAGCGAGGGCGACGTCGACGTCTCGGCGATCGCCCGCCGACACGGGGGAGGGGGGCACAAACGCGCCGCCGGTTTCTCCACCGACCTCGGGCTGGAGGAGCTGGTCGAGTTCCTCTGCGGCGAGGTCGGCGCCCAATTGGGGCCCTGAAGTGGCCGAGGGCGATCCCGCAGGCGCGGTGCTGCTCTACGACAAGCCGCCCGGCGTCACCTCGCACGACGTCGTCGCCGCGGTGCGGCGCGAGCGCGGCTGCAAGGCCGGCCACGCGGGCACCCTCGACCCCTTCGCGACCGGCCTGCTCCTGGTCCTGCTCGGCCGCGCCACCCGCCTGCAGCGCTTCCTCGTCGGCCTGCCGAAGACCTACCTGGCGACGGCCCGCCTCGGCTGGCGCTCCAGCACCGGCGACCCCGACGGCGAGCTGACCGAGACCGGCCGGGTCCCCGACTCTCTCGAGCTGCCGACCGGCACCGTGCGTCAGCGGGTGCCGATGACCTCGGCCGTCCGGGTCGGCGGCGAGCGCCTCTACAAGAAGGCGCACCGCGGCGAGACGGTGACGACGCCGGAGCGCGACGTCGAGGTCCACCGGGCCGAGCTGCTCGACAGCGGCGACGGCCTTGCCCGCTACGAGATCGAGTGCTCGGCGGGGACCTACGTCCGCACCCTGGTCGAGACGCTCGGCGACGCCTACTGCGCCGAGCTGCGGCGGACCGCGATCGGCCCCTTCCGGGTCGAGCGGGCCGGTGAGCTGATCGAGGCCGCGCGCGTCGGCGAGCTGGTTCCCGCGGCGGGAGCGGCGCTGCGATGAGCATTCGCGTCACGTCCCTGCCCGACGCCGAGCCGCGGCCGCGCCAGGTCGCGATCGGCACCTTCGACGGGGTTCACCGCGGCCACCAGGCCGTGATCGAGGGCGCCGACACCGTCCTCACCTTCGACCCGCACCCGCTCGAGGTCCTGCACCCGGCGGCGCTGCCGAAGCTGATCATGCCGTTCACGGTCAAGCGCGACGTGATCGAAGGGCTGGGGGTGGAGGAGTTGGTGGTGATCCCCTTCGACGAGGGCTTCGCCCAGCGCTCGGCCGAGGACTTCGTCGAGCACGTGCTGGTCGAGAAGCTCGGCGCGACGCGCGTCTCGGTCGGCGAGAACTTCCGCTTCGGGGCGAAGGCGAAAGGCGACCCGGCGATGCTCGCCAGCCACTCGGAGTTCGAGACCCGCGTCGTACCGCTGGTCGAGGTCGACGGCGAGACCGTTTCCTCGACCCGAATCAGGGCCCTGGTCGCGGCCGGCGACATGGAGGGCGCCCGCCACTGCCTCGGTGCCCCCTTCATGGTCGAGGGGACGGTCGTCAAGGGCGACCAGCGCGGCCGCGAGCTGGGTTTCCCGACCGCCAACATCGTCCCCGACGACCGCCTGGCGATCCCCGGGCACGGCGTCTACGCCGCCTTCGCCGACGGCGTTCCGGCCGCCGTCAGCATCGGCATCAGGCCGACTTTCGAGAGCGGCCGTGGCGTCCTGATCGAGACCTACCTGATCGACCGCGAGGAGGACCTCTACGGGAGAGAGCTGAGGGTCGCCTTCGTCGAGCGGCTGCGGGGGGAGAAACGCTTCGCCAACGTCGAGGACCTGATCGCTCAGATGCACCGCGACGTCGATGCCGCCAAGCGCGTCTGTGCTAGCTTCCAGCGGCCGTGACCCGCCGGGTGCACGGCTTTTTTGAGACTTTTTGAGATGGGCCTGACCAAGGAAAAAAAGAGCGAGTTGATCGGCAAGTACGGCCGTGCCGACGGGGACACCGGCTCCGCCGAGGTCCAGGTCGCGCTGCTCACCGAGCGGATCAACGAGCTCACCGAGCACCTGCGCGGCCACGCCAAGGACCATCACTCGCGCCGCGGCCTGCTGATGCTGGTCGGCAAACGGCGCCGGATGCTGCGCTACCTCGAACGGACCGACCTCGAGCGCTACCGCGCTCTGGTTGCCGATCTCGGCCTGCGCCGATGATCGCCGCCGGCGAGCCGGCTCCCGACTTCACCCTGCGCGACCAGGACGGCGAGGAGGTCTCGCTCGCCGACTACAGGGGCCGCAAGGTGATGCTGGTCTTCTACCCGGCTGACTTCAGCCCGGTCTGCTCGGACCAGCTTTCGATCTACCAGGAGGTCAAGCCCGAGATCGCCGCCAAGGGCGTCGAGCTGGTCGGGATCAGCGTCGACGGCGTCTTCGCCCACAAGGCCTTCCAGGAGAAGCTTGGGGTCGACACCACCCTGCTCGCCGACTTCGAGCCCAAGGGCGAGGTCGCACGTGCCTACGGCTCCTATATAGACAGGGTGGGCACCGCCAACCGCACCCTCGTCCTGGTCGACGAGAACGGCACCGTCGCCTGGACCCACGAATCCCCCCACCCGGGCGAGTTCCCCGGCGCCAACGTCATCTTCGACGCGCTTGGCTAGTCCACGCGTCTGCAGTTACGCGTCTATAGGACGTGTTAGTGCAGACTCGTGAGATGACCGAGTTGACCAGCGCGCCGGTCCCCCCGATCGGCCCCGAAGACCACGTGCGCGGCCGGGGCGATACGCCGATCGTCTACGCCGACCTGGGCTGTCCCCACTGTGCCGCCGCCTGGGTTGAGATCTCGGCTCGGCCCGGCAGCCTCGTCTTCCGTCACTTCCCGGTCGCCAGCAAGCACCCGCGCGCGCCGGCGCTGCACGCCGCCGCCGAGGCGGCGGGCGCCCAGGGCCGGTTCTTCGAGATGGTCGACTCGCTCTACGCCGATCGCGGCCGGGTCGACGACCCGCATCTCTGGGAGCGGGCCGAGCGCCTCGGGCTCGACCTCGAGCGCTTCGAGGCCGAGCGCCGCTCCGAGGCGGTCGCGGCGCGGGTGCGGCGCGATTTCGAGTCCGGGATTCGCGCCGGCGTCACCACGACCCCGGCCGTTTTCGGCTGACCGCAGCGCGTCCGTGTACTCTCTCGTGTGACAGAGAACGAGAGTTCTGAACAAAAAGCGAATGGCCGCCAACCGGGCGGCCGGAGGTAGGACAACTAAATGAGCATGTTTGACGTAAGCCGAGTCTCGGTGGATGTCGGCGACAGCCAGATTTCCTTCGAGACGGGCAAACTCGCGAAGCAGGCGGGTGGCGCGGTCGTGGTCCGGGCCGGCGACACGATGGTGCTGTGCACCGCGACCGTCGGCAGCCTGCGCGACGTGGACTTCCTTCCCCTCACCGTCGACATCGAGGAGCGCATGTACGCCGCGGGCAAAATCCCCGGCTCGTTCTTCCGTCGAGAGGGCAAATCGAGCGAGAAGGCGACGCTGACCGCGCGCATGATCGACCGGCCGATCCGTCCGCTCTTCCCCAAGGGCTGGCACTACGAGACCCAGTTGGTGGCGATCCCGATGTCCGTGGACCAGGTCAACCCCTACGACATCCTCGCCATGAACGGTGCCTCGGCGGCGCTGGCGATCTCCCCGGTCCCCGTCGCCGCCCACGTCGGCGCGGTCCGGATCGGCAAGCTCGACGGCGACTTCGTCGTCAACCCCGACGAGGAGGCCCACGAGGAACTGGACCTGGACCTGATCGTCGCCGGTACCGACGAGGCGATCCTGATGGTCGAGGCGGGCGCCAGCGGCGTCACCGAGGCCGAGATCCTCGACGCCCTCGACATCGCCCACGGCGAGATCAAGAAGCTCTGCGCCGCGATGGAGGAGCTGCAGCAGAAGGCCGGCAAGGAGAAGATCCAGCACGAGGAGCCGGAGCTCGACAGCGCCCTGGTCGACGAGATCCGCTCCGAGTACGGCCAGGCCCTGGTCGACGCGATCGCCACCGAGGGCAAGCTCGAGCGCTACGAGGCGATCGACAAGGTCAAGGACGAGGTGGTCGCCAAGTACGAGTCCGCCGACGGCGAGGCCGACGATGACCGGGCGGCTGAGGCCAAGGCCGCTTTCGGCTCGATCGAGAAGGACATCATCCGCAAGGCGATCGCCGTCGACAAGAAGCGCCCCGACGGTCGCGCCCAGGACGAGATCCGGCCGATCGAGTGCGAGGTGGACATCTCCCCGCGCGTGCACGGCTCAGCCCTGTTCACCCGCGGCGAGACCCAGATCCTTTCGAACGTGGCGCTGGGGACTACGCGGATGGACATGCGGATCGACACGCTCGGCCTGCAGACGACCAAACGCTTCTGGCACCACTACAACTTCCCGCCCTTCTCGGTCGGGGAGGCTGGCTTCATGCGCGGCCCGAAGCGGCGTGACATCGGTCACGGCGCCCTCGCCGAGCGCGCCCTGCTGGCCACGGTCCCCGACGAAGAGTCGTTCCCGTACGTGATTCGCGCCGTCTCCGAGACGCTCGAGTCCAACGGCTCCTCCTCGATGGGCTCGGTCTGCGCCTCCTCGATGGCGCTGCAGGCGGCGGGAGTCCCGGTCAGCGCTCCGGTCGCCGGTGTGGCGATGGGCCTGATCAAGGAGGGCGACGACTACATCGTCCTCACCGACATCGCCGGCGTCGAGGACCACCTCGGCGATATGGACTTCAAGGTCGCCGGCACCGAGGACGGGATCACCGCCCTGCAGATGGACATCAAGATCACCGGCGTCACCTTCGAGATCCTCGAGGACGCGCTGGAGCAGGCCCTCAAGGGCCGCCAGTTCATCCTCGGCAAGATGGCCGAGGCGATCGACGGGCCGCGGGAGAAGCTCTCCCAGCACGCGCCGGCGATCGAGTCGATCAAGATCGACCCGGAGAAGATCGGGGCCGTGATCGGCAAAGGCGGCGAAACGATCCGCGCCCTCTGCGAGGAGTTCGAAGCGGAGATCGACGTCGAGGACGACGGCACGGTGCGGATCTACGCGCCGACCGGCGAACTGGTCGACGCCTGCGTCGCCCGCATCAACTCGATGACCAAGGAGGCCGAGATCGGCGATCGCTACGACTCCGCCAAGGTCGTGAAGACGACGACCTTCGGCGCCTTCGTCGAGCTGGTCAAGGGCACTGACGGCCTGCTGCACATCTCCAACGTGAAACCGGGGGAGAGGGTCGACTCGGTCGACGACGTGCTCAAAGCGGGCGAAGAGATCGACGTCACCGTGGTCGAGGTCGACAAGGAGCGTGGCCGGATCGGCCTGCGCCTGACCAGCGACCCCTCGGTCGAGGGCAAATCGCCCGAGGAACTGGCTTCGGTCGGTTCCGGCGACGGTGGTCGTCGCAACGGCGGCGACCGCGGCGGTCGTGGTGGCCGCGACCGTGGTCCCCGGCGCGAGCGTGAGCGCCGCGGTTAAGCATTGAGCGCGCCCCAGCTCACCGAGCTGGACTCGGGCGTCCGGGTCGTGACCGAGGAGGTTCCCTCGGTCCGGTCCGTGGCGCTCGGGCTCTGGGTGCGGACCGGCTCGCGCAACGAGGCCCCGGCGCAGGCCGGGGTCTCGCATTTCCTCGAGCACCTGCTGTTCAAGGGCACCGCCCGTTACTCGGCGATCGAGATCTCCGAGCGTTTCGACGGGCTCGGCGCCTCGGTCAACGCCGCCACCGGCAAGGAGACGACCCACCTGCACGCCCGCTTCCTCGACGAGCACACCGAGGAGGTCTTCGACCTGCTGGCGGAGATGCTGCTGGCCCCGACCTATCCCGACATCGACTCCGAGCGCCAGGTGGTGTTGGAGGAGATCGCGATGTACAAGGACGAGCCGCAGGACCGGGTCCACGACGTGCTGGCCGAGGCCGTGTTCGGTGGCCATCCGCTGGGCCGCCGCGTGCTCGGCGAGGCGGAGGTGATCGCCTCGATTCCCGTCGCGGACATCGAGAGCTACCGCCAGGCGCGCTACACCGGTTCGGAGATCGTCGTCGGCGCTGCCGGCCACCTCGACCACGCGCGGATCGTCGAGCTGGCCGAGCGGCTGGTCTCGCCGGCGCCGGACGGGGACGGGGTCGCGCCGGCAACCGCGATCGACGGCTCGGGGCGGCTCTGCTTCTACCCCAAGGAGACCGAGCAGTACCACATCTGCTTCGGCGCTCCCGGCCTGCGCCGCGACGACCAGCGCCGCTACCCCCTGGCGGTGCTCGACTCGATCTTCGGCGGATCGACCTCCTCGCGCCTGTTCCGCGAGGTGCGCGAGAAGCGGGGCCTGGCCTACTCGGTCGGCTCCTACAACGAGCAGTTCACCGACCAGGGCCTGGTCGCGACCTACGTCGGCACCCGCGAGGACAACGTCGAGGAGGCTTGCGCGATCATCGGCGCCGAGCTGGCGCGGCTGCGCTCCGAGCCGGTCTCGGCGGAGGAGCTGACCCGGGCCAAGGAGAGCGTCAAGGGCCGTCTCGTCCTCTCCTCGGAGTCGACGGCGGCGCGGATGACGCGGATCTCGCGAGCGACGCTGTTCGGGCTGCCGATCGAAAGCCTCGACGAGATGCTGGCCAAGGTCGACGCGATCGAGGTCGACGACCTGACCGCGCTGGCGGCCGAGCTCTACGACGCCGAGCGGCTCTCGGCGGCCTGTGTCGGCGCCGAGGAGGGCCGCTTCCGGGCGGCGTTGGCGCCGGTCAGCGAGAGCCTGGTGGCGGCTTGATCCGGGTCGCCGTGGCCGGCGCCGCCGGTCGCATGGGCCAGGCCGTCTGCGAGGCGGTCGAGGGGGCCGGGGACACCGAGCTCACCGGCAGGGCCGACCCCACGCTCGGTGTCGAGCTGGCCGACGTCCTCGGCGACGCCGACGTCGTCGTCGACTTCACCGTTCCCGACACCGCGCTCGCCAACGTTCGGAGCTGCCTGGAGGCGGGCGTCCACGCGGTCGTCGGCACCACCGGCTTCGACCTCAATGCCGCCCGGGAGGCGGCGGAGGCGTCCGCGGCCAACTGCTTCGTCGCCCCCAACTTCGCGATCGGCGCGGTGCTGTTGATGGAGGCGGCGCAGACGATCGCCCCGCACATGCCCGAGTGCGAGATCGTCGAGCTGCACCACGACCGCAAGCTCGACGCGCCCTCGGGCACGGCCAAGCGCACCCAGGAGCTGATCGACGGCGCCGGTGGCAACGTCCACCAGCCGATCCACTCGGTGCGGCTGCCCGGCCTGGTCGCGCACCAGGAAGTGATCTTCGGCGGCGAGGGCCAGACGCTCTCGCTCCGCCACGACTCGATCGACCGCCGCTCCTTCATGCCGGGCGTCCTGCTTGCCGTACGCGAGGTTGGGACGCTGCCCGACCGCTTCACCGTCGGCCTCGAGAAGCTGCTTTTCGGTCGTTAGCGGGCCGGTGGACTGGATACCCTGACAACGATGAAGGCGATCGAAGGCATATTGACGGCGATGGCGACCCCGTTCGACGAGCGGGGCGCGGTCGACCTGGACGCTGCGCGCGGGCTCGCCGCCCACCTGCTGGAGCACGGCTCCCACGGGCTCGTGATCGCCGGCAGCACGGGCGAGTGTCCGACTCTGACCGACGAGGAGGAGATCGAGATCCTGCGGGCGGTGCGGGCCGAGGTCGGCGACGAGGTGCTGCTGGTCTGCGGCACCGGGACCAACGACACCCGCCACTCGCGCGAGCTGACCAAGATGGCTGCCGAGGCCGGCGCCGACGCTTCGCTGGTCGTCGCGCCGTACTACAACAAGCCCAACCGGGCTGGTCTGCTGGCCCACTTCGAGTCGGTTGCCGAGGCCGTCCCGGGGCTGCCGATGATCGTCTACAACATCCCCGCGCGGGTGGTCATCAACATGCCGCCGGACCTCCTGGCCGAGCTGGCGAGGATCGACAACGTCGTCGGCGTCAAGCAGGCAAACGACGACGAGCTCGGCCCGGTCGAGGGCCTGGCTGTGCTGGCCGGCAACGACAACACGCTCTGCCGCGTGCTCGAGTTCGGTGGTGCCGGCGGCATCACCGTCGCCTCGCACGTCGTCGGCAAGCAGATGCGCGCGATGTGGGACGCCGCCCAGGGTGGCGACCTCGACCACGCCCGCGCGATCGACAACGAACTTACGCCCGTCTACGAGGGCCTCTCGGTGACGACGAACCCGATCCCCGTGAAGGCGGCGCTGGAGATGCTCGGCCTCGCCTCCGGGCGGTTGCGGCTTCCTCTCGTCGCCGCGGACGCCGAGCAGCGGGCCGCAATCAAGACCGCGCTGGAGGGCATCGGCCTTCCGGCTGCCGGTTGACCAACCGGTCCACCAACTTAATTAAGAGAGTGAGCTACTAGTGCCAAGCAAGAAACTCCGAGTGCTGCCGCTGGGCGGCCTCGGCGAGATCGGCAAGAACATGACCGTGATCGAGTACGACGGCAGGATCGTCGTCGTCGACACCGGGTTGATGTTCCCGACCGCGGAGATGCACGGAATCGACCTCGTCCTTCCCGACTTCTCCTACCTGCGCGACCGCGCCGACGACATCGAGGCGATCGTGCTCACCCACGGCCACGAGGACCACGTCGGCGCCCTGCCCTACGTGCTGCGAGAGATCGGCATCCCGCCCGTCATCTACGGCGGCCTGCTGACGATCGGGATGGTCCGTTCCAAGCTCGACGAGCACAAGCTCGGCGAGAAAGCGCCGCTGCAGGAGTTGCCGGCGGGGGAGACGGTGAAGCACGGGCCGTTCGAGCTCGAGCTGGTGCACCTGGCGCACTCGATCCCCGACATGCGCGGCGTCCTGATCACCACCGAGGTGGGCTCGATGCTGATGACCGGCGATTACAAGTTCGACCAGACCCCGGTCGACGGCCGTCCCGCCGACGTGCCGCGCTTGGCCGAAATCGGCCGCGACGGCCTGTTGCTGCTCTGCGGCGACTCGACCAACGCCGACCGGCCCGGGGTGGCGCCCTCGGAGTCGAGCGTCGGGCCTGCCCTGCTACAGGCGTTCTCGCACTGCAAGGGGCGAATCATCGTCACCTCCTTCGCCTCCAACATCCACCGCGTGCAGCAGGTGATCGACGCCGCCGTCGCCCTCGACCGCAAGGTCGCCCTGGTCGGCCGCTCGATGCGCAAGAACTTCAACATCGCCTCCAGCCTCGGTATGGCAAAAGCGCCCGACGGGCTCTTCATCCAGCCGCGTGAGATCGAGGACTTCCCCGACGAGAAGGTGATCGTTATCTCCACCGGCAGCCAGGGCGAGCCGCTCTCGGCGCTGCGGCGGATGGCCAACAACGACCACCGCGACGTGCAGCTCCACTCCGGCGACACCGTGGTCTTCTCGGCGACGCCGGTGCCCGGCAACGAGCGCGCCGTGAACGAGACGATCGACCGCATCTACGAGATCGGCGCCACCGTGATCACCGCCAAGGACGCGCCGATCCACGCCTCCGGCCACGGCTGGCAGGAGGAGATCAAGCTGATGCTGAACCTGACCAAGCCGCGCTACGTGATGCCGGTCCACGGCGACCACAAGCGGTTGCGGCTGCACTCGGAGCTGGCCGAGGCGGTCGGGGTCGAGCCCGCCAACATCTTCCGCGGCCGCAACGGCCTGCCGCTGGAGATCGACGAGAACGGGGCCGGCTTCGGCGAGGACATCCACGCCGGCGTCATGTACGTGGACGGGGTCAACATCGGCGAGCCCGACGACGCCGCCCTGCGCGACCGCCGCGAGATCTCCGCCGACGGCATCTTCATCGTCGTCGCCACCGTCTCCTCCGACGACGGCAGCATCGTCGCCGACCCCGAGGTGATCTTCCGCGGCGTCGCCTTCCTCGAGGAAGCGGACGCCCTGGTCGAGGAGCTCAGCGACCTGGTCGAAGACACTCTCGACGAGGCAGCCAACGCCGGCAACCGCGAGGCGCACCTGATCGAGGAGGACCTGCACGACGCGATCGGCAAGTTCGTCTTCCAGCGCTTGCGCAGACGGCCGATGATTCTGCCGGTGGTTGTCGAGGTCTGCGGGCCCTGGGTGTCGGGGCGGGGGCGGGCGGGGTGCCCCCTCCCCGGAAACCGT
>DASTNW010000058.1:0-31883 GCA_035762685.1 Solirubrobacterales bacterium | reverse complement strand
GAGCCCTCGCCCGCCACCGGGCCGACGTGGGTCTCGAACATGAGGTTGAACTGGCGCGGCTCGGAGAGCTCGCCGCCGCACTCGGGGCAGCGCAGCTCGGCGTTCGGGTCGCCGCCCTCGGCCTCCACCGCCTCGCGCAGGTGGTCCTCGCGCCAGCGCCGCTTGCACTTGCCGAGGCACTGGACCAGCGGGTCGGTGAAGCCCTCGAGGTGGCCCGAGGCCTCCCAGACCCGTGGGTGCTGGAGGATCGCCGAGTCGATCGCGACGATGTCGTCGCGCTCCTGCAGCATCGCCCGCCACCACTCGGCCTTGACGTTGTTCTTGAGCAGGACGCCGTAGTGGCCGTAGTCGTAGGTCGAGCCGAGCCCGCCGTAGATCTCCGAGGAGGGGAAGACGAAGCCGCGGCGTTTGCAGAGGGCGACGATCTCCTCCATCGAGACCTCGGTCGGGCGTGCCTGTGGCTCGGCAGTGGACATGCCGGAACCGTAGCGGCTGCGATAATCACGCACCGCCATGCCGATCTACGAGTACAAATGCGAGAACGGCCACGTCTTCGACGTGATCCAGAAGATGACCGACGAGCCGCTGACGGAATGCCAGGAGTGCGGCGCTCCGGCGCGGCGCGTCCTCCACTCCCCGGCGATCCACTTCAAGGGCTCCGGCTTCCACAACACCGACTACGGGAAGGGGAAGCGCGGCGCCAACGGCTCCGGCGAGGGCGCGAAGGAGTCGAAGTCAGACTCCGGCTCCTCGGACTCCGGTTCCTCCGATTCGAAGTCGAAGTCCAGCGACTCCAAGCCAGGCGACTCCAAGCCCAAGGCCGCCGCTGCCGACTAGCCGTTGAGGAGCTGGTTGACGGCGCGGCGGCGCACCGACTCGGGGACTTCGATGCTGCTTTCGGGGCCTTCGCCGCAGCCGGCGTCGGGGTTGCCGCAGAGGACGTGGGCCGGGGCGCTGCCGCCGATCGCGGCGGCGAGCACCAGCTGCGGCATCGTCAGGAAGCCCATGTCGCTGACGAACGCCTTCGGGGCGTCCCAGCCGATGATCGGGCCCTTGACGAAGTTGTAGGGAGCGCGCAGGGGGTCGGTGAGGCGGCCCTTGATCCCGTTGATGACCGCCTGCTGCGCCTTCTCGCGGTCGAGGTCGTCGTAGCCGAGGCTGTAGGCGCTCTTGCCGGGACCGGGGCATTCGCTGGGCTTGCGGACGCGGGCGTAGGCGAGCGCCTTTTCGCCGTCGAGGGTGTTCTCGCCCTTGCCGAGCCGCAGGGTGACTCCGCCCTGGCCGTCGCCGGCGCCGCCGGAGATGTCGGCGCAGAGCTTGACGGGGACGTCGACCTCGATGCCGCCGACCGCGTCGATCAGGTCTTCGAAGCCGGTGAAGTCGACGATCGCCACATGGTCGATCGGGATGTCGAGGAACTGTTCGATCGTCTTGATCTGCAGGGCGGCCCCACCGTAGGCGAAGGCGGCGTTGATCTTCGTCGGCGCCGAGCCGGGGATTTCGGCGTAGGCGTCGCGGGGGATCGAGAGTTTGCGGAAGGCGCCGCCCCCGGCCCGGATCAGCATCAGCGTGTCGGCGCGGAATTCGCCTTCGAAGCAGGGGTCGTGGGGGGCATCGCCGTGGGCCTGCTGTTCGAAGCACTCCTCGGAGGCAGCTGCCCCGTCGTCGGTGCCGGGCGGCCGCGCGTCGGTGCCGAGGACGAGGATCGTCTGGGCGCTGGGCAGCAGCAGCGGATTGCCGTGCAGGGCCTCCTTCGCTTCGCCGGAAAGCTTGAACGACTGCAACTGGGCCGAGACCGCGAAGGCGAGGAAGCTGAGCAAGATCCATCCCAAAGCGGCGATCCCGACCCATTTCAGAACCCGCTTGACGGAGGCCCGCGAGGGCCGTGGCCGCGGCTCGCCGCCGGGCTCCCGCTTCCGCCCAGGCCGCTTGCCAGGCAGCTTTGCGCGCTCTCGCAGGCCGGCAAGGTCGGCCGACCGCAGCCGCGAGAAGAGGCCTTTGCGGGACCGGTAGACCTTGTAGTCGGGCGGTCCCGAAGGCCGCTGCTCTCCACTGTCGGGCATAAAAGGGCTAGAAATCATGGCGATGTCTCCGGTCGCCCGTCTTCCAGCCCCGATCTGCCCGTGAGCGCGGGCGAGACGATCGGAGTCGATCTGGGGGGGACGAAGATGCTCGTCGGCGTCCTCGACGGGACTCACTGCCTCTGGGAGAGCCGCGAGGCCTCGACCGGCCAGAGCGAGGGGGAGCTGGTCGAGCTGCTGGTGCGGGAGGTGGGGGAGGCGCGCGACGCCCACCCCGGCGTCAGCGCGGTCGGGCTCGGCATCCCGGCGACGATCGACCACGACGCCGGGGTCGCCGTCTCGGCTGTCAACCTGCCGCTGACCGACGTGCCGATCCGCGATGTCGTCAGCGAACGGCTCGACCTGCCCGTCTTCGTCGACAACGACGCCAACGTGGCGGCGCTGGCCGAGTACCTCTACGGGGCGGCGCAGGGCAAGCCGAACACGGTGATGCTGACCGTCGGCACCGGCATCGGCGGCGGCCTGATCTTGAACGGCGAGGTCTACCGTGGCGCCACCGGCGCCGGCGCCGAGCTCGGCCACATGGTGATCCAGGCCGACGGCCCCCCTTGCCAGGGCAACTGTCCCAACCACGGCTGTGTCGAGGCGCTGGCCTCGGGGACGGCGATCGGCCGCGAGGGCCGGGCCGCCGCGGAAAGCGCCCCGGACTCGGCCATCGGCCGCATGCTGGCGGCGGGGGAGGCGGTCGACGGGACCGCGGTGACCAAGGCGGCGCTCGCCGGCGACGAGACCGCGAGGGGCGTCTTCGAGCTGATCGGCAGCCGCCTCGGCGTCGCCTGCTCGAGCTTCGCCAACATCTTCCAGCCGGACGCGATCGTCGTCGGCGGCGGCGCGATCGCGGCGGGCGACCTGCTGCTCGGGCCCGCCCGTCGCGAGGTCCGCGAACGGGCCCTGAACCCGATGAACGCGACGCCGGTCCTCGCGGCGACCCTCGGCAACGACGCCGGGATGATCGGCGCGGCGGCGCTGGCGCGAACCGAGCTCGAACGGGGCGACGGCTGATGGCGGGACGGCTGATCGTCTGCCCGACGCCGATCGGCAACCTCGACGACGTCACCCCGCGGATGCGCGAGGCGCTGGTCACGGCCGACTACATCGCCTGCGAGGACACCCGCCGCACCGGCTCGCTGCTCGACAAGCTCGGCATCCGCCCGGCGCCGCGGCTGGTCTCCAACCACGAGGGCAACGAAGCGGCGCGGGCCACCGAGCTGGCGCAGCGGATCGAGCGCGGCGACCTCGTCGTCCTCGTCTCCGACGCCGGCATGCCGGTGATCTCCGACCCCGGCTACAAGCTGGTCCACCGTTGCATCGAGCGCAGCCTCGAGGTGACGGTCCTGCCCGGTCCCTCGGTCGTCCCCGTGGCCCTGGTTGCCTCCGGGCTGCCGACCGACCGCTGGCGCTTCGAGGGCTTCCTGCCGCGCCGCGCCGGCGAGATGGAGCGGGTGCTGCGCTCGGCCGAGACCGTGGTTGCCTTCGAGTCCCCGCGCCGGGTCGGCGAGTCGCTGGCAGCGCTGGCCTCGCTCGCGCCCGACCGTCCCGCCGCGGTCTGCCGCGAGCTCTCGAAGATGCACGAGGAGGTTGCCCGCGGCACCCTCGGCGAGCTGGCGCGGCGCTTCCGCGGCGAGGTCAAGGGCGAGATCGTGCTCGTCATCGGCCCCGCCGCTGCCGTCTCCCACGACAAAGACGTCGGCTTCGCCGTAGACGCCCTGCGCCACCTGGTCCAGTCCGGCGCCCGTCCCCGCGCCGCCGCCAGCGTCGTCGCGGCGCTCACCGGCACCCGCGCCAACGACCTCTACAAAGCGCTGACCGGGCGCGAGGCGCGAAAGTAGCCCGATGGCCCCCGGTAGCTACTACGTCACCACGCCGATCTACTACGTCAACGCCGAGCCGCACCTCGGGCATGCGTACTCGACGATGGCGGCCGACGTGCTGGCGCGGCACATGCGCCAGCGGGGGGAGGACGTCTTCTTCCTCACCGGCACCGACGAGCACGGGGAGCCGGTCGCGAACGCGGCCGAGCGCGAGGGGATCTCACCGCAGGAGCTGGCCGACCGCAACGCGGCCAAGTTCCAGGACCTGCTGCCGATCATCGACGCCAGCAACGACTTCTTCATCCGCACCTCCGACCCGCGCCACGCCGAGCGCGTCGCTGAAATCATGCAGCGCGTTTACGACAACGGCTGGGTCAGCAAGGGCGTCTACGAAGGCTGGTATTGCCCGCGCTGTGCCGATTTCAAAACCGAGCGCGAGCTCGGGCCGGGGAACATCTGCCCGATCCACGAGATCCCTCTGGAGCAGGAAGTCGAGGAGAACTGGTTCTTTCGCCTCTCTGCCTTCCAAGAGCGGCTGGAAGAGCTCTACGAGCAGCGCCCGGACTTCGTCGCCCCGGAGGTCCGTCGCAACGAGGCGCTCGCTTTCATCAAGGGCGGGCTGGAGGACGTCTCGCTCTCACGGCCGAAGCTGAAGTGGGGGATGCCCCTGCCGTGGGACCCGGAGCAGCGCATGTACGTCTGGTTCGACGCGCTGCTCAACTACGTGACCGCGCTTGGCTTCGCGCGCGAGGGCGAGGACCTGACCGACCGTTACTGGCCGGCCGACCTGCACCTGATGGCGAAGGAGATCCTCAAGTTCCACGCGGTGATCTGGCCGGCGCTGCTATGGGCCGCCGACCTAGAGCCGCCGCAGCGGATGGTGATCCACGGCTTCCTCCTGATGGGCGAGAAAAAGATGTCGAAGTCGCTCGGCAACGTGCTCGACCCGTTCGCGGTGATCGACCGCTTCGGGGCCGACGCGCTGCGCTTCTACCTCTTCCGCGAGGTCAGCTTCGGCGGCGACGGCTCGATCTCCACCGCCGGCTTCGAGGCGCGCTACGAGACCGAGCTCGCCAACGACTACGGCAACCTGGCCAGCCGGGTGCTGGCGATGGTCGACCGCTACCGCGCCGGCACCGTCCCGATCGCCGCCGTCGACGCCACCCTGGCCGAGGACTTCGAGGGCGTGGTCGGGCGCTTCAGCGAGCTGCTCGACCGGGCCGAGCTGACCCAGGCGCTGGAGGTGGCTTGGACCCTGGTCCGCCGCCTCAACCGCTTCGTCGAGGAATCGCAGCCGTGGGTGCTGGCCAAGGACGAGGCCGACCCCGAGCGCCTCGACGAAGTCCTCTACAACCTGGTCGAGGGCCTGCGGGTGACGACGCTGCTGCTGGTCCCCTACCTGCCACAGACCAGTGAGACCTTGCTCGCCGTCCTGGGCGAAGAGGGCCGGGGGCTCGCCGAGTTCGGGTCGCGTCCCGGCGGCCAAAGCGTCGAGCGCGTGCCACCGCTGTTCCCGAAGATCGACCAGTAGCTGAGTTGTTGGTCCTTTTGTCCCCTATAGGGACATAAAGACCAGCGATTACTACTGGAGGCAGTCCGGGCCGAGCTGGTCGAGCCGGGTCAGGCCGCAGAGGGCCATCGTCAGGTCGAGCTCGGCCAGGACCGCCTTCAGCTCCGCTTCGACGCCCGCCTGGCCGCCCAGCGTTAGCCCCCAGACGTAGGGGCGACCAAGGCAGACCGCGTCGGCGCCGAGGGCGAGTGCCTTCAGCACGTCAGCGCCGCCGCGGACGCCGCTGTCGAAGAGGATGGCGAGGTCGTCGCCGACCGCCTCGGCGATCGGCGGCAGCGCGTCGAGGGAGGCGATCGCGCCGTCGACCTGGCGGCCGCCGTGGTTGGAGACGACGATGCCGTCGAGGCCGCGGCGCACCGCCTCGCGGGCGTCGTCGACGTGCTGGACCCCCTTGACCAGGATCGGCAGCGAGGTCATCTCCCGCAACGAGGCGAGGTCGTCCCAGGTCAGCGAGGGGTTGGCCTGGACGCCGAGGAAGTGCCCGGTCGCGGCCCCCTGGTCCTCCTCCGGCGTCTGCTCCAGCGCGGCGCGGAAGACCGGGTCCTGGAAGTAGTTGCCGACGCCGACGCCTTCGAGGAAGGGCAGCCAGGCCTGCTGCAGGTCGCGTGGCTTCCAGCCGGGGACGAAGGTGTCGACGGTGACGACGATGGCGCCGTAGCCGGCCCGCTCGGCCCGCTCGACGAAGCTCTTCACCAGCCCCGGGTCGTTCGCCCAGTAGAGCTGGAACCAGCGCGGCGCCTCACCGCCGGCCGCGGCGATCTCCTCGAGGCTGAAGTGGGAGGCGGTGCTGGCGATCATCGGCACCCCGACCGCCGCCGCGGCGCGGGCGCTGGCCAGCTCGCCCTCCTCGTGAAGGACTTTCTGGACGCCGATCGGGGCCAGCAGCAGCGGCGCCGGCAGCGGCGTTCCCAGCAACTCGGTCGAGAGGTCACGGTCGGCGACGTCGCGCAGCATCCGCGGCACGATCCGGTGCCGCCGGAAGGCCTCCGCGTTGGCCCGGATCGTGTCCTCGCTGCCGGCGCCGGCGCCGACGTAGTTGGCGGCCCGCGGCTCCATCGCCGCGATGGCTGCCCGCTCCAGCTCCGCGACGGAGACCGGAATCGCCGGCGTCTCGCCGGCCAGCCCACGCATGTAGATCTCGCGGTAGTAGTCGGCGGGGTCGGCCATCGGCGGAAGGCTATTGGCCATGCGGTTGGCGTGATCGGGATACGCGCGTGTACTACTGAAAGTGAGTAGAAACTTTTGGACCAAATAATGATTTGCCTTGCATTGGTCGTGCTCGTCGGGCAACCTCGGCTGCGTGACCAGGGCCGCCACCCCACGTCTGGCACTCGCCGCCGCGATTGCCGCCACGCTCCTTCTTGCCCTGGCCGGCAGCGCCGACGCCAGGCCGCTGATCGGTAAGGACGGCAAGATCCACGCCTGCTATCGGGTCAAGGGCAAGCCGCGGGGAGAGCTGCGCGTGGTGAAGAGCGCCAAGGCGCACTGCCGGCGCGGCGAGCGCAGGACCGCCTGGTTCGCAAGCGGGGCGGTGGGGCCGGCCGGAGCGCCGGGCGCGAGCGGGGCAGCCGGTCACACCGGTGCCGACGGCCAGGGCGCGGCCATCGCGTCCACCACCGTGCTGGAGGAAAAAGTCCTCGCCCTGACCGAGAGGGTCAAAGCCCTCGAAGGCGTCCTCCAGGGCGTGACCAACTCGCAGCTGCTGGCGGCGATCGCCGCCGCCCCGGTGGTCGAGACGCTCTGCGGAGAAGTGACGGCACTGGTTGCCCAGACGAACGATTTGAGAGACAGCGTCGGCAGCCTCGTCTCGACCCTCAGCGGCTCCCTGCTCGGCGCCATCTTCGGCGGCGTCGGCCTGCCGGCGGCGCTGCCGGAAACGCTCACCTGCCCGTCGGCATAGACCTCGGCCCGGCCGGCCGGCGTGGGGCAGGTAGCCTGCGCCCCGGTGGTCGACTCCCACACCCACCTCTTCCTCTGCGACGGGTCGGACGCCTTCCTGGTCGCGGCGGCCATCGAGGCCGGGGTGGAGCGGATGCTCACCGTCGGCATGGACGCGCAGAGCAACGCGGCGGCGATCGCCGCCGCCGAGCGCCACAAGGAGGTCTACGCCGCGGTCGGGCGGCATCCTCACGAAGCGGCCGGGTTCGACGCGGAGGCGGCGGCCGAAATCACCCGCCTCGGGGCCCACGAGCGGGTGCGGGCGATCGGCGAGACCGGGCTCGACTTCTTCCGCGACTATGCCGACCCCGACGACCAGCGCCGTGCCTTCGCGGGCCAGATCGGGATCGCCCGCGAGCTCGGCCTGCCGCTCGTGATCCACGCCCGCGACCCGGAGGGCAGCAGCGCCGCGACCGACGAGATCTTCGCCACCCTCGACGCGGAGGCCGACGGCCAGCCGGTGGTCCTGCACTGCTTCGCGGCCCCGCAGCGGGTCGAGGACGCCGCCGAGCGCGGCTGGTACTGCTCGTTCGCCGGCAACGTCACCTATCCCAAGGCCGAGGGGCTGCGCGAGGCGGCGGCGCGAGTGCCGGACGAGCTCCTCCTGGTCGAGACGGACGCTCCCTACCTCGCTCCTCAGCAGAAGCGCGGCGAGCGCAACGAACCGGCCAACGTGGTGGACACCGCGCGGTTCGTGGCGGAGCTTCGCGGCGTCTCCTACGAGGAGCTGGAGCGCACGGTCGAGGCCAACGCCCGCGCCGTGTTCGGCTGGTAGCGGGCGATCTTGGTCCGGCTCGGCCAGAACTTCCTCGCCGACCCCAACCTGCTCGACGCGATCGTGCGCGACGCCGCGATCGGTCCGGAGGAGGTCGTGCTCGAGGTGGGGGCGGGGGAAGGGGTGCTGACCGAGCGCCTCGCCGCGGCCGCCGCACATGTCCACACGGTCGAGATCGACCGGGGCCTGGAGCCGGCGTTGGCGTCGCTCGCGGCTCAGCCGAACGTCAGCCTGCACTGGGGCGATGCGATGAAGCTCGACCTGGCCGGGCTCGCGCCGGCGCCGACGGCGATGGTCGCCAACCTGCCCTACTCGGTGGCGACGCCGCTGCTCCTGCGTACGGTCGAGCGGCTGCCCTCGCTGGCGGCCTGGACGGTGATGGTCCAGCGCGAGATCGCCGACCGCCTGCGGGCGGCGCCCGGTAGCCGCATCTACGGGGCGCCGAGCGTGCAGCTCCAACTCGCCTGCGAGGTCGAGTTGGTGCGCCGCGTCGACCCCGCCGTCTTCCGTCCGCGGCCGCGGGTCGACTCGGCGGTGCTGCGCCTGCGGCGCACCGGACCCGCTGCCGACCCGGCGACCCGCGACCTGGTTCGGGCCGCCTTCGCCCACCGCCGCAAGTCACTGGCCCGCTCGTTGGAGCATGGCGAGCCCGGCTCCCTGGTCCCCGTCCGCGCGGCGCTCGCCGGGCTCGGCTTGGCCGAGGACGCGCGGGCCGAGGCGCTGGCGCCAGAGCAGTTCGCCGCCCTGTCCGCGAAGCTCCAGGCCGATAGCTGACGCTCTTCGCTCCGATGCTTGTCCTCGCTCCCGCCAAGCTCAACCTCTGCCTCTACCTCGGCCCGCGCCGCGAGGACGGGCTGCACGAGATCTGCTCGTTGTTCGAGCCGCTGGCGCTGGCCGATCTGATCGCGGTCTCAGAGGTCGGCGGCGAGGCCGACGAGGTGATCTGCCCCGCGGTCGAGGGGGAGGACCTGGCCGCCCGGGCCCTGGCGGCGCTGCGCGAGCGGGGCTGGGAGCGACCGCCGCTGCGGATCGAGATCGAGAAGCGCATCCCGGTCGCGGCCGGGCTCGGCGGCGGCAGCGCCGACGCCGCCGCCGTGCTGCGCCTGGCCCGCGACCCGGTGGGGATGGCCGGCTGGGTCCCGGACCTGGAGGAGATCGCGATGCGACTCGGGGCCGACGTGCCCTCGCAACTGCGCCCGGCGCTGGCCCTGGTCCGCGGCGCCGGCGAGTCGGTCGAGCCGCTGCCCGACCCGGCACCCCACGCGGCGGTGCTGCTGCCCGGCGGCGGCGGCCTCGGCACCGCCGCGGTCTTCGCCGAGGCCGACCGGCTCGGGCTGGGGCGGCCGGCGGCGGAGCTGGAGGAGCTGGCGGCGGAGCTGCGGCGGGCCGCCGGCGCCGGCGCCTCGCCGCTCGCCTACCCCGAGCTCCTCGTCAACGACCTCGAGCCGGCGGCGCGTTCGCTGCGGCCGGCGGTCGGAGCCGCCCTCGACGAACTGCGCGCGGCCGGCGCCCCCGTGGCGATCTTGAGCGGTTCCGGTCCGACCGCCGTCGGGCTCTTCGACGACCTCGCCTCCGCCCGCGCGGCCGCCGCCGCGATCGAGTGCGAGGGCGAGGCGATCGTCTGCGAGGCCGGGAGGGCGCCGTGAAGCTGCCGGGAGAGGGAGAGGGAGGGAGCAGCCGCAAACACCTGGCGATCGGGATCGCCGTCGCGATCGTGGCGCTCGTCTACTACTTCGTCAGCCGCGAGCTCGGCAGCCTCGACCTGCAGGGCTTGCTGGAAGACATCTCCAGCACCCTGGGCGCCTGGACCTACCTGCTGGTCGGCTTCTTCGCCTTCGCCGAGACCGGCGCCTTCGTCGGCCTGGTCGTCCCCGGCGAGACGGTGATGCTGCTCGGCGGCGCCGTCGCCGGCCAGGGCGAGATCGACATCTACCTGCTGATCGCGATCGCCTGGTTTGCCGCCTGGCTCGGCGACACGACCAGCTTCTTCGTCGGCCGCCGCCTCGGCCGCGAGTTCGTCATGCGCCACGGTCCCCGCGTCGGCGTCAGCCACGAGCGCTTCGAGAAAGTCGAGGACTACTTCTCCCGCCACGGCGGCAAGACGATCTTCATCGGTCGCTGGATCAGCCTCGTGCGCGCCCTCGCGCCCTTCATCGCCGGCAGTTCGGGCATGCGCTACCGCGCCTTCGTCCCCTACAGCGTCCTCGGCACCGGGCTCTGGGCCAGCGCCCACATCCTGATCGGCTACTTCTTCTCCCGCAGCGTCGAGACCGGGGCCGAGTACGCCGGCAAAGGCGCCTTCCTGCTCGCCACCCTGATCGTCGTCGTCGGCGGTTCGATCCTCCTCTACCGCTACTTCCGGGTCGAGGCCAACCGCCTTGCCACGGTGCGCCGGATGGAGGGCCGAGCGGCGACGCGATGGCTCGTGGTCCTCGGCCGCCGCTACCGGCCGCAGTTGCAATTCCTCTGGGACCGCGTCACCCCGGGCGGCACCTTCGGGCTCGAATTCACCACGCTCATGGCGACGCTCGCGGTCTCCCTCTTCGTCCTGGTTGCCTACATCGTCGTGATCGGGCGCGAAGCCGGCCCCACCCCCGGCGACGAAACCGCCTTCGAGATCGTCGAACACCTCCGCAGCGGCTTTCTCACCAACGTCTCCAAGGCGATCACCTTCCTCGGCTCGGGGGCCTTCGTCTGGGCGCTGACGGCGCTCTGCGCGGTCCTGCTCGCCGCCCGCCGTCGCTGGGCCGAGTTCGGCGTGCTGCTGGCCGGGATGGCCCTGACCTCGGTCGGCTTCCACGAGATCAAGGACGCGGTCGACCGGCCCCGGCCCGCCGGGCCCGGGTTGGTCGACTCCTCCGGCTCCTCGTTCCCGAGCGGCCACGCCGCCCACTCGGTCCTCTACGTCTGGATGGCGGTGACGATCGTCCTGCGCCTGCGGCCGGGGATGGCGCGCAAAGCGCTGGTCGTGACGGCCGGGATCGTCCTCAGCGCCCTCGTCGGCCTCTCGCGGGTCTACCTGAACGTCCACTACCTCAGCGACGTCAGCGGCGGCTGGGCGCTGGGCGCCGCCTGCTTCTCGCTCTGCGCCGCCGTCGGCCTCGTCATCTCTGGCATGCGCCAGAATCCCAGACCGTGACGCTCTACGCGCTGGCGAAAATCGACCACCAGTACGTCCTCTTCGGCGTCGCCGGGCTGATCTGCCTGGTTGCCTTCGTCACCCTGATCCTCAGCCCGGCCCTGAGCGCCCACGGACGGATCTGGGAGAAGGCGGCCGCCGGCTTCCTCTCGGTCTTCGTGCTCGCCGCCCTGATCGTGGTCGGGGTCGTGATCGGGCTCATCGTCGTCTACTACTACCCCGACATCTCGAATTTCATCAACGGCAAGTAGCGCCCGCCGATCTCCAGGGCCGGGATAATGGGCCGATGCCGGCAACCTCGGAGGGGGCTGAAATCCCTGCAAAAGCAGAAGATCCAGGGCTGCTTGACGCGCTTTCGGAAGCGGTCGAGTCGGGCGCCGGCCTGCCCGCGGTGGCGCGGGCGGCAGCGCGCCTGCTCGACGCCAGCGTCGCCCTGATCGACCGCTCCAGCGCCGTGCTCGCGGTGGCCGGCGCCTCGCCGGACCAGGAGAAGAAGCTGCTGGCGGGCGGCGAGGGCGTGACCGCGGTCGAGCTGCGGGTCGCCGACGCCGCCGTCGGCGAGCTGCGCTACCGCGCCAAGGCCCCGCCGGACCCGGCGATCGCCCGCATGGTGACGACGCTGCTGGCCCTGGAGCTGGAGCGCTCGCGCTCGCCGGAGTGGGAGAGCGAGGAGGTGGCGAGCGCCTTCGTCGCCGCCGTGCTGGCCCGCCAGGTGACCGACCGCGGCGACATCGTCGCCCGCGCCGCCGAGCTGGGGGCCGACCTCGACCGCGGCGCCGGCGTCGTCGTCCTCCGGGTCGCTCCCCGGGCCGCGCAGACGGGCGAGTGGCGGCAGCGCGTCCTCACCCTGGCGATGCGGGCACTGCGCTCGCTGGCGCCGGGCTCGCTGGCCACCACCGTCGACGGCGAGTCCACTGCCGAGATCGCGACGATCGTCCCGGCCGAGGACGACGAGCGGCTCGCCCGCGCCGCCGCGGGCCTCGCGCGTGAGCTCGACGACAGCCTCGCCGGCTTCCACCTGACGACCGGGCGCAGCCGCCGCTGCTCGGACCCGGTCGACCTCTACCGGGCCGGCAGCGAGGCGCGGCTGGCGGTCAACGTCGGCGAGGCCGAGGGCCACTCGCTGCTTGCCTTCGAGGACACCGGTGCCTACCGGTTGCTGTTGCCCGCGATGAGCGAGGACCCCGGCGAGCTCGAACGCTTCTACGCGGAGACGATCGACCCCCTCTCCCGCTACGACGAGCAGTACGAGACCGAGCTGGTGGCGACCGTCGAGGCCTACCTCGACAACGACGGCAACGTCGCCGCCACCGCGAAACAGCTCTTCACCCACCGCCACACCGTGCGCTACCGGCTGGAGCGGGTGAAGGAGCTCTGCGGCCACGACGTCTCCGCCACCGAGGGCCGCGAGAAGCTCGGCCTCGGCCTCAAGGCGATGCGCGTCCTCGGCATCGCCTCGCCGCGCGGCCCCGCGCTCGAGCCCGGCGCCAAGGGCGGCAAGGTGCCGCGGACCTCGTCCGAGGACTAGCCGCGCCCATTCCGGGAGGAGGGCTCGAACCCCCGCTTCCAGGACCAAAACCTGGCGTGCTACCGATTACACCATCCCGGAGCGCGCGCCCGAGCCTAGCGTTCGCATCAGCCAGGGACGCGTTTTCCCCCTATAGGCGTAGTAACGCGTACTTCGTCGTCCGCACGGGCGCTTAGGGTCTCTTACGTGGAGATCGGAGGAGCGTCGATGGACCCCGAAGTCCGCGCCGGGCTGGCGCGGAGCTGGAAGGCACTGATGACCGTCGGCGTGCTGGCGATCGTCATCGGCTGCGTGGCGATACTGGTTCCCGCCGTCGCCTCGGTCGGGACGGCGATCTTCATCGGCTGGATCCTCCTCATCGCCGGTGCTTTCCTGATCGCCGGGGCCTTCTCGGCCCACTCGATCGGCAGCCTGCTGCTGCGGATGCTGTGGGCGGTGCTGACGGTGATCGTCGGCCTCTGGCTGATCGTCGAACCGCACAACGGCACCCTCACCCTGACCCTGGTCCTCGGCATCTACTTCCTCTTCATGGGCATCACCCGCATCACCGTCGCCTTCATCGCCCGCGGCCAGCAGAACGCCGGCCTGGTCGGCCTCAGCGGCGTCGCCGGCCTCCTGATCGGCATCCTCGTCCTCGCCAAGTTCCCCAGCTCCGCCGACTGGGCGATCGGCCTGCTCGTCGGCATCGACCTGATCTTCGCCGGCTGGACCCTGACCAGCGTGGCGCTGGTTGGGCGCGATTTGTCGCGCGCTTCTTGACCTAGCGGCACCCCGCCCATCGCTACTACGATCCCTGGGTGAGTTCCCCCCTGGTTCTCGTCATGGCGGCGGGGAAGGGCACGCGAATGCGTTCCTCCCTGCCGAAGATGCTCCATCCCGTTTGCGGGCGGCCGCTGGTTGCCTGGCCGGTCCTCGCTGCGCGCGAGGCGGGAGCGGGGAGGGTGGCGGCGATCGTCTCTCCCGGGCACGACATCTCCGCCGGCTTGCCCGAGGGCGTCGAGACGGTCGAGCAGCCCGAGGCCGACGGCACCGGCGGCGCGGTCCGCGCGGCGCTGCCGCTGGTCGAGGCGAGCGAGACTGTGCTCGTCCTCTCCGGCGACGTGCCGTTGATCTCCACCGCGACGATCGCCGACCTGCTCGCGGCCCACGCCGGCTCGCCGGCCGCGGCGACGATGCTGACGATCGAGCTCGACGACCCCGGCGCCTACGGCCGCGTCGTCCGCACCGCCGCGGGCGAGGTCGAGCGCGTGGTCGAGGCCAAAGCCGCCGGCGACGCCGACGCCGCCCAGCTGGCGATCCGCGAGATCAACGCCGGCACCTACGCCTTCGACGCGGCGCCGCTGGCCGCGGCGCTCGCCGCCATCTCCAACGACAACGCCCAGGGCGAGTACTACCTGCCCGACGTCTTCCCGGCCCTGCGCGAGGCCGGCCACAGCGTCGCCGCCCACCTCGCCGACGACCCGGCGGTGACGATGGGGGTCAACAACCGGGTCGACCTGGCGACGGTCGAGTCAGAGGCGCGCCGGCGCCTGCTCGAGGGCCACATGCTGGCCGGCGTCACCGTCGTCGACCCCGGTTCGACCTGGATCGACGCCGGGGTCGAGATCGGCGCCGACGCCCGCATCGAGCCCGGCACCAGCCTGCGCGGCGAGACCGCGATCGCCGCGGGGGCGGTGGTCGGCCCGCTGACGACGCTGGTCGACAGCTCGGTCGGCGCCGGCTCCGCCGTCGTCCACTCCTACCTGGTCGAGTGCGAGGTGCTCGAGGGCTGCTCGGTCGGCCCCTTCGCCTACCTGCGTCCCGGCGCCGTGCTCGAGGACGGCGCCAAGGCCGGTACCTTCGTCGAGGTCAAGAACTCGCGGATCGGCGCCGGCTCGAAGGTTCCCCACCTGGCCTACGTCGGCGACGCCGACGTAGGCGCCGGCAGCAACCTCGGTGCCGGCACGATCACCGCCAACTACGACGGATTCCGCAAGCACCGGACGGTGATCGGCCGCGATGTCCGCATCGGCGTTGACACGATGCTGATCGCCCCGGTAGAAGTCGGCGACTCCGCCTACACTGGCGCTGGCGCGGTGGTCAAGGACGACGTCCCCGAGGGGGCGCTGGCCGTGAGCGAGAACGCGCAACGGAACATCGACGGATACGCGGCCCGCAAGGCCGCGCAGATGCGAGAGGACAAGGAGCCGTGAGCACGATCGAGGAGCGTCCGCAGGTGGGCACCGCCATCGAACACGACTACTCGAAGCGGATGATGGTCTTCGGCGGTCGCAGCTCGATGGACCTGGCCGCCAAAGTCGCCGGCAAGCTCGATCTCGACCTCGGCCAGGCGACGCTGACCACCTTCGCCAATGGCGAGGTCTACTGCCGCTACGAGGAGTCGATCCGCGGCGCTGACGTCTTCATCGTGCAGTCGACCTGCGCCAACGAGCAGAGCGGGATGACCCCGAACGACTCGCTGATGGAGCTGCTGACGATGATCGACGCGGCCCAGGGCGCCTCCGCCCACCGCATCATCGCCGTGCTGCCCTGGTACGGCTACGCCCGCCAGGACAAGAAGTCGGCGCCGCGCGAGCCGATCACGGCCCGCATCGTCGCCAAGTGCCTGGAGGGCGTCGGCGTCGACCGGGTGTTGACGATGGACCTCCACGCCGGCCAGGTCCAGGGCTTCTTCCACGTCCCGGTCGACCACATGACGGCGATGCCGATGCTGACCCAGTGGTTCATCGACCAGAAACTCACCGAGGAGCTGGTGATCGTCTCCCCCGACGCCGGCCGGGTCAAGACCGCGCGCAACTTCGCCCGCCGCATCGGCACCCACTGGGCGGTGATGGAGAAGGAGCGCCCGGCCCAGCAGGTGGCCGAGATCGGCTACGTGGTCGGCGACGTCAAGGGCAAGACCGCGGTCCTGGTCGACGACATGATCGACACCGCCGGCACCCTCTGCGCCGCCGCCGAGACCGTGCTCGACGAGGGCGCGGCGCGGGTGATCGCTTGCGCCACCCACGGCGTCTTCTCCGGCCCCGCCTACGAACGGCTCGCCGACTCCTCGATCGAGCGGATCGTCGTCTCCGACACGCTGCCGCTGCGTCCGGGGGCGCCCGACAACATCACCGTGCTCTCCACCGCCGGCACCTTCGCCGACTCGATCCGGCGCATCTTCACCGACGACTCGGTCTCCGAGATCTTCGCCGGCGAGAACCAGCTCTTCTAGGAAGCGTTCGGTCTTGGCCACCGAGGCACCCGCGAAGCTGCGCTTGGTCGGCCACAAGGGGGCCGACCTGATCGCCCCCGGCAACACGGTGGAGAGCTTCCGCGCCGCGGTCGAGGCCGGCGTCGACACGATCGAGCTCGACGTGCTCTGGCTGCGGGACGCGCACCTGCCGCTGGAGCAGCGGGCGCCGCTGGTGGTTGCCCACGACTGGGCCGACGCGGCGCGCCGCACGCCGCTGAGCCTGACCGAGGCGCTCGACGCCTTCCTCGAGCCGCCCCTGGACCGGGTCGAGATCGACCTCGACATCAAGCTCCCGGGCCGCGAGGAGGAGATCGTCGACGCCCTGCGCGAGCGCGGCCTGACCGAGCGGGCGATGATCTCGACGATGGAGCTGTACTCGCTGGGCCGCGTCCTCGAGCTGGCCCCCGAGCTGCGCCGTGGCTGGACCTATCCCAAAGTGACCAAGGACTGGACCTCGAAGCGCTGGGCGAAGGCGCCGATGGCCGCCGCATTGGTGGGGATGCGCTACCGCCTGCCGGGCCTGGCCGCGCAGCAGCTGCCGAAGCTCGGGGTGGAGGCGATGTGGGTCTACCACCCGCTCATCAGCGCCCGCCTCGCCCGCATCTGCAAGCTGGCCGGGGTCGAGCTGATCGCCTGGACCGTCGACGACCCGGCGCGGATGCGGGCCCTGGTTGCCGCCGGCGTCACCGGCCTCTGCTCCAACGACCCGCGTCTTTTCGATCGTTTGGCGAGTTAGCCCGGCAATAGGCGGGCTAACTCGCCAAGGGTGCGTCAGACGGTGCCGGGGGTGGCGGTGGGCGGGGCGTTGCGGGCGCCCTTCTTGGCTTTGACGGCGGACTCGAGCTCCTCCTGGGTGAAGCCGCCTACGGTCTCGCCGTCGAGCGCGTAGCGGTAGAGGGCGACGCCGAAGATGCCGCTGAGCGCGCGCGAGATCAGCATCGCGATCGCCAGCACCAGGGCGCCGATCACGACCAGCACGGCGCCGAGGAAGGAGGCCGAGGACCAGAGCACGACTCCGGCGACGATCAGGACCGCCGCCGGCAGCACGCCGATCAGGAAGATGGCGGCCCCGATCGCGATGTTGCCGGTGATCTGCTGCCCCCAGCGCTGGCGGAACATCGAGGCCGAGCGCTTCAGCGTCTCGACCGGGCCGGTGCCCTCGATCGCGATCACCGGCACCGCCAGGAAGGTGACGAGGGACCAGGCCATGCCGACCAGGCGGGCGGCGATCTGGCCGCCGATGCCACCCTGGTTCTCGAGCACCCCCATCAGCACGCTGATCGTGGTCGAGATCGCCGCCCAGCCGCAGATCTGGCTGAAGCGGCTGCGGGCGACGGCGAGGCCGTCGGCGACGGTCGCCTCCTGGCCGCGGAAGATCATGTCGGCGGCGGCGGCGAGGCCGACGCTGAAGTAGAAGCCGACGACGCTGAGCACATAGACGCCGATGATCAGCAGCGGGATCGCGCCACCCAGCGAGTCCTGGTCGAGCAGGTAGAGGCCGGGGCCGAGAGTGACGATCGCCAGCAGCGTCGTTGCGACGGCGCCGTAGAGCGGAAAGCGGATCAACTCCCGGTGCTCGTTGAGCAGGGTCCAGCTTTTCTTCGTCAACGCCCAACCGCGTTTGATCCGCCCCATCGTTCCTCCTCTGGTGATCCGGCCGCCGTCTCAGCCGATTTCGGCCAAACCCGGCGCTCTCTTGACTCCTCTTTCCTCGAAGTACTCCCATTCCTGCTGGCCGAGCTCGGTTGCCGGCGGGTCGGCGTAGACCCACTCGCGGAAGATCCGGTGCCAGTTGCGCTTGGCGCGTAGCTGCCCGAGCACGGCGACGACGCCGATTTCCATCCGTCGGCCCATCAGCTCCTCGGCCGGGATCGACTCGCGCCGCATCAGGTCGAAGTACTCCGAGCGCGGGTCGTTGGTCGACTCGATGATCTTCATCACCCGTTTCGGCGTGATCTCGATCTCGCGGTCCTCGATGTACCAACCGCCGACCGCGCCCATGTGCTCCATCAGCCGTTCGGCGTCGAGCTTCGAGGGCTTCTTGATGAAGCCGAGGTCATGCAGCGCCTGGCGGAAGGCCTCGGGGTCGCCGCGCGAGGCGGCGTCGAAGGCGCGCTGCTCGAGCTGGATCTGCTCGCGGTCGAGCTTCTTGGTCATGCCGAAGTCGAGGAAGGCGACGCGCCCGTCCGCCAGCAGGATGTAGTTGCCGGGGTGAGGGTCGGCGTTGAAGTGCTGGAGGTTGAACATCGAGCCGAGGCTGCCGCGGAAGACGATCTCGCCGAAGCGGCTGCGCTCCTCGTGCGGCAGCTCCTTGATCTCCTCGAACCCCATTCCCTCGACCAGCTCGGTGACCAGCACCCGCCGCCGCGAGAGCCGGGTGACGACTTCGGGCACGTAGACGAAGGGGTGTTCGCGGTAGGCGCGGGCGAAGGAGCGCTGGTTCTGCGCCTCGTACTCGTAGTCGAGCTCCTCCATCACCCGCTCGCGGATCTCGGCCGCGATCGCCTTGGCGTCGAGGCCGGGGGCGAGGGCGCGGGCCAGGCGCACGATCGTGCCGGCGTTGCGGAGGTCGGCGTCGAGCGCCTCGGCGATCCCCGGGTACTGGATCTTGACCGCGACCTGGCGCCCGTCGAGCAGCTCGGCCCGGTGCACCTGGCCGATCGAGGCGGCGGCGAAGGCCTCGTGCTCGATCTCGGCGAAGAGCTCGGAGAGCGGTTCACCGTCGTACTCTTCCGCCAGCACCACCTCGACCTTCTCCCAGGGCATCGCCGGCGCGTCGGTGCGCAGTTTCGCCAGCTGCTCCTGGTAGATCTCGCGGTACTCCTCGGGGATGAATTCGGTGTCGATGAAGGAGGCGAACTGGCCGAGCTTCATCGCCGCGCCCTTCATCTGGCCGAGCGCCCCGACCATCTTTATCGCCGTCTCCAGGTGGCGCTGCTCCAGCGCCTCCTTGCCGCCCTCCTCGGAGCGGCCGACGTTGGCCGCCTTGGTGCCGGCGTAGCGGGCGCCCTGGACGCCGACGATCGAGCCGAGTTTGGCCGAGCGCCGGACCCGGCCCTTGGGGATCTTCGCGTCGTCGGCCACGCGGGAAGGTTGCCACAGGTTCCGTTTTTCCTCGGTTCTCTATTCTCTCCCGTCCGATGGCCAACGCACGCTCAACGCTCAAGGTCGCTCCCCGCGCCGAGTTCGGCTCCCGCTCCTCCCGTCGCCTGCGCGGCGAGGGGCTGGTCCCGGGCGTCGTCTACTCGGGTGGCTCGGAGGCAACTGCCTTCCAGGTCTCCGAACGCGAGGTGCGGGCGATCATCGGCGAGGGCGCGGCCCTCTTCGACCTCGAGATCGACGGCGGCAAAGCGGTCCCGGTCGTGATCAAGGAGCAGCAGCTGCACCCGGTTCGGGGCAGCCTCCAGCACATCGACCTGCAGGCGGTGAAACTCGACGAGAAGATCCAGGCCGAGGTCGCGATCGAGCTGGAGGGCGCCGAGACCGCTCCCGGCGTCAAGGGCGGCGGCGTGCTCGAGCACGTCACCCGCGAGATCACCGTGGAAGCGCTGCCGACCGACATTCCCGACGGTCTCGTCGCCGACGTCTCGGCGATGGAGATCAACGACACGCTTCAGCTTTCCGCCGTCGCCGCGCCCGACGGAGTCACCTTCGTCGCCGAGGACCCGGAGGAGGTCACGATCGTCACCCTCTCGCCCCCGCGGGTCGAGGAAGAGCCCGAGCCGGAGGTCGAGGAGGAGACCGAGCTGGTCGGCGAGGGCGAGGGCGACGAGGGCGAGGGCGAGGCTGCCGAGGGCGGCGACTCGGGCGACTCGGGCGATTCCGAGGGCTAGTCCTCTGTCGCTGTTCCGCCGCCGTAACGGCGAGAGCGGCGACCGCATCCTCATCATCGGCCTGGGCAATCCCGGGGCCGAGTACGAGAGCACCCGCCATAACGTCGGCTTCGCGGTGGCCTCCGAGCTCTCGCGCCGCTGGGAGCTGCCGCGGCCGCGGCAGAAGTTCAACGGCCTGATCGCCGAAGGCAGGACCGGCCCCGGCGGGCCGCGGGTGGCCCTGCTGCAACCGCTCACCTACATGAACGACTCCGGCGGCTCCGCCGGGCCGGCACGCGGCTCGCTGAAGCTGCCGCTGGACCGGGTCGTCGTCGTGCACGACGAGATCGACCTCCCGTTCGGCGAGGTGCAGGCCCGCCTCGGCGGCGGGCTCGCCGGGCACAACGGCCTCAAGAGCCTCAAACGCGGCTTCGGCGACGCCGAGTTCTGGCGCGTCCGGGTCGGGGTGGGGCGGCCGGACTCGACCGATCCCGAGGTCGTTTCCTCCTACGTGCTCGGCCGCTTCCGCGAGCCGCGACCGCAGGTCGAGGCGCTGATCGGGTCGGCGGCCGAGGAGACCGAGCGCCTCGTCGAACGGCTAGGTTCCGGCGCATGAGCGGGACGAGCGGGAACGGCGACGCGGGCCCCCTGACCAGCTACGCGGTTGACGAGCAGGGTGTGGCGCTGTTGCGCTTGGAGCGGGCCAAGGCCCGCAACGCGATCAACACCCAGATGCTGAACGAGCTGCTGGCGCACCTGGCCACCGCCCGCGAGGACGGGGAGGTGCGGGTGCTGGTGGTCAGCTCCGCTGACCAGATGGGCCTCTCGGCCGGGGCCGACGTGCGCGAGGAGCTGGACGCCGAGGCCAAGGTCCACCGCATGCAGTTGTTCGCCGACCTCTACGACGAGGTCGTCGCCTTCCCGAAGCCGACGATCGCCGTCTGCCACGGCGACGTCGTCGGCGGCGGCGCTGAGATCGCGATCGCCTGCGACATGCGGGTCGGCGGTGCCAACCTGCGCCTGCGCTTCCCCGGTGCGGCGCTGGGCGTGCCGGTCGGCCCCGCCCGGCTCGTCACCCTCTGCGGCCTCGCCACCGCCAAGTACCTGCTGCTCTCCTCCCGCACCGTCGGCGCCGACGAGGCGCTGCGGCTGGGGCTGGTCAACCGCGTCGCCCCCGCCGCCGCCACCGAGGAGTCGGCGCTGGAGCTTGCCGCCGCCGTCGCCGCCCATCCGCCCGAGGCGGTGGCGCAGATGAAGCGGCTGCTGCACGGGTGGGACGACGTCGTCGGCCGCTCCAAGGTCGAGGGCGTGGGCCAGGTCGAGTGGCAGCGGACCGGCCCCGGCCTGCCGCAGCCGGACTAGCGCGAGGGCAGCGGCCAGCCGCTCCAACGAACCCGAGTGAACTTGATTTATCGAGTGGATGGGGGAGGGTGCGCATGTGATCGCCGACATGCACTGCCATTACCCGACGCACCTGCTGGCTGAGGATCCCGGCCTGGAGCTGGCCGCGGCCGACCCGGCGACGCAGGCGATGACCAAAGTCTCGGGGCGCCCGGGCTGGGTGAACAAGCTGCGGGCGCTGGCGCTGAAGACGGCGGCGAACGTCCTCAACTACGAAGACGACCGCTGGCGGGTCAGCCTCGACGAGCTCGAGCGCGGCGACGTCCGCGCGGTCTTCTCGGTCCTGATGGAGCCGGGGGCCGAGTACGACTTCGACGAGCCCTACGGCGCGCCGCCGGAGGACACCTACTTCGGCGACATCCTGCACAGGCTGAAAGGCGTCGAGGACGACCTCGAGCGGATCGACCCCGACAACGAGCGCCACCGGATCGTCGCCAGCGCGGCGGAGCTGGACGAGACCACCGCCGCCGGCAAGGTCGCCTTCATGCACTGCGTCGAGGGCGGCTTCCTGCTTGGCAAGAGCCCCGAGGAAATCCGGCACAACGTCGGCCTGCTGAAAGAAAAGCACGTCGTCTACGTCACCCTCGCCCACCTCTTCTGGCGCGACGTCGCCACCAACGCCCCGGCCATCCCCTTCCTCGGTGAACGGCTCTACAGGACGATCTTCTGCCAGCCGAAGGTGGGCCTGACCGAGCTCGGGCGGGCGGCGGTCGAGGCGATGTACGAGCACCGCATCCTGATCGACCTCACCCACATGAGCGAGCGGGCGATGGACGAGACGCTCGACCTGCTCGACGAGCTCGACGGGAAAACAGGCGCGAAGCCCGGCGAATACCCGGTGCTCGCCACCCACGCCGGCTACCGCTTCGGCAAGCAGGAATACATGCTGACCGCGGAGAGGATCCGCAGGATCGCCGTCCGCGACGGCGTCATCGGCCTGATCCTCGCCCGCCACCAGCTCAACGACCACGCCGGCGTCGTCGATCCCGACGACCCGAAGGAAACGCCGAAGGTGCTGCAGCGCCACATCGACGCGATCCGCCGCAGCGTTCCCAGCCACACGAACGCGCACGTCGGGATCGGCTCCGACCTCGACGGTTTCATCAAGCCGACGGTTGCCGGGATCGAGACCGCGGGCGATCTGGCGAGCCTGAAGGCCCCGCTGCGCGAAGCCTACGGCGACGACGCCGAGGCGATCCTCTGCGGCAACGCCGTGCGGGCCGCGAAGGTCGCCCTGGGCCGCCGCTAGCGATGGAGGCGGGGGAGAAGCCGGGGAAGGCGGGGCCGCTGGGGGTCGCCTCGACCGTGGTCGGGATGCTCGCCGGCATCGTCGCCGCCGTCTACCTGCTCGGCGGCGCCGTGATCGCGCTGCGCCTGCTGTTCGACCATTTCTCGCTGAACTCGGTGGTGGAGATCGTCGGCCAGCTCCCGCGCGAGACGGTGATCACCACGGCGCTGCTGGACGTGATCGGCCCGGCGGCGATGCTCGGGTTGCTCGCCGGCCTCCTCTACGCAGCTTTCGGCCGGCCGCGCGCGCGGCAGGGGGAGAGCGACGACCTCGACAAGGGACCGCGCTGGCTCCTTCTCCTCGTCCTCCTCGGGATCCTCTCGGTCGTCTTCGCCCTGCCGGCGATTTACCAGGCCTGGAAGACCGACGGGTTCTCGCCGCTGCTGCTGACGAGCCTGATCGGGATCGGCGTCACCTACGGCGCCCTGGCGGTCGGCTGGTACGCCCTCCGCCGGGTCGGGCGCTCGGGTGGGGGCCGGCTCGTCCGCGCCCTGCTCGCGGGGGCGATCTGGGCGACGGTCCTGCTCACCCCCACGGTGATGGTTGCCAGCGCCCTGCCCTTCGAGCGGGCCCAGGTCTGCACGGTGGGCGCCCAGACACCGCAGAAAGGCCTGCTGATCGGGGAAGACTCCGACCGGGTGCTGCTCGAGCTGCAGTTCGGCAACGAGGCCGGTGTCCTCGTCCTGCCGGCGGCGCAGGTGACGCGGAGCGAACAGGGGGACATCTCCTCCACCTTCGCCTGCCCGCCGCGGCCCGGCCAGCGGGCCGTCGGCAAGGTTGCGGAAGCCGCGCTCGGCGGTCACGGCAGTGCCCTGGAGCGGCAGCTCGCGACGACCCTGCGGCCGCGGCTGCGGTTCGACTCGCGCGAGCGCTGGCGACCGCTGGAGGTGGGGCGCTTCCTCGCCGAGCGCTTCGCCGACGGCGGCACCCACAGCGTTTGCTCGCCGGTCCCCGACCGCAGCTGCGAACCCGCCACCGGGCTCGATCAGCTACACGCCGGAGAAGGGGCGCCGGCGTTCCTGGACATCGACGGCACCGCCGAGAACGGCCCGGACTACGTCTCCCCGGACCCCTCCTGCCGTGCCGCGCCGCCGGCGGTCGACTGCAACGACGGCCCCGCGGCCGTCATGTACTACCGCCGGACCACCCACGAAGGCCGCTGGTACTGGGACTACTGGTGGTTCTTCCGCTACAACGACTACACCGGCCCGTTCAGCCCCTGCAACTCGCGGCTCTGCAGCGACCACGAGGGGGACTGGGAGGGAATCACGGTCGTGACGACGCCGTCGCTGAAGCCGGAAATCGTCGGCGCGATCTACGCCGCCCACAAGGACCGCGTCCTGGTCGAAGCGACGACCCTGCCGCGCGCCGGTGGCCACCCGCTCGTCTTCGTCGCCGAAGGGACTCACGCCTCCTACCCGTTCTGGTGCAGGGGCGGCTGCGACCAGTACGCGACGCTCGGCGGCGCCCACCTGCCCGAGGACAGCCACAACGGCGCTGTCCCCTGGGGCGGCAACCAGGACGACTCCTGCGCCGCCAACCGGTGCGTCCGGCCGCTGCCCGAGGCCGGCCATCCAGACGACCTGGCGCTGCCCCTGGCCGGGCGCTGGGCGGGTTGGCCCGGCCAGTGGGGGCAGACCTGCCACGAGGGCTGCGATTCGGGCATTCGCGAACTGCAGCCGAGCCCGCGCTCGCCGGGAGCGCAGACTCGCTTCAAGTGCCCGTGGGCGGCGACCCGGTGGGCGCTGCCGGCGAGCGACGGCAGCGGCCTCTCGCGGTCCGAGGAGGCGGGGGACGCGGAACGCCTTCTCGCCTACTGCGCGGCCCAGCGCGGCGGTCTCTGAGCGCCACCTGGCAAGCTCCGGGGTCCGCCCGATGAGCTTGCGACCCCTTGTCGAGATCGCCGCCGAGAACGAGCGCGTGCACGCGCTCGCCGCTCGCGTGCGCGCCGCGGCGGACGGGGGCGAGGCGGCGACGGTGCGCGCCTCGACGATGCTGCGGCCGCTGCTGCTGGCGGCGCTGCTGGAGGACGACCGCGGCCTGGCCGGGCGTCCGGCGCTGCTGGTCAGCGCCGACGACCGCTCCGCCCGCGACCTCGCCGCCGACCTGCGCGCCTACCTGGCGCCGCGCCGGGTGCGCCTCTACCCCTCGCGCGGGACCGGCTACGCCTCGCACGTGACCCCGCCGCCGCACCTGGTCGGGCTGCGGATCGACGCCCTCGACGCGCTCGGCTCCGAAGCCGACGCGGTGGTCGTCGCCAGCGCCACGGCATTGGCCGAGGCCGTCCCCGACGCCTCGCTGCGTCCGGCCGGCTTCGCGATCGCCAGGGGGGAGGAGGTCGAGCTCGGGGCGGTCGCCGACGACCTGGTCGGCGCCGGTTACGAGCGGGTCGAGCAAGTCGAGGAGCGGGGGCAGTTCGCGGTCCGCGGCGGCATCCTCGACGTCTACCCGGCGACCGAGGAGCGCGCCGTGCGGATCGAGCTGTTCGGCGACGAGATCGAGTCGATGCGCTGGTTCTCGACCTTCACCCAGCGCTCGCTGGGCGAGGCCGAGCGGGTCGAGCTGGCCCCGGCAGCCGAGCTCGACGCCGAGCACCGCGAGCTGGCCGAGCTGGCGGCGCTGGAGGCGGCCGAGGAGGGCAAGCAGCTCTCCAACCTGGCCGAGCTGCTGCCGCTGGAGCATTTCCGCGCTCCGCTCGACCTGGTCCCGGCGGCGGCCGCGGTGGTGCTGGCGGCGGCCGAGGAGATCGAGCCGGCCCTGCGCGACCACTGGGAGGACGCGACCGCGGCGATGCACGCCGAGGACGCCCAGCACCTCTACGTCGACGTCGCGGCGCCGCTGACCGAGCGCTCGGCGCTGGCGCTGACGGGGGCCGGCGAGGACGACGAGGACGCCTTCCGCGCCGCCCGCGCCGAGTCTCCTGCCCGCAGCGTCAAGGAGGCGGAGGGCGAGCTGGAGAAACTGGTCCGCTCCGGCTACCGCACCGTCGTCGCCTTCGACAGCCGCGGCGAGGCCGAGCGCGCTCGCTACGGCCTCGACCGGCTCGACGCCCGCCTGCTCGAAGGCGGGCGCCTCTCGCCCGACCCCGGCCTCTCCTTCGCCGAGGCGCGCCTGCGCGAGGGCTTCGTCAGCCCCGAGCTCAAACTCGCCGTCTACCCCTTCCGCCGCCTCGTCCACCGCCGCCGCACGGAGGAGCCGGCGCCGGGCGCCGGGCGCGGCCGGCTCGCCTTCGGCGAACTGCGGGTCGGCGACCACGTCGTCCACGAGGACCACGGGGTCGCCCGCTTCGCCGGCTTCGAGACGCGCGAGGTCGGCGGCGTCACCCGCGACTACCTCTACCTCGAATACAAGGGCGAGGACCGGGTCTACGTCCCCACCGACCAACTGGCGAAGCTGAGCCGCTACGTCGGCGCCGGTGGCGAACCGTCGCTCTCGGCCCTCGGCGGCAAACGCTGGCAGAACATGAAGGCGCGGGCGCGCAAGGCGGCCGGCGCGATGGCCGGCGAGCTGCTCAACCTCTACGCCGAGCGCCGCGCCCGCAAGGGCCACGCCTTCCCGCCCGACGGCGAGTGGCTGATCGCCCTCGAGCAGGCCTTTCCCTACCGCGAGACGGCCGATCAGCTGGAAGCGATCGAGGCGGTCAAGGGCGACATGGAGGGGGAGCGGCCGATGGACCGCCTGGTCTGCGGCGACGTCGGCTTCGGCAAGACCGAGGTGGCGCTGCGGGCGGCGGTGAAGGCGGCCAGCGACGGCAAGCAGGTGATGGTGCTGGTGCCGACCACGATCCTCGCCCAGCAGCACTTCGGCACCTTCCGCGAGCGCCTCGCCGACCTGCCGTTCCGGGTCGAGGGCGTCTCCCGGCTGCGGCCGGCGGCAGAGGTGAAAGCGGTGCTGAAGGACTTCGAGGCGGGCAAGGTCGACGTCCTGATCGGCACCCACCGGCTGCTCTCGCGCGACGTCCGCGCCAAGGAGCTGGGCCTGGTCGTGGTCGACGAGGAGCAGCGCTTCGGGGTCAAGCAGAAGGAGCTGCTGCGGCAGCTGAAGCTGAAGGTCGACGTGCTGGCGCTCTCGGCGACGCCGATCCCGCGCACCCTGCAGATGAGCCTGGCCGGGTTGCGCGACATCTCCGTGATCGAGACCCCGCCCGAGGGCCGGCGGCCGGTTCGCACCTATGTCGGCCCCTACGACGAGGACCTGGTCCGCAAGGCGGTCCAGCGCGAGGTCGAGCGCAAGGGGCAGGCCTTCGTCCTGCACAACCGGATCGACTCGCTGCCGGAGACGACCGAGCGGCTGCGGGCACTGGTCCCGGGAGCGCGCTTCCTCGAAGCCCACGGGCAGATGGACGAGCACGCGCTCGAGGAGACGATGCTGAGCTTCCTCCGCGGCGAGGCCGACTGCCTGGTGACGACGACGATCATCGAGTCCGGCCTCGACATCCCGACCGCCAACACGCTGATCGTCGAGCGCGCCGACCAGCTCGGGCTCTCGCAGGCCTACCAGATACGCGGCCGGGTCGGCCGCTCTCGCGAGCGCGCCTTCGCCTACCTGCTCTACCCCTCGGCCGAGGCGCTGAGCGAGGAGGCGGCGGCGCGGCTCTCGACCCTGGCCGACCACACCGAGCTCGGCTCCGGCTTCCGGATCGCGATGCGCGACCTCGACATCCGCGGCGCCGGCAACCTGCTCGGCGACGAGCAGTCCGGGCACGTCGCCGCGGTCGGCTTCGAGCTCTACTGCCAGATGATCGACGAAGCGGTCGGCGAGACCGCCGCCGGGCCCGGCGAAGAGCGCGAGGAGGCGCCCGAGCCGGTCCGCCTCGACGTCCCGGTCGACGCCTACCTGCCGGCGACCTTCGTCCCCTTCGAGGCCGCCAAGATCGACGTCCACCGCCGCATCGTCGCCGCCCGCGAGCCCGGTCAGCTGCGGGCGATCCGCGACGAGCTCGGCGACCGCTTCGGGCCGCTGCCGGCGCAGGCGGAGAACCTGCTGAAGCTGCAGCAGGCGCGGATCGAGCTGGGCCTGGCGGGGGCGCGCAGCGTCGAGTTCCGCGGCGGCCGGCTCAGCGTCAGCGGCATCGAGCTCGATTCCGAGCAGGCGGGCGTGCTGGCGGAGCAGGTCGAGGGGGCGGTCTACGAATGGCGTGAGCAGACGGCCGCGCTGAGGGCGGCCGGCGACCCGGAGGAGCGCCTGGCCGCGGTGCTGGCGCTGGCCTCGGGGCTGCGGGAGGCGCGGCGCTCGCAGGAACCGGCCGCCGCCTGAGCGCCTCTTTACCCGCCGCTGAAGCGATTTGACTATGCTGCCGGCTCCGTGGCTGCGAAACAGGGGCAGACGGCGCCGGGGCGCCGAGACCAACGGCTGGCTGGCCGTCAGCGCTTGGCGTTGATCGGCTTCGGCGCGCTTTTCGTCCTTCTCTTCGTCGGCTTCGCGATCGCCCAGGGGCTCAGCGCGCCGAGCGTGCCCGAGGGCGACGTGGCGATCGTCGAGGGCGTTCCCGACGACCTCGGCACGGTCAGCGAAGCGGAATTCAAACGCGCCCTGCTCCAGCAGGTCGCCGCCGGCGGCCTGAAAAAAGCGCCGAAACCCGGCGAGAAAAAATACGAAGAACTGAAGGAAGCGGCGCTGGGCGAACTCCTCGACCAGATCTGGATCCAGGGCGAGGCCGAAGAACTCGGCATCGAGGTGACGCCGAAACAGATCGCCACCGAACTGGCCCAGATCAAAGAACAGAACTTCAAAACCGAAGCCGAATACCAAGAATTCCTGAAAACGTCGCGCTTCACCAAAGAGGACGTCCTCGATCGCGTCAGGCTGCAGCTGCTCAGCACCCAGATCCAGGAAGTGGTCTCCAACGAAGCCCCGCAGGCGACGGAAGCGGAAGTTGCCAACTTCTACAACTCCGCCAAGGACTCGCAGTTCACGAGCCCTGCCTCGCGCGACGTCCGGGTCATCGTCAACGAAGACAAAGAGAAAGCCGAAGCGGCGAAGGCGGAGCTGGAAAAAGACAGCTCGCCGAAAAGCTGGGAAAAAATCGCCGCGAAATACTCGGAAGACCCGAACACCAAAAGCACCGGGGGCCTGCAGCGCGGCCTGACCGAAGAACTCCTGCAGACCCAGACGACGCTGCGCGAAGCGATCTTCGGCAGCCCCACCGGCGTGATCGTCGGCCCGACCGACGTCGAAGGCAAATACTTCGTGATCGAGGTGGAGAAACTGAACTCGGAGAAAGTCCAGACCCTGGACCAGGTCAAAGCCCAGATCAAAAGCCAGTTGGCCCAGCAGGTCTCCCAGAGGGCCTTCTCCAACTTCGTCACCGCGTACACCAGCAAGTGGGAAGCGCGGACCTTCTGCGCCGACGGTTTCACGATCGAAGAAAAATGCTCCAACTTCGTCGGCTCCGGCCACCCGCCCAGCGCGCCGCCGGGCTGCTACGAAGCCGACCCCCCGGGTGGGCGTCCCAAAGACTGTCCAGCCCCCGTTATCCAGGCGGCCCCGGCGCTGCCCGGCAGCACCACCGTGCTCAAACCCGAAGGAGAACGGCTGCCGCAGCGGCCGCGGCCCGAGGGCCTGAAAGAAGCGGCCGAAGAAGCCCTCGGCGGCCTCTCGGAAGGGGCCGTCCCGCCCACCGGTGAAGTTCCCCCCGCGGGCGAATAGGCCCGCCCTGCTGGCCTGCCGCGCGGCCGGGCCGGTGAATAGACTGGCGCGCCCGTGAGCGTCATCACCGCCATCCACGCGCGCCAAGTCCTCGATTCGCGCGGCAACCCGACGGTCGAGGTCGAAGTCGTGCTCGAGTCGGGCGCCCGCGGCCTGGCGGCGGTCCCCTCGGGCGCCTCGACCGGCGAGTTCGAGGCGGTCGAGCTGCGCGACGGCGGCGACACCTGGGCCGGCAAGGGCGTCTCGCGCGCGGTCGCCAACGTCAACGGCGAGGTTGCCGCGGCGCTGACCGGCGCCCGCGCCGCCGAGCAGGGCGCTCTCGACAAGACGATGATCGAGCTCGACGGGACGCCCAACAAGGGCAGGCTCGGGGCCAACGCGCTGCTCGGGGTCTCCCTGGCGGCGGCCAAGGCGGCGGCGGCGGACTCCGGCCAGCCGCTCTACCGCTACCTCGCCGAGCTCTACGGCGGCGGTGAGCCGACTCTGCTGCCGGTGCCGATGATGAACGTCCTCAACGGCGGCGCCCACGCCGACAACTCGGTCGACTTCCAGGAGTTCATGGTCGTGCCGGCGGGGGCTTCGAGCTTCTCCGAGTGCCTGCGGATCGGGACCGAGGTCTTCCACGCGCTGAAGAAGACGCTTGCCGCCGAGGGGCTCTCGACGGCCGGCGGCGACGAGGGCGGCTTCGCCCCGGACCTGGCGTCCAACGAGGCGGCCCTGCAGGCGGTCCTGGCCGGCGTCGAGGCGGCCGGCTACGACCCCGGCTCCGACGTCTTCATCGCCCTCGACCCGGCCACCAGCGAGGTCTTCGACAACGGCGCCTACGCGCTCGAGCACGAGGGGCGCAGCCTCAGCCCGGAGGAGATGGTCGCCTACTGGTCCGACGCCTGCTCGCGCTACCCGATCGTCTCGATCGAGGACGGCATGGACGAGGAGGACTGGGACGGCTGGAAGCTGCTCACCGACGAGCTCGGTGAGCGCGTGCAGCTGGTCGGCGACGACCTCTTCGTCACCAACCCCGAGCGCCTGCGCCGCGGCATCGAGCTCGGCGTCGGCAACTCGATCCTGGTCAAGGTCAACCAGATCGGCACCCTGACCGAGACCCTGGAGGCGATCCGCACCGCCCGCGAGGCCGGCTACACGGCGGTGATCTCCCACCGCTCCGGCGAGACCGAGGACACGACGATCGCCGACCTCGCCGTCGCCACCGGCGCCGGCCAGATCAAGACCGGCGCCCCCTCGCGCTCGGACCGCGTCGCCAAGTACAACCGGCTGCTGCGGATCGAGGAGGAGTTGGGCGCTGCCGCCGAGTTCCCCGGCTTGCACGCATTCGTCCAGCGCCGCTCCTAAATGAAGGAATGCGGGGCCCGGCCGCAAAGGACCGGGCATGGCAGCAGGCGCCAAGGCCGCGCGGACGACGACCAGGCAGCGCCCGCGCCCCGCGTCACGCCGCAAACCGGCTGCGCGCCGCAAACCGGCTGCGCGTCGCGGCGCCAGTCGCGTCAACTGGGACCGCGTCGGGCGGATCGCCCTGACGGTCGTCCTCGCGGCGGTCCTTTACTCGTACTTCAACCCGGCGATCGATTTCGTCAAGACCTACACGGCGACGACCGCTGCCAAAGCGCAGCTGCACGAGCTGCAGGCCGAGAACACCCGTTTCCACAACCGGATCCAGTCGGCCGACGACCCGATCGTGATCGACCGCATGGCCCGTGGGCAGGGGATGGTCGCCGAAGGGGAGACCCCCGTCGTCGTCCGCGGGCTCGGCGGCTGAGCACCGACCCGGGCGCCCGCGATGCTTAGCCTCGGCTCCTACTTGCTGGGGGCCCTGCAGGTGGCGATCGTGCTGTTGGCGCTGGGGTTCAGCGCTTACCGGTTGCGTGGGCGGTTGTTGCCCGAGTGGAGCGGCGCGCCGGCGCGGTTGGTCGAGGCGGTCGTCGGTGTTTCCCTGCTGATTTGGATCTCCGAGCTGCTCGGCACGTTCGGGTTGTTGTACGCGGGGACGCTGATGGGCGCCAGCGCCCTGGTCGCAGGGACCGCGGTGCTCTGGCCGGCGGGGCCTGTCGGTGCGGCCACCCCCACGGTGCTCGGACGCCGCGGAGCGGCGTCCTCCACGCCGCGGGGGGCCCCCGCCGCACCGCCACCCGCCGGCGATAGCGCTTGGCAGTTGGCGATCATGGTCGGGGTCATCGCCGTGGTCGTCGGGCACTGGGCGCTAACGACTAAGCACGCGCTGGACCGGGGGATTTTCAACTTCGATTCGCTTTGGTACCACCTGCCGTTTGCGGCGGACATGGCGCAGGACCACTCGACGACGGGGCTGCACTACGTCGAGACGGTCTTTACGAACTGGTTCTACCCGCAGAACGCGGAGCTGCTCCACGCGGACGGGATGCTGCTGACGGGCAGGGACACGCTGTCGTTATTCATCAACTACGCGTGGCTCGGACTTGGCTTCCTGGCTGCTTGGTGCATTGGGCGGCCATACGAGCGCGGGCCGTTGAGTGTCATCTCGGTTTCGCTGGTACTGGAGTGCCACACGTTGGTGGTGCGGGAGCCCGGGGCCGCGAAGAACGACCTGATGGCCGCGGTCCTGCTCTTGGCGGGCATCGCGATCCTCATAAGCGCCTGGGCCGCTCAGCGCACCGAACAGCCCG
>DASTNW010000057.1:0-14583 GCA_035762685.1 Solirubrobacterales bacterium | reverse complement strand
GCGGTAGGCGCCGTTGGCCCGTGGGTGCTCGCGCAGCGCCAGCGCGAGCGGCTCTTCGAGCAGGGCGCGGACCTTGGCCAGGAACTCGGCAGCGGGTGCCCAGTAGAGGATGCGGTGGTCGCAGGCGAGGGTGACGCCGAGCATCTGGGCGGCGACGATCTCGCCCTCGCGGACGACCGCGCGTTCCTTGATCGCGCCGACGGCGAGGATCGCCGCCTGCGGGGTGTTGATCACGGCGCTGAAGTTGTCGATCCCGTACATCCCCAGGTTGGAGACGGTGAAGGTGCCGCCGGAGAGCTCCGGCGGCGTGATCTGCCCCTCGCGGACCTTCTGCGCCAGCGCCCGCGACTCGGCGGCGATCTGGCGCAGGCCCTTGCGGTCGGCGTCGAAGACGGTGGGGACGACCAGCGAGTCCTGGGCGGCGACGGCCACTCCGACGTTGACCCGCGAGTAGAGCTCGAAGCGGCCGTCGCGGTAGGCGCCGTTGGCCCGTGGGTGCTCGCGCAGCGCCAGCGCGCAGGCCTTGACGATCATGTCGTTGAACGACGGCACCACCTCGCCCTCGCCGGCCGCCGCCTTCAACCGCGCCCGCGCCTCCACCGCCCGCCCCATCTCGATCTCCGCCTCCAAGTAGAAGTGCGGCGCCGTCGCCTTCGACTCGGACATGCGTCTTGCGATCGTCGACTGCAGCTTCGACAACTCTTCGTAAGTGGTCTGCCCCTTCGCGGTCTCAGGGCTTCCTGGACCGGCCGCTTCATCCGCGGGGCCTGCGGAAGAGGCCGCCTTCTTCACGTCCTTCTTGACGATGCGCCCACCTGGCCCGGAGCCGGTGATCGACGACAAGTCGATGCCCTGCTCCTTAGCTATCCGGCGCGCCACGGGAGAGGCTTTGACGCGGCTGGAGCTGTCAGCTCCGTCAGCTTGACCGTTCTCGGCGCCAGCCGTTGCGGCTGGTTCCGGGGACTCAGCCGCCTCACCTGCGGGTGGCGCCGAGGCGGGGGCTCCCCGCGGCGCGGAGGCGGCTTTGCCGCCGAGCACCGTGGGGGTGGCCTCGGCGACAGGCCCCGCAGCTGAAGCGCCTGAACCCTCATCGGAATCGCCCACCCGCGCAATAGGACTGCCGATAGCCAACGTCTCCCCCTCCTCGGCCAAGATCTCCGTCAGCGTCCCCGCCACGTCGCTCTCATAAGCCATGTTCGCCTTGTCCGTCTCGATTTCCACCAGCTCGTCCCCAACGGCGATCTCGTCCCCGACCTGCTTCAGCCAGGACAGGATCGTCCCCTCCTCCATCGAGTCCGAGAGCCGGGGCATGACCACGTCGGCCATCAGAGCGACCCTTCCAGCGTGGCGAGCGCCGCGCTCACCACGTGCTCCTCGTGCGGGATCGCCGCCTGCTCGAGCCGTTTCGAGTAGGGCATGTGGACGTCGGCACCGGTCACTCTCTGCACCGGCGCGTCGAGGTCGTCGAAGGCCTGCTCGGTGATCAGCGTCGCCAGGTTGGCGCCGACGCCGCCGTGCGGCCAGCCCTCCTCGACGATCACCGCCCGGTTGGTCTTGCGCACCGACTCGAGGATCGTGTCGAGGTCGAGTGGGCGCAGCGTGCGCGGGTCGATCACCTCGGCCTCGACCCCGTGCTCCTCCGCCAGCACGGCCGCCCCTTGCTCCGCCACCTGCGCCATCTTCAGCACGCCGACGATGGTGACGTCGCTGCCCTCGCGACGCACCGCCGCCTCGCCGAAGCGCAGCACCTCGTCCTCGCCGTCGGGAACCTCGCCGCGGACCCCGTAGAGGCTCTCGTGCTCGATGAAGATCACCGGGTTGTCGTCGCGGATCGCCGCCTTCAGCAGCGCCTTGCCGTCGGCCGGGGTGGAGGGGCAGGCAACCAGCAGGCCCGGCACCTGCAGGTACAGCGCCTCGAGGCTGTGCGAGTGCGTGGGGCCGAGCTGGTGGCCGCCGCCGCCCGGCATCCGGATCACCATCGGCACCTTCGCCTGGCCGTTGAACATGTAGGGGATCGCGGCGGCGTGGTTGACGATCTGGTCCAGCGCCAGCAGCGAGAAGTTGACCGTCATCAGCTCGACCACCGGCCGCAGCCCGCCCATCGCCGCGCCGACGCCGGTGCCGACGATCGTGTTCTCGGAGATCGGCGTGTCGCGCACGCGGCGCTCGCCGAACTCGTCGATCAGCCCCTCGGTCACCTTGAACGCCCCCTGGAAGACGGCGACGTCCTCGCCCATCACGAAGACGCCCTCGTCGCGTCGCATCTCCTCCGCCATCGCGTCGCGCAGCGCCTCGCGCATCCGCAGCTCCGCCATCAGCGCTCGGCCTCCTCGGCCGAGACCCGTGACTCGGCCCCGTCCTGTGCGTCGCCCTGCAGCGCCGGGTTCGGCCGCGATCCCTCCTCCGGCTGCTCCGCGTAGGCGGCGCCGGCCTCGGCCAGCTCACGCGCCGCGTCGGGCATGCGGTCCTCGTGCTCGCCGCGGTGCGGCTCCGGGCTGCGCTCGTCGACCGCGTACCAGCCGCCGGGGTCAGTCACCGCGTAGAGGTTCTCGTACATCGTGTCGAGCGCCGGCTCCGGCGAGGCCTCGGCGAACTCGACCGCCGCGACCACCTCCTGCTCGGCCGCCTCGCGCGCCTGCCGCACCTCCCGCTCACCCAGCACCCCGGCTTCGACGCAGCGCTGCGCGAAGGACTCGATCGGGTCTTTCTCGCGCCACTCCTCGACCTCCTCGCGCTCGCGGTAGACCTCGGGATCGGCGGCGGAGTGGCCGCGGTAGCGGTAGGTGACGACCTCCAGCAGGGTGGGCCGGTCCTCCTCGCGCGCCGCTCGGACCCCCGCCGCGACCGCCTCGCGCACGGCGATCACGTCCATGCCGTCGGCCCGCGCCCCCGGGATCCCGTACCCCTCCGCCTTCTTCGAGAGGTCGGTCTGGGCCGAGTGGCGCTCGACCGCGGTCCCCATCCCGTAGAGGTTGTTCTCGACCAGGAAGAAGACCGGCAGCTTCCACAGCGCCGCCAGGTTCATCGTCTCGCCGAAGTTGCCGGTGTTGGAGGCGCCGTCGCCGAACATGCAGACGGTGACGGCGTCTTCGCCTTTGTACTGGGAGGCGAGGGCGAGGCCGGCGGCGATCGGGAGGTTGCCGCCGACGATCCCGTACCCGCCCATGAAGCGGCGCTCGGCATCGAAGATGTGCATCGAGCCGCCGCGCCCGCCGCTGGTCCCCTCGCTGCGGCCGAAGAGCTCAGCCATAACTCTCTTTGGTTCCGTGCCGCGGGCGATCGCGTGGCCGTGGGTGCGGTAGCTGCCGATCAGGAAGTCCTCGTCGCGCATCACCGAGGTGGTGCCGACGATCGTCGCCTCCTCGCCAATCGCCAGGTGCAGGAAGCCGCCCGCTTTGGCCCGCTGGTACTGGCGCCCGGCCTCCTCCTCGAAGCGGCGGATCAGGGCCATGCGCGCGAGCAGCTCATAACAGGTGGCGGCGTCGGGCAGATCGGCCATCGATTCACCTTAGCGATGCGCTCGCGCCGAAACTCGTGCCTCCGCGCGACTCAGCCGCCGGCCGCCGCGACCGCCTCCTCGAGGCGGTCGTCCCCCCAGAAGAGCTCCTCGCCGACGGCCACCGTCGGCACGCCGAAGACGCCGCGCTCGCCGGCCGCCGCGGTCGCTTCCTTCAGCCCTCCCTTGACGATGTCCGTCGCCACCGCCTTCAGCAGCGCCCGCGGGTGCAGCTCGCAGGCGGCCGCCGCGATCGTCACGTTCTCGGGATCGCTGAGGTCGCGACCGGCGGCGAACGCCTGGCGGAAGGCGGCGAGCGCGAAGGAGACGGTGCGGCCGGTCTGCTTGGCGAAGGTCGCCGCCCGCATCGCGGTCAGCGTGTTGCCCGGCCAGGGATCGGGCCAGACGACCGGCGGCAGCCCGTAGGCGGCGGCGCGGCGCTCGACCTCCGCCATCCCCTCCTCGCGGACTGCGGTCAGCGACCAGGAACCGCGGTCGAAGCGTTGGAACAGCCCACCGAGCAGGACCGGCTGCCACTCCGGCTGCTCCAGCCCCGCCTCGGTGAACAGGCCACTGATCCGCTCTGCGGCCAGGTACGCGTACGGCGATCCGAGGTCGAAGTAGAAGGTGGCGCGGGGCGCCGTCAAGCGTGCGTTGCCCAGCCGTCGATCGCGCGCGCCGCTTCGAAGATCGCCTCGGAGATCGTCGGGTGGGGGTGGACGATCCGGGCCAGCTCCTGGTAGCCGCCCTCCAGCGCCATCGTCGCCACCAGCTCGGCGATCATGTCGCAGGCGCGGTTGCCGACGATGTGGACGCCGAGGACCTCGCCGTATTGGGAATCGGCGACGATCTTGACCACGCCTTCTTTGTCGTCGTAGACGGTGGCACCGCCGACCGCCCCGAGCTTCAGCTTGCCGACCTTGACGTCGTTGCCGGCCTCCTTGGCGGCCGCCTCGGTGAGGCCGACGCTGGCAACCTGGGGGTGGCTGAAGGTGGCGCCGGCAACCAGGTTCTGGTCGACCGGGTGGGTCTCGGCGCCGGCCGCGTGCTCGGCCGCGACGACGCCCTCGTCGGAGGCCTTGTGGGCGAGTGCCTTCTGGTTGACCAGGTCGCCGATCGCGTAGACCTTCGGGTTCGAGGTCCGCTGGAACTCGTCGACTCTGACCTTGCCGTTCTCCTCCAGCTCGACTCCCGCCTCCTGCAGGCCGAGCGGCCCGGTGTCGGCCCCGCGGCCGCCGGCGACGCAGAGGTAGTCGACCTCGGCGGTCGTATCGCCGTAGGTGAGCTTCACCGACTTCTCTCCCGCCTCGACGTTCTCGACCGGGTTGCCGGTGGCGACGGTGATGTTCTGCTTCTTGAAGGCGCGCTCGACGACGCGGACGACGTCCTTGTCCTCGGCCGGGAGGATCTGCGGCAGCATCTCGATCAGCAGCACCTCGGTGCCGAAGCGCCCGTAGGCGGAGGCGATCTCACAGCCCGAGGCACCGGCGCCGACGACGGCGATCTTCTTCGGCACCTCCGGCAGCGACCAGGCGCCCCAGGTGTCGACGACACGGCCGCCGAACTCGACCCCGGGAATCGGCAGCGCCACCGAGCCGGTGGCGAGGACGACGGCGCCCGCCTCATAGGTCTCCCCGCCGGCCTTGACGTTGCCCTCCGGCGTCAGCGATCCCTCGCCCTCGATCACCGTCACCTTGTTTTTGTCCCAGAGCATCTTGACGCCGTTGGAGAGCGATTCGGAAACGGCGGCGCGGCGCTTGTGCACGGCCTCCCAGTCGAGTGAGACGTCCTTGGCGACGACGCCGAGGTCGGCGCTCTCGCGCGCCTCGGTGTAGATCTCCGCCGTACGCAGGATCGTCTTCGCCGGGATGCAGGCGTAGTTGAGGCAGCGGCCACCGGCCTTGTCGCGCTCGACGACCGCGGTCTTGCGGCCGAGCTGGGCCGAGCGGATGGCGGCGACGTAGCCGCCGGGACCGCCACCGATCACGATCGTGTCGAAGGACTCAGCCAAGGGGGTGAGCCTATAGAACGACCAGGGGCGGCTTCGCCGCGCTGTCAGCCCTTCTTTTGCCCCGGCACGCGGCTGGCGAGGCGGGCCATCGGGGCGACCGCGCCCTGCAGCGTGTCGACGCTGCCGTTGAGGCCGTCGAGCGCGGCCAGGATCCGCTCCATCAGGCCGCTCAGCCGCTCGATCCCCTGGTCCAGGCCCTCGATGCCGCGGTCGAGTCGGCCCATCGTCTCCGGCAGCTGCGCGAGGTGGCGCTGGACCTCGACCAGCACCGGCATCGCCTCCTCGATCGTCGCCAATCGCGCGTCCATCTCGCCGAGCACACCGGTCGTCTCGCTGACGCGGGCCATCTCGCCTCGCAACGCCGGCAGCGCCTCGGTGTCGGCGGCGACCCGGTCGAGCGCGTCCGCGACTCGCGTCAGCGCCGCCGTGTGGTCGCGCATCTCCCGCGTGTTCTCGACGATCTCGGGGATCGTCCTCAGGGCGCCGAGCACGTCGGCCGGCAGAGCGGAGATGCGGTCCAGCGAGGGCAGTCCGAGCGGGCTCATCGGCTCAGTCTCGCGGAACCCGCTCGGGCATCTGGATCCGCGCCATCGCCTTGACCATGAAGAAGAAGAAGGTGCCGGCCACTGCGAGCAGCCCGAGCGTCGCCGCGAACTGGGCCACGGTCGAGGCCTGCACGGCGAGGCCGAAGACGGCGCTGAAGATGAGGAAGACGAGGACCAGCTGGAAGCCGAGCACGGCCCAGTAGCGGGCCCGCCACATGCCCCAGGCCATGACCCCCATGATCAGAGCCGGCGCCGCCACCTGGGCGAATCGCGGCGTCTCCCCGTCGACCTTGGCGCCGGCCAGATAGCCGACGAGGATCGAGAGCGCGACCAGGCCGGCGACGATGGCGCCGACCGTGACCACCGCCGGCCGCTCGCCCTCGGCCAGCGGCTCCAGCGCTTCGCGCGCCGCCTGGTTGCGCTGCTCCGCCTTGGCGTAGCCGCGCGCCATCCGGTCGCCGCCGCGGTCCTTGCGCTTGCGGCGTTGCTCAGCCACCGGGGGCCACCCCGACGACGCGCCGCAGCTCTTCGGCAACGGCGCTCGGTTCGGCCGCGTCACGGATTGCTCGCACCACGCAGAGCCGTCTCGCCCCGGCGTTCACCACCTGCTCGGCGTTGCCGGGATCGATGCCGCCAATCGCGAAGAAAGGACGGCTCGCGCGCTCGGCGGCGAAGGAGACCAGGTCCAGCCCCACCCCTGGCCGTCCCGCTTTCGTCGGCGTCTCCCAGATCGGTCCCACGCTGATGTGGTCCACCGGCGCCTCGGCGGCCGCTTCGATCTGCGCCTCGGAGTGGGTCGACAGCCCGATGATCGCGTCGGGGCCGAGCAGCTCCCGCGCCTCCTCCACCGCGGCGTCGTCCTGGCCGAGGTGGACGCCGTCGGCGTCGCAGGCGCGGGCCAGGTCGGGGTCGTCGTTGACGATGAAGAGGACGCTGTAGGTGTCGCAGACGCGGCGGAAGGTCGCGGCCGAGCGTTCGATCTCGTCCCGGCCCAGCTCCTTCTCGCGCAGCTGCACGATGTCGACGCCACCGCTCAGCGCCGTTCGCAGCAGCGCTTCCAGATCCTCGCCGCCGGGGCGGGCGTCGCAGACGAAGTAGAGGCGGGCCGTGCGCAGACGCTCCTGGCGCAGGGCGCCGACCGACTCGGGAGGCGCGAGGCTCATGCACCCAATTATGAACTCCCCGGCGGGCTTGCAGCCGGCCCGAGCGCGGTAGCATCGGGTGTACGGGAGCCCTGGGGCTGAGAGGGTGACAACGAGGTCACCGACCGTCTGGACCTGATCCGGGTAATGCCGGCGGAGGCAATGGCTTGACCGAGAAGCGCAGTTTCGACGCGATATTCGTTGGTGGCGGGGTGATCGGCCTCAGCTGCGCCTGGCGCACGGCCCAGCGCGGGGCGCGCGTGGCGGTGCTCGAGCGCGCCCAGCCGCCCGCCGGCGCCACCCGCGTCGCGGCCGGCATGCTGGCGCCGGTCGGCGAGCTCAGCTTCGGCGAGCCGGAGCTGCTGGAGATGACGCTGGCGTCGTCGCGCCTCTACCCCGGCTTCGTCGCCGAGCTGGAGGCCGCGAGCGGAGAGTCGACGGGCTACTCGCGCCAGGGCGCCCTCCATATCGCCCTCGACCGCGACGAGGCGGCGGAGCTGCGGCGCGTCCACGACCTGCAGCGCGCGCTCGGCCTCGAGGCGGAGTGGCTGCCGCCGCGCCGCTGCCGTGACCTCGAGCCCGGCCTGACGCCGTCCTTCGCCGGCGGCGTCCACGCCCCCGGTGAGGCCGCGGTCGACCCGCGAGCGCTGACCGGGGCGCTGCTGGCCGCGCTGCGGAGTGCGGGGGCGGAGCTGCGGCTGGGGGCAGGTGCCGGTGGGAACGACCCCCGCGGAGCCAACGACGTCGTCGCGGGACTCTTCGACGGCGAGCGCCTGGCCGGCGTTCGGACCGCCGCCGGTGAGGAATTGCGGGCAGGGGCGGTGGTGCTGGCCACCGGCGCCCGGTCGGGCCAGACCGAGTGGCTGCCGGAGCACGCCCGCCCGCCAGTGCGCCCGGTCAAGGGCCAGGTCCTCGAGCTGCGGGCCCGCGATGGTGCCGCGCCCTGCGAGCGCATCGTCGCCTCCGAGCGCGTCTACCTGGTGCCGCGCCCCGACGGCCGCCTGATCGCCGGCGCCACCTCCGAAGAGCAGGGCTTCGACATTGCGGTCACGGCCGGCGGTGTCCACGAGTTGCTGCGCGAGGCCTACCGCCTGCTCCCCGACATCGCCGAGATGGAGCTGCTCGACGCGACGGCCGGTCTGCGCCCGGCCACGCCCGACAACCTGCCGCTGGTCGGCCCCGGTGCCGTCGACGGCCTGCTGCTGGCGACCGGCCACTACCGCAACGGCGTCCTGCTCGCGCCCCTGACCGCCGAAGCGATCGCCGCCCAGCTCGTGGGGGAGCCGCCGCCCCCCTCGATCGCCCCCGCCACCCCTCGGCGTTCGTCCTTTATGGGGCATATGCCGAATAAAAGACGAACGCCACTCTCCCCTGGAGTGGCGCGATGAGGATCGAGTTGAACGGGGAGCGGCGGGAGCTCGCCGACACGGCAACGTTGGCGGACGCGGTGCGCGCGTCCGGGGCCGTCGGCGAGGCCCGTGGCGTCGCTGTCGCTCTCGACGGCGAGGTGGTGCCGCGTGGGCAGTGGGAGCAGACGCCGCTGCGGGAGGGCCAGAGCGTCGAGGTGCTGGCGGCGATCCAGGGCGGCGCCGACGGCTGGGAGCTGGGCGGGCGCCAGTGGTCCTCGCGGCTGATCGCCGGTACCGGCGGCTTTCGCTCGCTTGAGCAGATGGAGGCGGCGCTGCTCGCGGCCGGGGCCGAGATCGTCACCGTCGCCCTGCGCCGCATCGACCCCGCCGCCGAGGGCTCGGTGCTCGACGTCATCGACCGCCTCGGCCTCTTCGCCCTGCCCAACACCGCCGGCTGCTTCACCGCCCGCGACGCCGTCCGCACCGCCAAGCTCGCCCGCGAGGCCTTCCAGACCGAGTGGGTCAAGCTCGAGGTGATCGGCGACGATCGCACCCTGTACCCCGACGCGGTCGAGCTGCTCGACGCCGCCGAACAGCTCGTGGCCGACGGCTTCACCGTCCTTCCCTACACCAACGACGACCCGGTCCTCGCCCGCCGCCTCGAGGAGGCGGGCTGCGCTGCGGTGATGCCCCTGGGCTCGCCGATCGGCTCCGGCTCCGGCATCCGCAATCCCTACAACGTCGCGATCATCGCCGAGCGCGCCTCCGTCCCGGTCGTCCTCGACGCGGGCATCGGCACCGCCTCCGACGCCGCCCTGGCGATGGAGCTCGGCTGCGACGCCGTGCTCGCCGCCAGCGCCATCTTCGGCGCCGAGGACTCGACGGCGATGGCGACGGCCCTGCGCGGCGCCGTCGAGGCGGGCCACGCCGCCCGCTGCGCCGGCCGCATCCCGCGCCGCACCCACGCCGAGGCGTCGACCCCCTACCAGGGCCTGCCGGACCTCTCCTGACGCGGTCCCCAAGGCCCGTCTACCATGGGCCTCGCGCCCCTGTAGCTCAGCTGGTTAGAGCGGTGGCCTTTTAAGCCGCGCGTCGCGGGTTCGAGTCCCGCCGGGGGCACTTTTCTCCCTCTCGCAGGCGCAACCACGTGCTGGCCTCACCCGACACCCCCGTGCTGATCCTGACCGGGCCGTCGGGAGTCGGGAAGACGACCGTGGCTGGGCTCCTCGCCGAGCGCACGGAGCGCGCGGTCCATCTCGAAGCGGACGTCTTCTTCCGCTTCGTCCGTTCCGGCTACGTCGAGCCCTGGAAGCCCGAGTCGCACGATCAGAACCGCCTCGTGATGGAGATCGTCGGCGCGGCCGCGGCGTCCTACGCGAAGGCCGGCTACCTCACGATCGTCGACGGGATCGTGATCCCCCGCTGGTTCCTCGATCCCCTGAGGGAGATGCTCCAGGACGCGGGGCTTGCCGTTGCCTACGCCGTGATCCGGGCGCCGCTCTCGGTCTGCACCGAGCGGGTCAGGGCCCGCGAAGGCGACCTCCCCCTCGACTCCGCGGCCCTGGAGGGGATCTGGGCGCAGTTCGCCGACCTCGGCGAGCTCGAGCGAAACGTCGTCGACGTCTCGGCCAGCGGCCCCGAGCAGGTGGCCGATGCGATTGCGCGACGCCTGGACGACGGCAGCCTCTCGGTCTGAGTGGCGGCGCCGGTGTTCTAATTTGGAGTCACCTTGGCTGGAGACGACGGAGGCACGGGGGCGAAGCACGACGAGCACCTGCTCAGGGTGCCTTGCGACGTCGAGACCGACGACGAGCGGCGACTCGACCGCATCCGCGCCGAGGTGGACGCCGGGTTCGACGCCCTCCGCGACGTCGAGGACGGCGTCTCCGTTTTCGGCTCGGCGCGCGTGCCGGAGGACCACCGCTGGTACGAGCTCTGCCGTGAAACGGCCGCCTGTCTAGCCCGCCACGGCTTCACCGTGATCACCGGCGGCGGCCCCGGCCTGATGGAGGCGGCCAACCGCGGCGCCGCCGAGGCCGGCGGCCTCTCGGTCGGGCTCAACATCGAGCTGCCGCATGAGCAGCACCTCAATCCCTACGTCAACCGCGCCGTCGAGTTCCACTACTTCTTCGCCCGCAAGCTGATGTTCGTCCGCTACGCCCGCGCCTTCGTCATCCTCCCCGGCGGCTTCGGAACGCTCGACGAGCTGTTCGAGAGCCTGACCCTGATCCAGACCCACCGCATCAGGCACTTCCCGGTCATCCTCGTCGACGCTGCCTACTGGCAGCCCCTGTTGAGGTGGGTCGACGACAGCCTCGAGGACAACGGCCTGATCGCCACCGACGACAAGGGCCTCCTGGTCACGGCCGATGCCCCGGAGGAGGTCTGCGACCACGTGCGGCGCGCCAGCGCCATGCAGCGGGAGCTGGCCTGAGAGACCTGGTTGCTTAAGCAAATGGCCCGCCCAAGCGGGCCATTTGCGCAATACGGGGCTGCCGTCGGACTGCACGGCCCCATCCTCACGTTCCTTCATCGTAGCGCCCCGAGCGGGAGTCGAACCCGCCAACCCCACTTCGTGAGGATGGGGCCCGCGTCCGGCGGCCGGGGCGTCGCCGCGGCCGCGACAGGGCGACGCTATTCGTGAAGTTCGCATGCGTGTATGGCACAACTGAGCGATTGTGCGATGGCTTCAGGGAGGAAGTGCGACGCCGGCTAGTGCCGGAAATGCCGGTGCTTCGTGAACACCATCGCCACGCCGGCGGCGTCGCAGGCCTCGATCACCTCGGCGTCGCGTTTGGAGCCGCCGGGCTGGATCACGGCGTTGGTGCCGGCCTGGATCGCGAGCTCGGGGCCGTCGGCGAAGGGGAAGAAGGCATCGGAGGCGAGGACCGAGCCGGAGAGGAGGGGGCCGGCCTCCTCGCCGCGGGCGTCGCGGCACTTCTCGACCGCGAGGCGGACGGAGTCGACGCGGCTCATCTGGCCGGCGCCGATGCCGAGGGTGGCGCCGTCCTTGGCGATCACGATCGCGTTGGAGCGGACGCGGCGGACCACCGTCCAGGCGAAGAGCAGGTCGCGCCACTGCTCCTCGCTCGGCTGCGTCTCGGTCACCACCTCCATGATCTCCCGCGGCTCGGGGTCGCCGTCGCGGTCCTGTATCAGCAGCCCTCCCAAGACCCGTTTCACGTCGCGCTCGCCGGAGTCGGGCTGGCGCCGCTCCTCCTCGCAGAGGATGCGGATCGCCTCCTTCTGCTGCAGTACCTCCAGCGCGCCGTCCTCGAACCCGGGCGCGTTCAGCACCTCGACGAAGTTCTCGTGCAGCTTCTCGGCCAGCTCGCGGCCGACCGGCCGGTTCAGCGCGATCACACCGCCGTAGGCGGAGAGCGGGTCGCAGGCCAGCGCCTTCAGGTAGGCCTCGAGCGCGTCGGCGCCGACCGCCGCCCCGCAGGGGTTGTTGTGCTTGACGATCACGCAGGCCGGCCCCTCGAAGTCGTCCACCAGCCCGCGGGCGGAGTCGAGGTCGAGCACGTTGTTGAAGGAGAGCGCCTTGCCGTGCAGCTTCGAGACCCGCGAGAGCACATGGCTGCGGGCGCCGGCGTCGGCGTAGAGCGCCGCCCGCTGGTGCGGGTTCTCCCCATAGGAGAGGTCGAGGACCTTCTCGTAGGCGATCGCCAGGTGTTCGGGGAAGTCCTCGTACTCGGCCGAAAACCAGCGGCTGATGGCGGCGTCGTAGCGGGCGGTCTGGGCGAAGGCCTCGTTGGCCAGCCAGTGCCGGGTCGAGGCGGAGATCTCGCCGCCGCTCTCCTCGAGCTCGGCGCAGACGGCGTCGTAGGACTCCGGCTTGACGACGACGGCGACGCCCTCGTGGTTCTTTGCCGCGGCGCGGATCATCGTCGGCCCGCCGATGTCGATGTTCTCGATCGCCACCTCCGCTGCCACCTCGTGCCCGGCCACGGTCTGCTCGAACGGGTAGAGGTTGACGCAGACGACGTCGATCGGCTCGATCCCCTCGCGCTCCAGCGTCGCCATGTGCTCGGGATCGTCGCGGCGCGCCAACAGCGCCGCGTGCAGCCGCGGGTGCAGCGTCTTCACGCGGCCGCCGAGGATCTCCTCCTGGCCGGTGAACTCGGAGACGTCGGTCACTTCGAGGCCGGCCTCGCGCAGCGCCGTCGCCGTGCCGCCGGTCGAGAGGATCTCGACCCCGAGCGCCGCCAGGCCCCTGGCGAAGTCGGCCACGCCGGTCTTGTCGGAGACCGAGATCAGCGCCCGGCGCACCCGGATCGCGCCGTCGCTGGCGGTCTCCGTCCGGGTGTCTGCGGCTGGCTCAGTCATCGATCGAGACGACCCGCGGGTCGTCTGGGTCGATCCTAACCCGGCCCTCCGCGATCATGCGGATCGCCTCCGGGTAGAGCTCGTGCTCGACCGAGTGGATCGCCGCCTCGAGCACCTGGCGCTCGCGCCCGACCGGCACCGGCACCCGCCGCTGGAGGATGGTCGGCCCGGTGTCGACCCCCTCGTCGACGAAGTGGACGGTGACGCCGGTCTCCTGCGCGCCCGCCGCCAGCGCCTGGCCGATCGCGTCGAGGCCGGGGAAGTCCGGCAGTAGAGCGGGGTGGACGTTGACGACGCGACCGCGGAAGCGGGCGACGAACGGTTCGGTCAGCAGCTGCATGTAGCCGGCAAGAACCACGAGGTCGGCGTGGCGGGCTTCGATCCAGTCCGCCATCGCCGTATCGCGACCGAGGCGGTCGGCGTAGGCCTCGATCGGGAAGGCGGCGGTGTCGACCCCAGCGGCGACCGCCCGCTCCAGCGCCCGCGCTCCGGGCTTGTCGGAGCCGACCCCGACCACCTCGACCCCGTCGCGCCCGTGCAGGGTGTCGAGGATCGCCTGCAGATTGGTCCCGCCCCCCGAGGCGAGGACGACGAGCTTGAAGGCACCGGCCACGACGGCATCTTCGCGCAGCCGTAGGGTCGGAGCATGTCGCTGGAACGGATCGGGGTCGCGGTACCGGTCGTCCAGGCGGGGATGGGGGGCGGTCTCAGCCGCCACGAGCTCGCTGCCGCTGTCTCCGAGGCGGGTGGCCTGGGCACGATCGCCGTCAACGGCGCCGGGGCGATCGAGCGCGAGCTGCACGAGGCGCGCAAGCTGACCGGCCGCCCCCTCGCCGTCAACCTGCTGCTGCCCTTCGCCCGGCGCGATTGGTTCGAGGCGGCCGCGAAGGCCGACGTGGTCGTCACCTTCTGGGGACGGCCCAAGCGCCGAGTTCCAGGCGTCTGGGCCCACCAGTGCGGTTCGGTGGCGGAGGCGCGGGCGGCGCACGTAGCCGGGGCCGACGCGGTGATCGTCCAGGGAGCCGAGGCCGGCGGCCACGTTCGCGGTCATGCCCCGGCGCTGGAGCTGCTGGAGCAGGTGCGCGCCGCATTGCCGCCCGGCTTTCCGCTGCTGCTCGCGGGCGGTATCGCCGATCGCGACGACGTGCGCCGAGCGCTCCAGGCCGGAGCCAGCGCCGCCGTAGCCGGCACCCGCTTCCTCCTCTCCGAGGAGAGCCGCGCCCACCCCGGCTACAGGCAGCGCCTCCTGACCGCCGAGGAGACCATCCTCACCGAGCTCTTCGGCTTCGGCTGGCCGGCCCTGCACCGAGTCGTTCCCAACGCCGCTACGGACCACTGGCTCGGCACCCGCTCCCGGGGCCCGCTGCTGAACCGCGCCCTCAACCGCGTCTCAGCCGCTGGCGCGCGCCTCACGCCACCCGCCATGCAGCTCCGCCTCGCCCGCGCCCAGCGCCCCGGCAGCCGCCTTCTCACCCCGGCCGGCCCCACCGACGACGCCCCAGAGAACCTGCTCGACGCCGGCCCCCTCTACGCGGGAGAGACGGTCACCCGCATCCACAACATCAGCCCCGCCGCCAAGCTAGTCGCTGCCTTGACCCCGTAACAGAGACGGCCATCCCGGTAGGGGTGAAGCGTCTTGTACTTTTTCCGCAAAGCGGCCCACGGACGGCCGCAACCTGCCTTCGGAAAAAGTTAAGCGAAACCCCTACCG
>DASTNW010000056.1:0-9653 GCA_035762685.1 Solirubrobacterales bacterium | reverse complement strand
GGGACCCGTCCTGCAACACGCAGTTCCGGGACGGCCGAGGGTACGACAGCTTCTCGGCAACGAGCTAACCGGCAAAGCACGGAAGCTGGGAACGACGATCTCCGTCCTTGTGAGAGCTGATGGACCTCGGGCGTCAGCGGGAGCTCGTGACGTTGGAAGGGGGATCGGCATCCCTCCGCGGGAATGTCGCGAAGCGGCGGAAATGCAATCCGATTCCTGCCCGCCATAGGCGGGCACCAACATCCGGAGCTGCGCGCGAAGCGCGCGCGACTAAATTCGCCCCAGGGGGTGACCGGAGCCCGCCCCTCTCCCCACCTAGAATCGCTCCGCTTTGCCCGAACCCGTCATCTCCGTCCGTGGCCTGCGCAAGAGCTACGGCGACAACGAAGCTGTACGCGGCATCGACCTCGAGGTCGATGCCGGCGAGGTCTTTGCCTTCCTCGGGCCGAACGGGGCGGGCAAGACGACCACCGTCGAGATGCTGGAGGGCTACCGCAAGCGCAGCGGGGGAGAGGTGACCGTGCTCGGCGAGGACCCGGAGCGGGCGCGCCGGGCCTGGCGCCAGCGGATCGGGATCGTCCTGCAGAGCTGCCGCCTCGATCCGTACCTGACCGTGCGCGAGTCGCTCGAGCTCTACGCCGGCTACTACACGAGCCCGCGCCCGGTGGACGAGGTGGTCGAGCTGGTCGGCCTCACCGGCAAGGCGAACGAGCGCACCGGCAGGCTCTCGGGCGGCCAGCAGCGCCGCCTCGACGTCGGCATGGCGCTGGTCGGCGACCCGGAGCTGCTCTTCCTCGACGAGCCCACGACCGGCTTCGACCCGGCCGCGCGGCGGCAGGCCTGGGAGACGATCGCCGGCCTGCGCGAGCTGGGCAAGACCGTCTTCCTCACCACCCATTACATGGACGAGGCGCAGCATCTCGCCGACCGGGTCGCGATCCTCGCCGCCGGCGAGGTGGTGGCGCGGGGCACACCGGAGGACCTCGGCGACCGCGACAGCCAGGCAACCACGATTACCTACCGCGGCCCCGAGGGCGAGGTCTCGCTCAGCACCACGACCCCGGTCGAGGCCCTGAACGAGCTGACCGGGAGGGCCCTGGCGCAGGGCTTCGAGCTGGAGGGCCTGGAAGTGCGACGGCCGACGCTCGAGGACGTCTACCTGGAGCTGACCGAGCCGGTGGAGCCATGAGCCTCGTCCTGCACCAGTTCCGCTACGACCAGAAGGCCTTCTGGCGCAACCCGGCCTCGGTCTTCTTCACCGTCGCCTTCCCGGTCGTGCTGCTCTTGATCTTCGCCACCGTGTTCGACGGCCAGACGATCGAAGTCGACGGCGGCATCGAGATCACCGCCTACTACGTGCCGGCGATCATCACCCTCTCGGTGATCTCGGCGACGATGCAGAGCCTGGCGATGTCGCTGGTGATCGCCCGCGAGGACGGTCGCCTCAAGCGCGGCCGCGGCACGCCGATGCCGGCCTGGGTCTTCATCGCCGGCCGGGTCGGCAACTCGGTCGTGGTGGCGCTGCTGATGCTGGCCGTGATCGCGGGGCTCGGCCGCCTCCTCTACTCGGTCCCGATTCCCTGGGGCGAACTGCCGGCGATCCTGGCCACCCTGGCGATCGGCGCCGCCGCTTTCAGTTGCCTCGGCATCGCCCTGACCGCGGCGATCCCCTCCCAGGACGCCGCCGCCCCGATCGTCAACGCCCTGCTGCTGCCGCTCTACTTCCTCTCCGGCATCTTCATCCCCGACGACGAGCTGCCGGGCGGCGTGATCGAGTTCGCCAACCACTTCCCGGTCCGCGACTTCTTCCAGGCCTTCTTCACCGCCTACCTGCCGGGCGGCAATTCCGGCCTCGATTGGGGCAACCTCGCGGTCGTCGCGATCTGGGGCGTCGCCGGCCTGCTGCTGGCGATTCGGTTCTTCCGCTGGACCCCGCGCGGCGGCTGAGCCGTATAGCCTCCGCGCCGCAATGCTCCACCACGTCCTCCTGGAGGTCTCCGACCTCGAGCGCGCCGCCGCGTTCTACGACTCGTTGCTGGCGCCACTCGGCTGGCGACGCCACTTCGAGGAGGACGAAACGATCGGCTGGGGCATCGCCAAACCGGTCTTCTTCGTCGCCGCCCACCACGACCCCAAGCCGGGCTTCGGGCTGCTCAGCTTCTCCGGCCTCGGCATCGTCGCCGTCAAGGCCGCCTGGGAAGGCGGGATGCGGGCCGGCGGTACCAACGTCAGCGATCCCGGCGAGCAACGCTCGCACGGGTCGGGCTCCTACTCGGCGTTCCTCAAGGACCCGGACGGGTACGAGATCGAGATCACCATCGGCTCCGACTAGCTGCAAGTGCCGACCCCCTAGGATCGGCTCCAGAAAACGAATCAGGAGGGCAATTACTTCATGGCTGTGAAGGTCGGCATCAACGGTTTCGGGCGCATCGGCCGCAATGTCTTCCGCGCCGCGAAGGCAGCGGGCGCGGACATCGACTTCGTCGCCGTCAACGACCTCACGGACCCGGGCACGCTTGCCCACCTGCTCAAGTACGACTCGATCCTCGGCCGTTTCCCCGGCGAGGTGGAGGTCAGCGGCGACACGATCTCGATCGACGGCAAGCCGCTCAAGGTGCTCTCCGAGCGCGACCCGGCGGCGCTCCCCTGGGGCGATCTCGGCGCCGACGTCGTGATCGAGTCGACCGGGTTCTTCACCGCCCGCGACGCCGCCGCCAAGCACCTCGCTGCCGGCGCCAAGAAGGTGATCATCTCGGCCCCCGCCAAGGAGCCGGACGTGACCGTCGCGCTCGGCGTCAACTTCGACAGCGACTACGACCCGGCCAGCCACCACATCATCTCCAACGCCTCCTGTACGACCAACTGCCTGGCGCCGCTGGCCAAGGTGCTGAACGACTCCTTCGGGATCGAGCAGGGCCTGATGACGACGATCCACGCCTACACCGCCGACCAGCGCCTGCAGGACATGCCGCACAGCGACCTGCGCCGGGCGCGGGCGGCGGCGCTGAACCTGATCCCGACCACGACCGGCGCCGCCAAGGCCGTCGGCCTGGTGCTGCCGGAGCTGAACGGCAAGCTGAACGGACTCGCGATGCGGGCGCCCGTGGCCACCGGCTCGGTCGTCGACCTCGTCTTCAGCACTCCGGAGGCTCTCACCCCGGACCAGGTCAACGCGGCCGTCAAGGAGGCTGCCGAGGGCCCGCTGAAGGGGATCCTCTCCTACACCGAGGACCCGATCGTCTCCACCGACATCGTCGGCGACCCGCACTCCTCGATCTTCGACGCCGGCCAGACGATGGTGATCGGCGACGGTCGCCTGGTCAAGGCGGTCAGCTGGTACGACAACGAGTGGGGCTACTCGAACCGCTGCGTCGAGCTGGCGGGCAGGGTGCTGGCGGGCTGAGCCCGCCGGGGCCACGCCGATGGCGGGTTTCACCAAGGCCAGCGTCCGCGACGCCGAGGTCTCCGGCCGCCGGGTGCTGGCCCGGGTCGATTTCAACGTCCCGCTGAGCGACGGCGAGGTCGCCGATGACATGCGGGTGCGGGCGGCGCTGCCGACGATCGAACTGCTGCGCAAGCGCGGCGCCGCATTGGTCCTCGCCTCGCACCTGGGGCGACCCAAGGGCAAGCCGGACCCGGCCCTCTCGATGGCCCCGGTCAGCCGGCGGCTGGGGGAGCTGTTGGGGACCGAGGTGCAGCAGGCGCCGGACGTGGTCGGCGGCGACGTCGAGCTGCTCGCCGGGGGCCTCGGCCCCGGCGACGTGCTGCTGCTGGAGAACACCCGCTTCGAGCCGGGCGAGGCCGAGAACGACCCGGCGCTGGCCGCGGCCCTGGCCGGGCTGGCTGACCTTTTCGTCAACGACGCCTTCGGCGCCGCCCACCGCGCTCATGCCAGCACCGTGGGGGTGGCAAATTACCTGCCGGGCTATGCCGGGCTGCTGCTGGAACGCGAGGTGGCCGAGCTCACGGCCGTCGTCGAGTCGCCTCGGCGGCCACTGGTCGTCGTCCTCGGCGGTGCCAAGGTCTCCGACAAGATTGGTGTCATCGATCGATTCCTGGAGATCGCCGACCACGTCCTGATCGGCGGCGCCATGGCCTTCAGCTTCTTCCGCGCCCAGGGCGTTGCCACCGGCGATTCCCTGGTCGAGGAGAAGGGAGTTGAGCTGGCGGCCGCGGCGCTGGAGCGGGCGCAGGAGGCTGACTGCGACCTCGCCCTCCCGGTCGACCTGGTCCTCGGCAAGGGCTTCGACGCCGAGACCGAGCACCGTGAGAGCGATTGCGTGGAGGTGCCGGACGGGTGGATGGGGCTCGATGTCGGCCCTCGCACGGCGACCCGCTACGCGGAGACGATCGCGGCGGCCGGGACGGTGCTCTGGAACGGGCCGATGGGCGCCTTCGAGCTGGCCCCTTTCGCGGCCGGTACCCGCGCTGTCGCGGAGGCGGTCGCGGCGGCACCGGGGACGACCGTGATCGGCGGCGGCGATTCGGTCGCGGCCATTCGCAAGTTCGGGCTCGGCGACCGGGTCGACTGGCTTTCGACCGGAGGGGGCGCGTCCTTGGAGCTGTTGGAGGGGAAGAAGCTGCCCGGGGTGGAAGCCCTACTGGACAAGGAAACCGCCACCGAGGAGCACACCGATGCCTGAGCGCACCCCGTACATCGCCGCCAACTGGAAGATGAACAAGACCGTGGCCGAGGCGGCCGAGTTTGTCGACGCGCTGCTGCCACGGATCGCCGCGACCCAGAGCGACGTCGTCATCTGTCCGCCGTTCACGGCCCTGGCCGAGGTGGTCGAGCGGCGCCGCGGGACCGCGGTCCGGGTCGCCGCCCAGAACATGCACGAGGAGGACTCGGGCGCCTTCACGGGCGAGGTCTCGGCCTCGATGCTGGTCGAGCTCGACGTCGAGGCGGTGGTGCTCGGCCACTGCGAGCGCCGCCAACACTTCTGCGAGAGCGACGAGGCGCTGGCCCGCAAGGTGCCGGCTGCCCTCGCCGCCGGGCTGGAGCCAATCCTCTGCGTCGGCGAGAGCGAGGCGGCGCGCGACGGTGGCGAGACCGAGGAAGTCCTCGAGCGCCAGCTACAGGCCGACCTGGCGAAGGTCGAGTCCGGCCAGCTGACCGAGGTCGTGATCGCCTACGAGCCGATTTGGGCAATCGGGACCGGTCGCACCGCCACTCCCGAGCAAGCCCAGGAGGCGTGCGCTTTCATCCGCGACGTCCTGCGCGTGCGCGGCGCGGCCGCCGACCGGTTGCGGGTCATCTACGGCGGCTCGGTCAAGCTGGACAACGCGGCGGAGTTGATGTCCAAGCCCGACGTCGACGGGGCCCTGGTCGGCGGCGCCAGCCTCGATCCAGCCGACTTCGCCGCAATCGTCGAAGCCGCATGACGGGCCCGGACGTCTCGTCATGACTTTGGTCCCCTCGGTGGTGCTGGTCGTCCTCGACGGCTGGGGCTTGGCGCCGCCGGGGCCGGGCAACGCGATCTCGCTGGCGGAGACGCCGGTCTTCGACCGGCTCTGGGAGCGTCACCCGCACACCCAGCTCTCGGCCCAGGGACGCGACGTCGGCCTGCCGGACGGGCAGATGGGCAACTCCGAGGTGGGGCACCTCAACCTCGGCGCCGGCGCCGTCGTCAAACAGGACCTGGCCCGGATCGACGATGCCGTCGCCGACGGCGCCTTCTTCGAAAACGAGGCCCTGCTCGCCGCCTGCGAGCGCGCCCGCAACAGCCCCCGCGGGCGCCTGCACCTGCTGGGGCTGGTCTCCGACGGCGGCGTCCACTCCGGCTGGGAGCACATCGAGGCCTGTATCGAGCTGGCCTCCCAGGAGGGCGTTCCGGACGTCGTCTTCCACGCCTTCACCGACGGCCGCGACACGCTGCCGCACGGCGGCCGCACCTACTTGGCGGAACTGGAGCGGTGGTTGCGGCAGGCGGGGCGGACCGCCACCGTCAGCGGTCGCTACTACGCCATGGACCGCGACACGCGCTGGGAGCGGACCAAGCTCGCCTACGACGCGATCGTCCACGCGCGGGGACTGCACGCCGCCAGCGCCGCCGAGGCGATCGAGGCCGCCTACGAGCGTGGCGAGACCGACGAGTTCGTCAAGCCCACCGTAATCGGCGACTACGACGGCGCCGCCGCCGGCGACGTCGGCATCTTCGTCAACTTCCGCCCCGACCGGGCGCGGCAGCAGACCCGGGCGCTGGCGGAGCCTGGCTTCGACGAGTTCCCGCGCGCCGGTGGAGCGACCCTCGACCTGACGACGATGACCAGCTACCGCAAGGGCTGGCCCTATCCGGTCGCGTTCCCGGAGGAGCGGCCGCAGACGACCCTGGCCGAAACGATCGCCGGCGCCGGGGGGCGACAGCTACACGTGGCCGAGACCGAGAAGTACGCGCACGTCACCTACTTCTTCAACGGCGGCCGCGAGGAGGAGCTGGAGGGGGAAGAGCGCTGCCTGGTCGAGTCTCCCCGCGACGTCCCGACCTATGACCTCGAGCCGGAGATGAGCGCGCGCGCGGCCGCCGACGTCTTCGTCGAGCACTGGCAGGCCGGCGCCTACCGCTTCGGCGTCATCAACTTCGCCAACCCCGACATGGTCGGGCACACGGGCGTGGTCCCCGCCGCCGTCGCCGCCGTCGAGACGGTCGACGCCTGCCTCGGCGACGTGGTTGCCGCGGTCGAGGCCAAGGGCGGCGCCTGCATCGTCACCGCCGACCACGGCAACTGCGATCACATGCTCGAGCCCGACGGCTCCCCCAACACCGCCCACTCGCTCAACCCGGTGCCGTTGATCGTCACCGCCGGGGCCACGCAGCTACGCGACGGCGGCATCCTCGCCGACATCGCCCCGACCGCGCTCGACCTCCTCGGCATCTCCCAGCCGGACGCGATGACCGGTCGCTCACTGATCGCGTGAACGAGTGGCGAGTTGACCCGGCTATAGGCGGGCTAATTCGCCAGTCGCCGCGATGAGGACGGACGAGAAAAAGCTGAGGTTCGAGATCGGGGCGCGGGACGGGGCGGCGCGGGCGGGGACGATCCACACCGCGCACGGGCCGATCGAGACGCCGGCCTTCATCCCGCTGGCGACCAAGGGGACGGTGCGCGGGCTCGAGTCCCGGGAGGTGGCCGAGCTCGGCTACCAGCTGGTCCTCGGCAATACCTACCACCTGTTCGTCTCCCCGGGCCCGGAGCGGATCGCCGCAGCTGGCGGCCTGCATGGCTTCATGGGCTGGGAGCGGGCGCTGATCACCGACTCCGGTGGCTTCCAGGTCTTCTCGCTCGCCCACGGCGGCGTCGCCAACGAGGTCAAGGGCAGCGGTCGCTCGGGTGGGGAGCACGGCTCCAAGGTCGAGATCACCGAGGAGGGCGCGCGCTTCCGCTCTCCTCGCGACGGCGCCGAGTTGTTCATCTCGCCCGAGGTCTCGATGCAGGTGCAGGCCGCCCTCGGCTCCGACATCGCCCTCGTCTTCGACGAGTGCACTCCCTTCCACGCCGACCGGGAGTACACGGCCCGCTCGACCGAGCGCACCCACCGCTGGCTCGATCGCTGCCTCGCCTGGCACGAGCGGGAGGGGCCGGAGCGCCAGGCGGTCTTCGGCATCGTCCAGGGCGGCGTCCACGAGGAGCTCCGCCGCGAGTCGGCGGAGGCCGTCGCGGCTGCCGGCGTCGACGGGCTGGCGATCGGCGGCACCCTCGGCCGCGACAAGGCCGAGATGCACGAGGTGCTGGCCTTCACCACGCCGCTGCTGCCGCCGGAGGCTCCCAAGCACCTGCTCGGGATCGGCGAGGTCGACGACCTGCTCGGCGGCATCGCCCTCGGTCTCGACGTCTTCGACTGCGCCGTCCCCACCCGCCTCGCCCGCCACGGCGTCGCCCTTGCCCCCGACCCCGAGGCCCGCTTCCGCCTCGACCTGCGCAAGTCCCGCTGGGTCGGCGACCGCGCCCCCCTGGTCGACGGCTGCCCCTGCCCGGCCTGCCAGCGCCACGACCGCGACTACGTCAGCTACCTGTCGAGGGCCGAAGAGCTGACCGCGGTCCGCCTCATCGTCCTCCACAACCTCACCTACATGCACCAGCTCACGACCTGTGCCCGCGCCGCCATCGCCCGCGGGCGCTTCGCGGAGTATCGCGCCGCGGTCCTCGCCGGCTCCTCGCCCTGGGACGCCGCGGGCCTCCCTGGCTGACCGCCGGGGAAGGCCCCGCTATTCGGTGTTCTTCTTGACGAGGTCCTTCACTTCTTCGACCACCTTGTCGACCGTGTCGCCGGCCACGCGTGAGACCTTGACCCCGGCGGCCTTGTCGGTCGTGTAGATCACGGCTGCGGCGACTACCGCGGCAACTAGGACCAGCGCCAGAAGCGCGAGGACGAAGCGGACGAAGCGGGAGAAACCGGAGCGCTTCGCTGCTGGAGCACGCGAGGGCGGCGGCGCGACCGGCGGCGGTGCGACGCGCGGTTCGGGGCGCCGGGTCTGCGACTGGGCCGGCCGGTACTCGGTCTGCCCGGTGGTGCGGTCGAGATGGCGGGTGGCGGCGGTCTCGCCGCCGAGGACACCAGTCGCGGCGGTGCCTTCCTGCAGCGGCAGCGTCACGTCCTCGCCCTGCAGCCCCAGGCGCAGGCCGCCGGCGAGCTCGTCGGCGCTGGCGTAGCGCCGGTTCGGGTCTCCCTCCAGCGCCCGCAGGACCGCGGCGCCGAGGGTCTCGGGGACGTCGTCGTTGTAGGTGCTTGGCGGCAGCGGCCTCTCGTTCTGCTGGCGCACCGCCAGCTCGGCCAGGGAGGAGCCCTCGTAGGGAAGCCGGCCGGTGAGGAACTGGTAGAGGACGACGCCGAGCGCGTAGACGTCGGTGGCCGGCGTCGCCTCCTCGCCGCGGACCTGCTCGGGCGCCAGGTAAGCGGCGGTGCCGACCACCGAGCCGACCTGGGTGATCCGGGTCTGCTCGATCGCCCGGGCGATGCCGAAGTCGGTCAGCTTGACGGTCATCTCGCCGCCGCCGACCGGGCCGCCGACGACCATCAGGTTGCCGGGCTTGACGTCGCGGTGGATGATCCCGCGCCGGTGCGCGTAGTCGAGGCCGGCGCAGCCCTGGATGCCGATCTCGGCGGCGATCTCCGCCCCGACCGGGCCGTGCCGCTGCAGGATCTGCGCCCCCGAGCGGCCCTCGACGTACTCCATGACGATGTAGTGGCGGCCCTCGTCGACGCCGGTGTCGTAGACCTGGACGATGTTGGGGTGGATCAGCTTCGCCACCGCCAGCGCCTCGCGCCGGAAGCGGGCGACGAAGCGCTCGTCGTCGGAGAGGTGCTCGGCGAGGATCTTCACCGCGACGGTCCGCTCGAGGATCCGGTCGGTCGCCTTGTAGACGTTCGACATCCCCCCGGTACCGAGTTTCTCGCTGGTCTCGTAGCGACCCGAGAGGGTCCCTCCGCCCGCCTCCATCATTCTTCGACTCCCACGCTCGGACCTACACCGCCGGATGGGGGAGTTTCTTCGGTTTCGGGGCCGCCGCCTTTTTCTTCGCCTTTGCCGTTCGCCTGGGAAGGCAGGTCGGGCCCTTCGCCTTCAGTGGGCTCTTCTTCAGCCGGCTTTTCCTTTTCCGGCTTTTCCTTCTTTGGTTTCTTCTCTTCGTCTTCCACTTCTTCGGGTTCAACA
>DASTNW010000055.1:0-12639 GCA_035762685.1 Solirubrobacterales bacterium | reverse complement strand
CACCTCGGCCCACGGCCTGGCCGGCATCTGGGGCACCCTGGCCTGCGGGATCTTCACCTCTCCCCGCTTGGCCGAATTCAACGAAGTCGGCGACCCGGGCCTCTGGTACAGCGGCTCGTTCAGCCAGCTCGGCGCCCAGGCGTTGGGAGTGGCGGTCGCCTTCGGGTGCGTGTTCACGGTCTCCTACGCGATCTTCTTCCTGATCAAGAAGACGATCGGACTCAGGGTCAGCCCCGAGGAGGAGGACGCCGGCCTCGACATCTCCGAGCACGGGATGTACGGGTACCCGGAGCAGTTCATCCCGCAGCCGGAGTACTCGACGGGGCTGCTGTCCGGGGGCTCGCCGCCTCCGGCCCCGGCACCCGCCGCGGCCCCGGCTGTAAGTCAGATGTCAACCACTACCGAGTCCTAGGAGGGCCGGGCGCATGAAGAAGATAGAGGCGTTCATCCGCCACGAGGCGTTCGAGCCGATCCGGGCCGAGTTGCTCGACAAGGGGTTTCCCTCCCTGTCGATCCTCGAGGCCAAGGGCTCGGGCCGCCAGAAGGGCATCGTCGAGCAGTACCGCGGCTCGACCCTGACGGTCAACGTCCGGCCGAAGGTCAAGCTGGAGATCGTGGTCGAGGACAAAGACAGGCCGGTGGTCGTCGAGACGATCCTCAAACACGCCCGCACGGGCGAGGTCGGCGACGGCAAGATCTTCGTGCTGCCGGTGGAGGAGGCGATTCGCATTCGCACCGGCGAGGGCGGGGAGCCTGTCCTGCAGCTGCACGAGGAGTCAGAGATCCCTACCTGACTCGTTGCACGAGCGGGGCGGCTCCCCTGGCCGTCCCGCTCGTCGTTTCTCTTTGTCGCTGGGGGGTGGAGGACACCGATGCCCCTCCCCCGGAGGCCGTTGCGCAGCTGGGTCCGGTTTGAGGGTCCGGGCCGTAATTCTTGAGCCTCCGGGGGAGGGGCATCGGTGGCCTCTTCGCAGCGGGACTTCGGCTCGTATTTCGATGGCCGCGGCTGTGGTTAGCCTCGACTGATGGCTGACGAGAGGATTTCGCTTGGTGAGGCGGCGCGGCGGTCGGGGGTGCCGGCCAGCACTCTCAAACGTTGGGCTGAGGAGAAGATCTTGCCGGTGCGGCGGGGGCGGTGGACGGCTACCGCGGCGGCGCAGGCGCGGGTGGTGGCGCGGATGCGGGCGCGGGGGCACTCGTTGGAGGAGCTGCGGGAGGCCGGCCGGGAGGGGCGGCTCGCCTTCGGGTTCACGGAGGAGCTGTTCTCGGGGGCCGAGGAGACGTTGACGGTGGCGGAGGTCGCCGCGGAGACGGGGTTGGAGCCGGAGCTGATCGAGCGCATCCTCGTCATCCTCGGCACCCCGAAGGGACGGCAGCGGAACCTCACCCAGGACGACGCCGCGGCACTGCGCCACTGCGCCCGCGTCCTCGCCGCCGGCTTCCCGCTGGTTGCTTTCCTGCAGTTGGTTCGCGTCTACGTGCAGTCGCTGCGCCGCATCGCCGACGCCGAGGTGCGCCTCTTCCACCTCTACGTGCACGAACCGCTGATCCGCGACGCCGTGCCGGAGCTGGAGATGGCGGCCGAGATGGGCGAGCTGGCGGCCGACATCCTGCCGCTGGCGGCGCCGCTGACCGAGTACCTGCACAACCGCTACCTGCGCTTCTTCATCGACCAGGACGTGGTCGGCCACATGGAGTCCGGACTGGGGACGGACACGGCGGAAATGGAGCTGGGCCAGGTCACGGTCACGCTCTGCTTCATCGACCTCACCGGCTTCACCCGCTACACCGAGGAGGAGGGCGACATGGAGGCCCTCGACGTGGTCGAGAACTTCGTCGAGACGGTCGAGTCGACGCTGCCGCGGGAGGCGACGATCGTGAAGACGATCGGCGACGAGGTGATGGTCGTCTCGCCCGACGCCGCCGCGCTGACCGAGTGGGCGGTCGAGTTCCTCGGCAGCTTCCCGCAGCGGCCGCAGCCGCGGGTCGGCATCCACTGCGGCGAGGCGGTCTACCGCGACGGCGACTACTTCGGCAGCCAGGTCAACCTCACCCACCGGGTCGTCAACCGCGCCCTCGCCGGTGAGGTGCTCGTCACCGACCGCGTCGGCGCGGCGATCGAGGGGCGCGAGCAGCTCAGCATGGAGCCGATCGGCCAGGTCAAGCTCAAGGGCTTCCCGGTCCCGACCGACCTCTTCGTCGTCCGCGCCGCCGCCTGACCGCGGCCGAGGGCCGTCCCCCCGCGGAGAAAGCCCTCGGCGCTGCCTAGACTCGGGCCGTGGAGTCCGACCGCATGCTCGAGCGAGTGCTGGGGGAGGGGACGCTGGTCCCCGGCGAGCCGGTCGTCGCGATGCTCTCGGGCGGGCGCGACTCGGTCTGCATGCTCGACCTGGCGGTGCGCGCCGCCGAGGCGGCGGAGGTGGTGGCGCTGCACGTCAACTACGGCCTGCGCGAGGGCTCCGATGACGACGAGCGCCACTGCGCGGCGCTCTGCGAGTCGCTGGGAGTCGTGCTGGCGGTCGAGCGCCCACGGCGCGCCGATGGCCCCGGCAACCTGCAGGCCTGGGCGCGGGACGTCCGCTACGCCGCCGCCGCGGCGCTCGCCGAGGCGCGCGGGGCGACGATCGTCACCGGCCACACCGCCGACGACCAGGTGGAGACCATCCTCTACCGCCTCGCCTCCTCGCCCAGCCGTCGCGCCCTGCTCGGCATGCGCCCGCGGGACGGTCGCCTGGTCAGGCCGTTGCTCGCCTTCACCCGGGCCGAGACCACCGCCTATTGCGAGCAGCGCGACCTCGCCTGGCGCGACGACGCCAGCAACGACGGGCCGGCCTACGCCCGCAACCGCGTCCGCCACGGCCTGCTGCCGGAGCTGGCGAAGGTGCATCCCGCGGCGGCGGCGAACGTCCTCCGCACGGCGGGCCTCCTGCGCGACGAGGCCGAGGTCCTCGACGCCCTGGTCGACGCCGAGCTCGACGGCTCGGGGGGCTCGGCCCCGGGGACGGTCCGGCTCGAGCGCTTCGCCGAGCTGCCGCCGGCCCTCCAGCGCCTCGTCCTCCAGCGCCTCGCCGACGTCGCCGCCGGCCGCCCGGTCCCCGGCGCCGCCCGCTTCGCCGAGCAGGTCGCTGGCCTGCGCCGCACCGGCACCGCCATGCTCGACCTCGGCCGCGGCACCCGCGCCATCGTCGAGTCCGGCGTCCTCCGCGCAAGGAAAGAGGCCGATGGGCCGAAAACCCACCTATGACGTGGGAAATCGTCCCGTCAGCGGTCGCTCTCTCTATTTAGACTGCGGCGGGTGAGCGACCCCGCGATCGGCGAGACCCTCGTCGCCAGAGACGACCTCCAGCGCCGGGTAGCCGAGCTCGGCGCCGAGGTGAGCCGTGACTACGACGGCCGCGAGCTGTTCATGGTCGGGGTCCTCAAGGGCGCCGTCCTCTTCCTCGCCGACCTGATGCGGTCGATCGACGTGCCCTGCGAGATCGACTTCATGGCGGTCTCCAGCTATGGCTCGCAGACCGATTCCTCTGGCGTCGTGCGCATCCTCAAGGACCTCGATTCCCCGATCGAGGGCCGCCACGTCCTCATCGTCGAGGACATCATCGATTCCGGCCTCACCCTGCATTACCTGATGCGCAACCTGCGGGCCCGCAACCCGGCCTCGCTCGAGGTCTGCGCGCTGCTGACCAAGCCGGAGCGGCTCCGCGTCGACCTCTCGCCCCGCTACGTCGGGTTCGAGATCCCCAACCGGTTCGCGATCGGCTACGGCCTCGACCACGCGCAGCAGTACCGCAACCTCGACTTCGTGGCCGCGCTCGCCGAGTAGGCCGGAAAAACCGCCCTGGTACGCTGATTTCACCCTTGAGGCGCTTTTTCAAAAGTGCGGCATTTCCGATCCTGCTCGTGGTCATCCTGGCCTTCGTCGCCCAGCGCGTGATCAGCAGCGATTCGGGCACCGAGGCCCCGCCCTACAACGAACTGGTCCGTCCGGAGACCGGCCTGATCGCGAAAGGGCAGATCAAAGAGGTCTCGATCAACACGAAGGACAACACGCTCGACGTCGAGCAGAAGAACGGCGAAAGCTTCTCGACCGGCTACCCGCCCTACACCGAGCAGAGCCTTCTCAACCTGCTCGAGGAAAACAGCAAGACGACGAAGACGGTCGTCCACGGCTCCGGCAGCTCCGGCCTGCTCTCGCTGCTGACGCTGATCCTGCCCTTCGTCCTCTTCTTCGCCTTCTGGATCTTCCTGATGAACCAGATGCAGGGCGGCGGCTCGCGGGTGATGAACTTCGGCAAATCGAAAGCGAAGCGGATGTCGGTCGACGCGCCGAAAATCACCTTCCGCGACGTTGCCGGCGTTGACGAGGCGGTGCAGGAGCTCGAGGAGATCAAGGAATTTCTCGAGAACCCGAAGAAGTTCCAGGCGCTCGGCGCGCGCATTCCCAAGGGCGTCTTGCTCTACGGACCGCCGGGCACCGGCAAGACGTTGCTGGCCCGCGCCGTCGCCGGCGAGGCCGGCGTGCCCTTCTTCTCGATCTCCGGTTCGGACTTCGTCGAGATGTTCGTCGGCGTCGGCGCCAGCCGCGTCCGCGACCTCTTCGAGCAGGCCAAACAGAACTCCCCCTGCATCATCTTCATGGACGAGATCGACGCCGTCGGCCGCCACCGCGGCGCCGGTATGGGCGGCGGCCACGACGAGCGCGAGCAGACGCTGAACCAGTTGCTGGTCGAGATGGACGGCTTCGAAATGAAGGACAACATCATCTTGATCGCGGCCACCAACCGCCCCGACATCCTCGACCCGGCGCTGCTGCGGCCGGGCCGCTTCGACCGCCAGGTCGTCGTCGACCGTCCCGACCGCAAGGGCCGCAAGCACATCCTCGAGGTCCACACCCGCGGCAAGCCGCTGGCGCGCGAAATCGAGCTCGACACGCTCGCCGGACAGACCCCCGGGTTCACCGGCGCCGACCTCGCCAACCTGATCAACGAGGCGGCGCTGCTGACCGCCCGCTCCGGCAGCCGCGAGATCAGCATGAAGGAGCTGGAGGAGGGGATCATGCGGGTGATCGCCGGCCCGGAGAAGAAGACCCGGGTGATGAGCGAGAAGGAGCGCCTGATCACCGCCTACCACGAGGTCGGGCACGCGATCGTCGGCCAGTTGCTGCCGAACTGCGACCCGGTCCACAAGATCTCGATCATCAGCCGCGGCCAGGCCCTCGGCTACACGATCAGCCTGCCGACCGAGGACAAGTTCCTCACCACCCGCGCCGAGCTGACCGACACGATGGCGATGACCCTGGGCGGCCGCGCCGCCGAGGAGATCGTCTTCGGCGAGATCACCACCGGTGCCTCCAACGACCTCGAAAAGGTGACGGAGACGGCGAAGCAGATGGTGATGCGGTTCGGCATGTCCGAGCGGCTCGGCCCGCGCGTCTTCGGCCATGATCGCGGCCAGCCCTTCCTCGGCCGCGAGTTCTCCTCCGAGCCCGACTACTCCGACGAGATCGCGCGCGAGATCGACGACGAGATCCGCCGCATCGTCGAGAGCGCCCACCAGACCGCCAAGAGTCTTCTCGGCGACCGCCGCGAGGACTTGGACAGGGTCTCGAAGCTCCTGCTGGAGCGGGAGACGATCGATTCCAAGCAGTTCGCCGCGCTGCTCGACGGCAAGCCGCCGGAGGAGGTCTTCGTCGACGACGAGGAGCCGGCGAAGCCCGCCGAGCCGGCGCCGGAGCCGGAAAAGGCGCAGCGCGAGGGGGCCAGGCCGTCGCCGCGTCCACGGCCTGGATTTGCCGGCGGCGACGCTAGCTAAGGGCAGCCCGGGTCGTGACCGCGCCGCGGCTCATGGGGGTCGTGAACGTGACGCCGGACTCGTTTTCGGATGGGGGGCTCTACCTGGATCCGGAGGCGGCGATTGCGCATGGGGAGGAGTTGGCGCAGGCTGGGGCGGCGATTCTCGACGTGGGGGGGGAATCGACGCGGCCGGGAGCGGAGCCGGTTGAGGAGGGGGAGGAGCTGGCGCGCGTCATCCCGGTGATCGAGGGGCTGGCGGGGGCGCGGGCGGAGGTCTCGATCGACACCTCGAAGGCTGCCGTCGCTGCGGCCGCGCTCGACGCCGGGGCGGCGATCGTCAACGACGTCACCGCCCTGCGCGGCGATCCGGAGATGGCGACCCTCTGCGCGGAGCGCGGCGCCACGGTCGTCCTCATGCACATGCTTGGCACGCCGCGGACGATGCAGGACGAACCGCAGTACGGGGACGTCGTCGAGGACGTCAGGGCCTTCCTCGCCGAGCGGGTCGAAGCGGCCACCGTCGCCGGCATCGCCGAGGAGCGGATCTGGCTCGATCCGGGGATCGGCTTCGGCAAGACGGCCGCGCACAACCTCGAGCTGCTGCGTCGGCTCGGGGAGCTGCGGGAGCTGGGGCGGCCGCTGGTGGTCGGCACCTCGCGCAAGAGCTTCATCGGCAGGGTCGACGGGTCCGGCGCCGGCGAGCGGCTGGGCGGCACGATCGCCTCCTCGGTGCTGGCGGCGGCCGAGGGCGCCGACGTGCTGCGGGTCCACGACGTCGCCGAGGTCGGCCAGGCGATGGCCGTGGCGACGGCCGTGCTCGGATAGGTTGCCTGGATGGAGGCTCAGGGCCCGCATGGCAACGGCATCGAGTCGAGCGCCGAAGTGGAGTTGCGCGGGCTCTCGATCTACACCCACCACGGGGTCAGCGAGGCCGAGCAGGAGGTCGGGCAGCGGCTCGAGTTCGACGTCTCCTTCGACGTCCCCGACTGCGACGCCGTGCTCACCGATCGGCTCGAGGACACGGTCGACTACGCCCAGGTCTGCGACATCGTCGCCCTCGCCGCGACCGAGCGCAGCTACAAGACCCTGGAGCGGCTGGCCCAGGTGATCGGCCAGCGCCTGATCGAGCGCTACGGCTGCGAGTCGGTGCGGGTGCGGGCGGCCAAGCCGGAGCCGCCGCTGCCGCTGGCGATCCAGGAGGTCGCGGTCGAGGTGGCCCAGGAACGGGTGGTCGACGAAGACGAGGCCGAAGCTCCCGGGGAGTAGGTCGGTGCGGACGGGCTACCTCGGCCTCGGCTCCAACGTCGGCGACCCCGCTGCGCACCTGCGCGCGGCGGTCGAGCTGTTGCGAGCCCGCGCGGTCGACGTCGAGGCGGTCTCCTCCGCCTACGTGACCGAGCCCGTCGGCGAGGTCCTCGACCAGCCCGACTTCCTCAATGCCGCTGTTCGCATTCGCACCGAGCTCGAGCCCGAGGCGCTGCTCGACGTCTGCAAGGAGGTCGAGGCCGAGCGCGGCCGCGTCCTCGACGCGCCCCGCCACAGCCCGCGCCCGCTAGACGTCGACCTGCTGCTGCTCGGCAACCTCGAGCTGGAGACGGACCGTCTCACCCTGCCGCACCCCGAGGTGGCCAGCCGCCGCTTCGTCCTCGTGCCGCTGCTCGAGCTGGACCCGGAGTTGGCCCTCCCCGACGGCACCCGCCTCGCCGACGCCCTGCGGGCGCTGCCGGCGGGTCAGCGGGTGGAGAGGACCGGCTCGAGCCAGGCCGACGGCAGCACCGGCGGCATCTGGCCCGGGTAGTCGGGGACCACTCGCTTCGCCAGCTCGCCCGCCGGCCGCCCTGCGATCGCCGGCTTGAGGTCGTCGAGGGTGAGCGCGAGGCCGAGGCTGGTGGCGATCTGGAAGTCCGCTGCGTTCAGTTGCTCGCCGCCGATCACGCCTTTGGCGATCAGCTCGTCAACCCGGTCGAGCAGTCCCGGCAGGGCCGCCAGGTCACGCTTGACGCTCTCGTCGTCGGCCCCGTTGAAGCGGGCCGAGAGGGCGACGATCGGCGCCGCGGTCTTGACGGCGAGGCCGATCGGGATCCCGATCTTGGCGCCTTCGGAGTAGCTGCGCAGCGGCGCCCGGTCGCGCTTCATCCCCCACCAGAGGATCTGCCGGATCGGATGCTGCAGCTCCTCGTCGCCGAAGCGCTCGGCCTCTTCCACCGCGGCCCTCTTCTCCGGGTCCGCGGGGAACAGCGCCGGCTCCGGCCGCAGCCGCTCCAGCTCACGCGCGATCGGGCGCGAGCCCTGGACCTTCTGCCCGTCGATCTTCAGCGCCGGCACGGTGACTCCGGGGAACCCGACCGCCCGCAGTGCGCCCTTGGAGATCACCGGCAGCAGGTCGGTGCGCTTGTAGGGGATGCCCTTCTGTTTCAGCATCAGTTCGGTCGTGATGCTCGGGTGCGAGGCCGGGATCACGTAGAGGCGCGCGTTCACGGCGACGATCCTAAGCGCAAACGGACCCGTTTGGCCACCTGGCCAGGGCGATCCGGCGATAATCGGCCCCATGCTCCTCGCGGCAGACGTCGGCAACACCCAGACGCACCTCGGCGTCTTCGAGGGCGAGGAGCTGATCGAGCACTGGCGCTTCCAGACGCGGTCCGGTGCGACCGGCGACGAGCTGGCGGAGCGGATCGCCGGGCTGTTCGCGCTCTGCGGGATGTCCTTTGGCGACGTCGACGCGGTCTGCGTCTCCTCGGTCGTGCCGCCGCTCGGCAGCCAGTTCGAACAGCTCACCCAGCGCTACCTCGAGGCCGAGTGCCTGACGATCGGCCCCGGGGTGAAGACGGGGATGCCGATCCGAATCGACAACCCGCTCGAGGTCGGCGCCGACCGTCTCGTCAACGCGATCGCGGCCTACGAGCGTTTTGGGGGCGCCTGCGTCTCCGTCGACTTCGGCACCGGCATCAACATCGACGTGGTCTCCGCCGAGGGCGAGTACCTCGGCGGCGCGATCGGCCCCGGTCTCGCGCCCTCGCTCAGCGCCCTGATCGAGCGCGCGGCCCGGATCACCCGGATCGACCTGGAAGAGCCCCAGGAAGCGATCGGCCGCTCGACGCGCGCGGCGATCCACTCCGGCTTCATCTTCGGGTTCGCCGGCCTGATCGACGGCATCGTCAGGCGGATCGAAGAGGAACTCCCGAACCCGAAGCTGCTTGCCACGGGCGGGTACGCCTCCGCCGTGGTCCCCTTCACCGAGACGATCGAGGAGGTCGACGACCTGCTTACCCTGAAGGGGTTGAGGCTGATCCATGAACGCAACCGGGCATGAGCTGACGGACCCCTTCGAGATCGGCGGCGTGCCGATCTCCAACCGCGTCCTGCTGGCGCCCCTGGCCGGCATCGGCAACTGGTTCGTGCGGCTGCAGGCGAAGCGTCACGGCGCCGGCCTCGCCGTCTCGGAGATGGTCTCCAGCTTCGCGCTGCACTACCGCAACGAGCGCACCCTGCGCGAGCTGATGCGGATCCACCCCGACGAGCACCCGGTCTCCCTGCAGCTGTTCGGCCACGACCCCGAGGTGATGCGCTCCGGCGCCGCGATCGCCGCCGAGGCGGGCGCCGACCTGATCGACATCAACATGGGCTGCCCGGTGCCGAAGGTGCGCAAGACCGGGGCCGGGGCCCAGCTCCTGCGCGACCACGAGCTGGCCCTCGCCCTCGCCGCCGGCGCGATCGAGGGCGGTGGGGGAGTCCCGGTCACGGTCAAGCTGCGCTCCGGGATCGAGGCCGGCGACCGCTCCGGCTTCGAGCTCGCGATCCGGCTCGTCGAGGAAGCCGGCGTGGCCGCCATCGCCTTCCACCCACGGGCGGCGAGCAAGGGCCACAGCGGCTCGCCGGACTACGCGTTGACCCGCGAGCTGGTCGAGCGACTGCAGGTTCCCGTGATCGTCTCCGGTGGACTCGACAGCGCCGAGGCCGCCCGCCGCGCCTTCGCCGAGTCCGGCGCCGACGCGGTGATGATCGCCCGCGGCTCCTTCGGCAATCCCTGGGTGTTCGAGGAGCTGACCGGGCGCCGCCAGCAGCCCCCCTCGCGACGGGAGATGACGGACGAGCTGCTGTGGGTCGTCGACCGGGCCGAGGAGCATCTCGGTGGCGCGCGAGCGCAGCGCTACCTGCGCAAGTTCTACCCCTGGTACGTGGGCCGCCTGGAAGCGCCGCCCGAGGTTGCCGACGAGCTCCAGCGCAGTGCTGACCTGGCTCGCGCCCGCGAGCTGATCGGCGCTCTCGCCGCGCCCGTCACCGTTGCGTAAAAGCCCCTGATTGTCGGCTGACCGCCCTCGCTATAATCCCGCGACTCCGTGCCCGGGTGTGGCGCCGCAGGCGGCCGCATCGGGCGCTTTTTTTCGTTCCGAGCCGCTTCCCCCGGCTCTCCCCACAGGCAAAGCGAGGTAGCGCAGTGAGTCGTCAGGCGGTCATCACTCCGGAAGGTCTGGAAAAGCTGAAAGAGGAGATCGAGCACCTCTCGACGACCAAACGACGCGAGGTCGCGGCCCGGATCAAGGAGGCGCGTGAATTCGGCGACATCTCCGAGAACGCCGAATACGACGACGCCAAGAACGAACAGGCGCTGCTGGAGGGCCGGATCGCCCAGTTGGAAGAGCGCCTGCGCCGCGCCACCGTGATCGACGAGAAGGCGATCGGCACCGACGAGGTCGGCTTCGGCTCGATCGTCCACGTCAAAGACCAGAAGACCGGCGACTCGCAGAAGTTCCAGATCGTCGGCTCGACCGAGGCCAACCCGCTCGAGCACAAGCTCTCGAACGAGTCGCCGATCGGCAAAGCGCTGATCGGGCACAAGCGGAACGACGTGGTCAGCGTCGAGGTGCCGCGCGGCCCCAAGAAGAAACTCAAAATCACCAAGATCGAGAAGGCCTGACGGCCGATAGGCTCGCGCCGTGAGCGAGCCCGAGCAGCCGAAACTCTCTGACGTACTGCGCGATCGGCGCGAGAAGCTGGGGCGGATCAGGGACGCGGGGATCGAGCCGTTTCCGCATGAGTTCTCGGGGCGGGAGGACATTGGGGAGGTGCGGGCGGCGCATGAGGGGCTGGCGGCGGGGATGGAGACGGAGTCGCGGCACCGGGTCGCGGGCCGGATCGTCGCTCGGCGGGGGCACGGGAAGGCCTGTTTCCTGGACCTGCGGGATGGCAGCGGCCAGATTCAGCTGCACGCGCGGGAGGATCTGCTGGGGGAGGAGGCCTACGGGCCGCTCGTCGACCTCGACCTCGGCGACATCGTCGGCGTCGAGGGGACGGCGATGGCGACGCGGCGGGGCGGTGAGCTCTCGTTGGCGATCGATCGCTGGCGCCTGCTCGCCAAGAGCCTGCGGCCGCCCCCCGACAAGTTCCACGGGCTCGAGGACACCGAGACGCGGTTCCGCCGTCGCGAGCTCGACCTGATCGCCAACGAGGAGAGCCGGCGGACCTTCCAGGTGCGGGCCCGCACGGTCAGCGAGGTGCGCCGGTGGCTCGACGACCACGGCTACGTCGAGGTCGAGACCCCGGTCCTGCAGCCGCTCTACGGCGGCGCCCTGGCGCGCCCCTTCACCACCCACCACAACGCGCTCGACCGCGATCTCTACCTGCGGATCGCGACCGAGCTCTACCTGAAGCGGCTGGTCGTCGGCGGCATCGACCGCGTCTACGAGCTCGGCAAGGACTTCCGCAACGAGGGCGTCTCCCACAAGCACAACCCCGAGTTCACGATGCTGGAGTGGTACGAGGCCTACGCCGACTACGAGAAGACCGCCCACGACCTCGAGCTGCTGGTGGCCGAGGTGGCGGAGCGGGTGCTGGGGACGACCGTGGTCCAGCGCGGCGAGGCCGAGATCGACTTCGCGCCGCCCTGGCGCCGGGTGACGATGCGCGAGGCGATCCTCGAGCGGGCCGGCGTCGACATCCTCGAGCACCCGACCCGGGAGCAGTTGGCGGCGGCGATGGGGACCGAGCCCGACCCCGCGGAGGGCTGGGGCAAGCTGGTGGACGGCCTGTTGGCCCGCGAGGTCGAGCCCGGCCTGGTCCAGCCGACCTTCGTCTTCGACTACCCCGTCGAGCTCTCCCCGTTCGCCAAGGCCCACCGTTCCGAGCCGGGCCTGGTCGAGCGCTGGGAGGCCTTCGTCGGTGGGGTCGAGATCGCCAACTCGTTCAGCGAGCTCAACGACCCCGACGAGCAGCGCCGGCGCTTCGAGCAGCAGGCGGTCGAGCAGGAGCGCGGCGACGAGGAGGCCCAGCCCTACGACGAGACCTTCGTCGAGGCGCTCGAACAGGGGATGCCGCCGACCGGCGGCGTCGGCCTCGGCATCGATCGCCTGGTGATGATGCTGACCGGGGCCAGCAGCCTGCGCGAAGTGCTGCTTTTCCCGGCGATGAAGACCTGAAAATCCGCAGTTAGCGGACGGATCGGGCAAAAGGCCGGCCGGGCACTCTCGGTAGAGTTATGAGACACATGGACGCTTGCCGATAACGATCGGGCGTCTACCGGTACAAACCCGGGTCAACCGGGTTCGACCAAGAAGAGGATTCTTTTGTTCGAGCGATTCACCGAGCGAGCTCGCCAAGTCGTCGTCCTGGCCCAGGAGGAGGCGCGCACCCTCAAGCACAACTACATCGGCACCGAGCACATCCTGCTCGGGCTGCTGCGCGAGGAGGAGGGCCTGGCCGCGCGGGTGCTGGAGTCGCTCGACATCACCGTCGAACGCGTTCGCTCGCAGGTCGTCCGCATCGTCGGATCGGGCGAGGAGGTCACGTCCGGCCAGATCCCGTTCACGCCGCGGGCCAAGAAGGTGCTCGAGCTGGCGCTGCGCGAGGC
>DASTNW010000054.1:0-17825 GCA_035762685.1 Solirubrobacterales bacterium | reverse complement strand
TCGTCCGCGCCCACGGGCGGCTCGCCAGCGGCCAAGGCGTCGCGACCGACATCCTCGAGGCCTCGGCCCGCGCCTACGTGCGGGCCCTCTCCAACGCCCTCGAAGGAGCCGCCACCCGCGAGGCCGAGGCCGCTACCGCCGAAGCCGCCACCGAGCGCACCCCGGGCCCCTAACTCGCGGCCATTTTCGGTCTCCGGCGGGGAGACCCTGCGCGCGTCTGCACTTACACGTCTTATGGACGTGTTGGAGCAGACGCGCGGCCTGGACGCGTGGATCGCCGAGTTGGCCGAACGACAGCATGGGGTGGTGGCGCGGCGTCAGCTGGAGGCTTCAGGTGTAAAGCGCGAGGCGATCGAAGTCCGACTGCGGGCTGGGCGTTTCCATCGCTTACATGCCGGGGTCTACGCGGTCGGACACCGAGTGCTCTCGCAGGAGGCGCGTTGGATGGCAGCGGTGCTTGCCTGCGGACCCAGAGCGGTGCTCAGCCACCGATCAGCTGCGGCCCTCTGGGGTGTCCGGCCTCACTCGAGTCGGGCAATCGAGGTGACGAGTGGGTCGAAGAGTCGCTCGCGACCGGGTATTCACCGCCACTACGCGGTCCTCCCTGCGGACGAGGTAACGGAGCACGAAGGGATTCCCGTCACCACGGTGCCGCGCACGATTTTCGATCTCGCCGCCACCGAGTCGCCCCACGTCGCCGAGGCAGCGCTGCGGCAGTCGGAATATCGCCGCCTGCACGACCGCCTCTCGCTGCCCCACTTACTCAAGCGGTATCCCGGTCGCAAGGGCTCCAGGGCGGTCAGGGAATGCCTGGCAAGGCGGCGCGAGACCTCGGGCCGTACGCGCGGCTGGCTCGAGGAGGTCTTCCTGCCTTTCCTCGACCGCCATCGCTTGCCGCGGCCCCGCCAACTCAACGCCTGGATCGAGGCGGGAGGGAGGCGCTTCGAGGTCGACTGCTTCTGGCCGGACATCAAGGCGATCGTCGAACTCGACGGCTTCGCGGCGCACGGAACCCGGATCGCCTTCAAGGAAGACCGCGCGCGCGATCGACGCCTGCGTGTAGCGGGCTACGGCGTCACCCGTATCGCGCCCGAGCAGCTCGACGACGAACCCGAGGTGATCGCCGCCGACCTGCGCGCCCTGCTCCATTACAAGTGTTCGTGATAACGTACACACATGAGCGTCACCGCTACCGAGCCGGCCAGCACAGTCGGTCCGCGAATCAAGGCACTGCGCGATGCGATGGGCCTCTCGTTGCGCGATCTCAGCGAGCGCTCGGGCGTCAGCGCGCCGATGCTCTCGCAGGTCGAGCGCGGGGAGACCAGCCCGACCTTGATCGTCGCCGAGAAGATCGCCGGCGGGCTGGAGTTGACCCTCTCGCAGCTACTGCGCCTGGACGAGGGCCAGCACGTCGCCGTCAGCCGGGCCGGCGGACGCCGCAGCTTCGAGCGCGGTGGCCATCGCTTCGAGGAGTTGACGCCACCGCTGCCCGGGCAACGCGCCGACGTCTCCCTGCACGCCCTCGAGCCGGGCGCCGCGACCGGCGGCCGCGAGGACCCGCCCATGCACGAGCCAGGCAGTCGCGAGACCGCCGTCGTGCTCGACGGCCGCCTGGCGCTCTTCGTCGAAGGCGCGCGCCACGACCTTTCCAGCGGCGACAGCGTCACCTTCGACGCCGACCTGCCCCACCATTTCGAGAACGATGGCGAGGAGCCGACCAGGTTCATCGCCGTGATCGCCGCCGGCCTCAGGCGCGGCTAGGAGGACTGATGCCGAAGAACATGTTCGAAAAGATCTGGGAGGCGCACGAGGTCTCCGACGACCTGATCTACATCGACCTGCACCTGGTCCACGAGGTCACCTCTCCCCAGGCGTTCGACGGTCTGCGCCTGGCCGGCCGGCCGCTGCGCCGCCCCGACAAGACGCTGGCCACCGCCGACCACAACGTGCCCACCGACGGCACGATGGCGGCGCGGCTGATCGCCGACCAGCTCTCGCGCGTCCAGGTGGAAACGCTGGAGCGCAACTGCGAGGAGTTCGGCATCCCGCTCTACTCACTGGGGTCGGACCGCCAGGGGATCGTCCACGTGATCGGGCCGGAGCTGGGCGTGACCCAGCCGGGGATGACGATCGTCTGCGGCGACAGCCATACCTCCACCCATGGGGCCTTCGGCGCGCTCGCCTTCGGCATCGGCACCTCCGAGGTGGAGCACGTGCTGGCGACCCAGTGCCTGGTCCAGAAGCGCCCGAAGACGATGCGGATCTCCTACGCGGGCGAGCTCGGCGCGGGCGTCACCCCGAAGGACCTGATCCTGGCGACGATCGGGCGCCTCGGCACCGGCGGCATGGTCGGCCACGCGGTCGAGTACGCCGGGCCGGCGATCGAGTCGCTGGCGATGCCGGGCCGGATGACGATCTGCAACATGACGATCGAGGGCGGCGGCCGCGCGGGGATGATCGCCCCCGACGAGCAGACCTTCGAGTGGGTGCGGGGCAGGGCCGCCGCCCCCGCGGACTTCGACGCCGCCGCCGAGCGCTGGCGGGCGCTGCCGAGCGACGAGGGCGCCGGCTTCGATACCGAGGTCGAGATCGACGCCGGCGAGATCTCGCCGATGGTCACCTGGGGGACGAGCCCCGGCATGGTCGTCGAGGTCACGGACACGGTCCCCGACCCGGCCGCGATGGAGTCGCCGGCGGACCGCGAGTCGGCCGAACGCGCTCTCGCCTACATGGGCCTGAAGGCCGGCACGCCGATGACCGAGGTCGCGCCGGAAAGGGTCTTCATCGGCTCCTGCACGAACTCGCGGATCGAGGACCTGCGGGAGGCGGCGGAGATCGTCGACGGCCGCAGGGTCGCTGGTTCGGTGAGGGCGATGGTCGTCCCGGGCTCCCAGCAGGTGAAGGCGGCCGCCGAGGCCGAGGGCCTCGACGACGTCTTCCGCTCCGCCGGCTTCGAATGGCGCGAGGCCGGCTGCTCGATGTGCCTGGGCATGAACCCCGACATCCTCATGGAGGGCGAGCGCTGCGCCTCGACCTCCAATCGCAACTTCGAGGGACGGCAGGGCAAGGGTGGGCGCACCCACCTGGTCAGCCCGAAGATGGCGGCCGCGGCGGCCGTCGAGGGACATTTCGTCGACATCAGGGACTGGAGCTGAAGATGAGGCCGATCGACTTGATCGAAGGCAAGGTGTCGGTGCTGGACCGGCACGACGTGGACACCGACCAGATCATCCCCAAGCAGTTCCTCAAGCGGGTCGAGCGGACCGGCTTCGGCGAGTTCCTCTTCTACGACTGGATTCGCGACGGCGAGATCGAGTTGGAGCCCAACCCGATCCTCGTCACCGGTCGCAACTTCGGCTGTGGCTCCTCCCGCGAGCACGCCCCCTGGGCGCTCGAGGACTTCGGCTTCCAGGCGATCGTCGCGCCCTCCTTCGCCGACATCTTCTACTCCAACTGCACCAAGGTCGGGCTGCTGCCGGCGGTGCTGGACGAGGAGCACTGCCGCGCCGTCGCCGCGGCGGGCGAGGCGCGGATCGACGTCGACGACGAGACCGTGACCTGCGCCGGCGGGGTCTTTCAGTTCCAGATCGAGCCCGACGTCAAGCACCGGCTGCTGAACGGTCTCGACGACATCGGCATCACGCTGGAGAACGCGGCGGCGATCGACGCCTTCGAGTCCGGCGCGAGCGCCCCGCCCGGGCCGACCACCACCGCGCTCTGAGCGAGATGTCGGAGGCGATCAACACGGGGCCGCGCGAGTGGGACGCCGAGACCTACGACGCGATCTCCGACCCCCAGTTCAACTGGGGGATGGAGGTGCTGGAACGGCTCCAGCTGCGCGGCGACGAGACCGTCGTCGACGCCGGCTGCGGCTCGGGTCGGGTCACCGAAGAGCTGGCGAAGAGGCTGCCCGGGGGCCGGGTCATCGCCGTCGACGGCTCCGAGGCGATGATCGCCAAAGCCCGCGAGCGGCTGGGGGAGGGGGCGACCTACGTCGTCTCCGACCTCTCGGAGCTGGCGCTGCCGGAGCCGGTCGACCTGATCTTCTCGACCGCGACCTTCCACTGGATCGTCGACCACGACCGGCTCTTCGCCCGCCTGCGCGAGAACCTCGCCCCCGGCGGCCGCCTCGTCGCCCAGTGCGGCGGCGAGGGCAACGTCGCCAAGCACGCGCTGGCGATCGCCACAGTAGCTTCGGCCCCTGAGTACCTGTCGCACTTCGAGGGAATGACCTCGATGTGGAATTTCGCCGCGCCGGAGGCGACCGAAGCAAGGCTGCGGGCGGCTGGTTTCTCGGCTGCCCGTTGCTGGCTCGAGCCGAAGCCGTACACGCCGGCCGAGCCGCTGCGCTTCACGATGACCGTCACCCTCGGGCCGCACCTGGCGCGCCTGCCGGAGGAGTTGCGGCAGCCGTTCGCCGAAGCTGTGCTCGAGCTCTGCGAGCAGCCGCTGACGCTCGACTACGTCCGCCTCAACATCGAGGCCGTTACGACGGCCAGCGCGTAGAGTCCCGCCGCGTGAGCCCCACCCCGCGCATAGTCGTCCTTCCCGGCGACGGGATCGGGCCCGAGATCGTCGCCGCGGCCCAGCGGCTGCTCGAGGCGTTGGGGGACTTCGAGTTCGACGAGCGGCTGATGGGGGGGTGCTCGATCGACGCCCACGGCACCGCCCTCACCGACGAGGTACTGGTGGCCTGTCGCGGCGCCGACGCCGTCCTGCTCGGCGCCGTGGGCGGGCCGAAATGGGACACGACGGACCCGGACGCTCCGCGCCCGGAGCAGGGCCTGCTCGGCCTGCGCAAGGGCATGGGCCTCTACGCCAACCTGCGCCCGGTGCGGCCCAGCCCCGCTCTGGTCGGCGCCAGCCCGCTGCGCGAGGAGCGGATCGCCGGCACCGACCTCCTGGTTGTCCGCGAGCTGACCGGCGGCATCTACTTCGGCGACAGCGGCCGCGACGGCGACAGCGCCCACGACACCTGCGAGTACACGGTCGAGGAAATCGAGCGGATCGCCCGCACCGCCTTCGAAGCGGCGCGCCGCCGCGGCGAGAGCTCGGGGAGGCCACCGCGGGTCACGTCGGTCGACAAGGCCAACGTGCTGGAGACCTCGCGGCTCTGGCGCGAGGTCGTCACCGGTATCGCGCCCGACTACGACGACGTCGCCCTCGACCACCTCTTGGTCGACAACGCAGCGATGCAGCTCGTCTCGCGCCCGGCCGCGTTCGACGTGATCGTCACCGAGAACCTCTTCGGCGACATCCTCAGCGACGAGTCGGCGATGCTGACCGGCTCGCTGGGCATGCTGCCCTCCGCCAGCCTTGGCGCCGACGGCGCCCCGGGACTGTTCGAGCCGGTCCACGGCTCCGCCCCCGACATCGCCGGCAAAGGCGTCGCCAACCCGCTCGCGACCTTCCTCTCGGCGGCGATGATGCTGCGCCACGGCCTCGGCCGGCCCGACGAGGCCGGGCGGATCGAGGCGGCGGTCGACACGGTCCTCGAGCGCGGCCTGCGCACCCCCGACCTGGCGGCGGGGACTCTGGCAACGCCGCCGTTGCCAGACGTCCCCGCCGAGGTCGAGGTCGGGACCGCGGAGATGACCGACGCGGTCCTCGAGGCGCTCAGCGCCTCGAGCTGATGGCGAGGCGCCGCTAGGGCGCCGTCACCGCCCAGAAGGCCAAAATCAGGTTTTCTTTGACCGGTTCTTGGAAGGCGGCTTCGACGCCGAACCCGAGAGACGTGTCGATAGCGCTGGTCAGCGCCAGGTCCGCACCTTTCCCCTGTTTCAGCGCGATATAGAGGCAGAGATGACCGGGGGCGGCTTCGGGGGTCTGGTGGCCATGGTTTTTGAACGTGCGGCCGGGGCACTGCGGGGTGCTCTGCCCGACTTCGAGGATGTGGCCCTGCGGGAGGAAGGCGAGCTGGATCGGGAAGCTGGTCCCCGTGCGGGTAAAGGTCGTGTTGCCGCCGATTTCCAGCAACCCCCGCTCGGTCTGGCCCGAGGGCAGCGTTTCCGGCAGGGGAGGGACGCCCTGGGCGAGCTTCGCCGCCGTCACCGACCCGTCCGCCAGCTTCGGCGTGGTCACGGCGCTGTTCGCCAGTTTGTTCGCGGTGACGACGCCGTTCTTGATCTTGCTGGCAATCACCGCGCCGTCGCCGAGCTTCTCGGTGCCGATGATGCCGTTGCCGAGATTCCCCGGCAGCACGGCGTTGGCCCCGAGCTTGCCGGCGATCACCGATTTCGGTGCCAGCTTGCCGCTGGTAACAGCCGCTTTGCGGATCGCGGCGGCGGTGACCGCGCCGCGTTTCAGTTGTTGGGGCCCGACGCTCTTTTTCGGCAGCCCGGCGGCGACGGCGGCGCCGCCGAGGGCGATGAAGAGCGCGATCGTCGCGATCGCGTTCGAGTAGGTGATTTTCGGGCGAAGGCGTGAACTCATGGACTGACCCTCCTCGTCGTCTTGCTTTCGGCCGTGATTCGCGGCCCTGGGGGTGAAGACCTTCGTTTGATCGGGCATACTTCCCCAACATGGAGACGGCGGAGTTGATTTGGCATAACGGCGAGTTCGTGCCCTGGGAGGACGCCAAGGTGCACGTGCTCAGCCACGCGCTGCACTACGGCACCGGCGTCTTCGAGGGCGTCCGCTGCTACGAGACCGAGCGCGGGCCGGCCGTCTTCCGCCACCACGATCACCTCGACCGGCTGCGCAAGTCGGCGGGGCTCTACTACCTGGACCTGCCCTACACGACGGAGCAGCTCCGCCAGGCCACTCACGAGCTGGTCCGGCGCAACGAGCTCGGCTCCTGCTACATCCGCCCACTCGCCTTTCGCGGCTACGGCAACCTCGGCCTCTACGCCACCGACGCCCCGATCGACGTGATCATCGCCGCCTTCCCCTGGGGGGTCTACCTGGGCGAGGACGGCGCCCGCCACGGCATCCGCGCCAAGGTCTCGAGCTGGCGGCGGATCAGCGGCGCGGGCCTGATCCCGCACGCCAAGGCCTCCGGCCAGTACCTCAACTCGATCCTCGCCAAGACCGAGTCGCAGAAAGCCGGCTACGAAGAGGCAATCCTGCTTGACGAGCGCGGCTTCGTCTGCGAGGGCTCGGGCGAGAACATCTTCCTCGTCCGCGACGGCGAGATCGTCACGCCGCCGCACGTCGCCGCGATCCTCGACGGGATCAACCGCAAATCGGTGATCCAGATCGCCCGCGACCTCGGTTACACCGTGGTCGAGCGCGACGTCGCCCGGGCCGAGCTCTACCTGGCCGAGGAGGTCTTCCTGACCGGGACCGCGGCGGAGCTGGTGCCGGTGCGCGAGATCGACGACCACCCGCTCGGCGAGCCGGGCGAGATCACCCGCCACATCCAGGCCAAATTCCAGGACGCGCTCTACGGCCGTGCCGAGGAGTACCTGGAGTGGCTCGACTTCGTCGAGGCCCCGGCCGGGGTCGACGCGCCGAGTAAAGTGAGCTCCTGATGCGCCTTCACTTCGAGTCAATCGGGCGAATTACCGCAGCCGCCTAGCGGCTGGCGCGGCGCTGCCGTGCAGACGGCCCGTCAAGGGCCATCCCGATCTTCCGACTCGAAAGGCAGCAAATGGAACAGGTGAAGCTCTACGACACGACCTTGCGTGACGGCATGGGCGGCAAGGGGATGTCGCTCTCGGTCGGCGAGAAGCTGAACGTGGTGCGAGCGCTCGACGCGCTCGGCGTCCACTTCGTCGAGGCCGGCTTTCCCAGCAGCAACCCGAAGGAGATGGAGCTGTTCGAGCGGCTCTCCGAGCTGGAGCTCGCCAACTCGACGGTCGCCGCCTTCGGGATGACCCGGCGCCGCGACCGCAGCGCCGAGGACGACGAGGCGCTGGCCGTCCTGGTCTCCTCCTTCGCGCCGGTCGTCTGCCTGGTCGGCAAGAGCTGGGGCCTGCACCTGGAGAAGGTGATCCGGGTCTCGCGCGAGGAGAACCTGGCGATGATCTCCGACTCGATCGCCTTCTGCCGCGGACAGGGCAAGCGCCCCGTCTTCGACGCCGAGCACTTCTTCGACGGCTACCGTGACGACGCCGCCTACGCGCTGGAATGCGTGCGGGCCGCCGCCGAGGCCGGGGCCGAGAACGTCACCCTCTGCGACACCAACGGCGGCAGCCTGCCGGGCTTCGTCGCCGAGGCGACCGGCGCCGCCGTCGCCGCACTGGGGGACGCGATCGAGATCGGCATCCACACCCACAACGACGCCGAGTGCGCGGTAGCCAACGCGCTGGCCGCCGTCGGGGCGGGGGCGAGGCTGGTCCAGGGCTGCGTCAACGGCTACGGCGAGCGCTGCGGCAATGCCAACCTGGCCTCGATCCTGCCGGCGCTGCAGCTGAAGATGGGCTTCGACGTGGTCGCGCCGGCGCAGCTCGCGAGCCTGACGACGACAGCCCACTACTTGGACGAGGTCTGCAACATGGCCTCGGACCCCAACCGCGCCTACGTCGGCCGCAACGCTTTCGCCCACAAGGCGGGGATGCACGCGGCCGGGGTCGCCGCCGACGCCAGCACCTTCGAGCACCTCGACCCGGCCCTGGTCGGCAACGAGCGCGAGGTCCTCGCCTCCGAGCTGGCCGGCAAGGCGACGGTGCGCAGCCAGGCCGAGCGCTCGGGCCTCGAGCTCGACGACGCGGCGGCGGCGCGGGCGGTCGAGCGGTTGAAGGAGATGGAGCACCGGGGCTACCACTACGAGGCGGCGCCGGCGTCCTTCGAGCTGCTGCTGCGGCGCGAGGCCGGCAGCTACAAGCCCCTGTTCAAGCTCGAAAGCTTCCGCGTCGTCACCGAGAAGCGGGCCGACGGCGGCGTCGAGACCGAGGCGACGATCAAGGTCGAGGTCGACGGCGAGCGCTACCTGCGGGTGGCCGAGGGCAACGGCCCGGTCAACGCCCTCGATCGCGCCCTGCGCGGCGCGATCGCCGACCGTTACCCGCACCTGGCGGACATCGAGCTGACCAACTACAAGGTCCGCATCCTCGACGAAGCCCACGGCACCGGGGCGGTCACCCGCGTCCTGCTCGATTCCGCCGGCGACGGACGCGAGTGGGGGACGATCGGCGTCTCGGAGAACATCATCGAGGCCTCCTGGGAGGCGCTGGTCGATTCGCTGGAGTACGCGTTCCAGTGAGCGCGGAGGAGATCCCGCTCGCCCGGCCCGAGCTCGGCGCCCGCGAGGAGGAGCTCGTGCTCGAGGTGCTGCGCTCAGGCCGGCTTTCGCTGGGCCCGACGGGCGAGCGCTTCGAGCGCGAGCTGGCGGGCTGGCTCGGGGTCGAGGACGCGGTCGCGGTCTCCAGCGGCACCACCGCCCTGCACCTCGGGGTGCGGGCGCTGGGCTGGGGCCCCGGCGACGAGGTGCTGACCAGTCCCCTCAGCTTCGTCGCCTCGGCCAACTGCCTGCTCTACGAGGGGGCCAGGCCGGTCTTCTGCGACGTCGACCCGGTCACGCTCAACCTCGACCCGGCCACCGCCGAGGCGGCGGTGGGGGAGCGCACGCGCGGGCTCCTGCCGGTCCACATCTTCGGTTATCCGGCGGCGATGCCGGAGCTCGAGGCGCTTGCCTCCCGCCACGGTCTCGGCGTCCTCGAGGACGCTTGCGAGGCGATCGGCGCCGTCGACTCCGAGGGCAGGGCGGTGGGCAGCCGCGGCAACCTCGCGACCTTCGCCTTCTACGCCAACAAGCAGATGACCACGGGCGAGGGCGGGATGATCGTCCCCAGCGGCCCCGGAGTCGCCGCTCGGCTGCGCAGCGAGCGCAACCAGGGCCGGGCCGCCGACATGGGCTGGCTCGACCACGGCGGGCTCGGCTTCAACTACCGCCTCTCCGACCTCGCGGCGGCGCTCGGCGTCGCCCAGGTCGAGCGGCTCGACTCGCTGCTGGCGCGGCGGGCCGAGGTCGCAGCGCTCTACGCGCAGCGCCTCTCCGGCCTCGAGCGGGTCGAGCCGCCGAGCCCGGGCAGGGGAGAAGAGCGGCGTAGCTGGTTCGTCTACGTCGTCCGCCTCGACCCCGGAGTCGACCGCGACGCGACGATCGCCCGCCTGGCCGAGCGGGGCATCGCCAGTAAGGCCTACCTGCCCTGCATCCACCTCTTCCCGCACCTGCGCGAGCTCGGCCACCGCGAGGGCCAGTTCCCGGTCGCCGAAGCGGCCTCGGCCCACTCGTTGGCGCTGCCCTTCTTCCCGGCGATCAGCGAGGCCGAGGTGGACCGTGTCTGTCAGGAGCTCGCCGCAGCCCTCGGTCAGAGCGCGATCACGGGATAATCGCGCGCCTCATGGCCCGCTTCCGCAAAGACCCCGACCCGCGCTTCTGGCGCCTCAACCGCTCGCTGCCCTTCGACTGGCAGCTTGCGATCTACGACATCGACCAGTCGCGCGCCCACGCGCGCGGCCTGCGCCGGGTCGGCGTCCTCGACGACGGCGAGCTGGAGCAGATCGACGCCGGACTGGAGCGCGTCCGCGCGCGCATGGCCGAGCACGGCTTCCGGTTCGAGGACGCCGACGAGGACATCCACATGGCGATCGAGCGGCTGCTCGGCGAGGAGATCGGGCCGCTTGCCGGCAAGCTCCACACCGGCCGCTCGCGCAACGACCAGGTCGCCACCGACGTGGCGATGGTCGTGCAGGCGCACTCGCTGCGGGCGATCGAGCTCTGCGGGGCGACGATGGAGCGGCTGCTGGCCCTGGCCCTGGCCCACCGCGACTGGGCCATGCCCGGCTACACCCACCTCCAGCGCGCCCAGCCGGTCTACCTCGGCCACCACCTGCTCGCCTACTTCTGGATGCTCGCCCGCGACGTCCTCCGCTTCCAGTTCGCGCTCGACAGCGCCAGCGTGATGCCGCTCGGCTCCGGCGCCCTGGCGGGCGTCAACTGGGAGATCGACCGCGAGGCGGTAGCCGACGACCTCGGCTTCGAGCACGTCAGCCACAACTCGATCGACGGCTCCTCCAACCGCGACTTCGTCCTCGACTACCTCGCCGCGGCCTCAGCCTGCTCGATGCACCTCTCGCGGCTCGGCTCGGAAATCGTCATCTGGTCGAGTACCGAGTTCGGCTTCTGCGAACTCGACGAGACTTTCTCCTCGGGCTCGTCGATCATGCCGCAGAAGGTGAACCCGGACTCGGCCGAGCTGCTGCGCGCCAAGTCGCCGCGGGTGGCCGCCTCCTACGCGACCCTGCTCGGCGTCATGCACGCGCTGCCGCTGACCTACGGCAAGGACATGCAGGAGGACAAGGAGCCGCTCTTCGACGCGATCGACACGGTCGAGGCCTGCCTCGACGCGACCGCGGGGATGCTGGCCGGGATCGCCTTCGACCGCGAGCGGCTGGAGGAGGCCTCCGGCGACGAGATGCTGGCGGCGACCGAGGTCGCGGACCTGCTCGTCCGCCGTGGCGTCCCGTTCCGCGAGGCCCACGGCATCGTCGGTGGCATCGTCCGCGACGCGGTCGAGAGCGGCCGCTCGCTCTCGGAGCTGAAGCCGGAGGAGGTGCGGCGGCACTCCGAGCACCTCGACGACGCCTACTACGAGGTGCTCCAGCGCAGCAGTTGGCTGGAGTCGAAGCGGATCGCCGGCGGCACCGGCTCGGCGCCGCTGGCGGCACAGCTCGACGAGGCCCGGGAGACCCTGGCCGCGGTCGAGGCGCGGGTCCGCGACGAGCGCTCTTGACGGTCGACGGGCCGCAAACGTCCAAATCGCGGACGCCTGAGGCCCATCGGCTGGAGCGCGCGTTCTTCGCGCGCTCGGTGCACGAGGTGGCCCGCGACCTGGTCGGTTGCCGACTCTTCTTCGACGGCGTCGGCGGCACGATTCGTCGAGACCGAGAGCTACGAGCGCGACGATCCCGCCTGCCACGCCTACGTCGGGCTGACCGACCGGACCGAGGTGCTGTTCGGGCCGCCCGGCCGCGCCTACGTCTACCTCTCCTACGGCATCCACAGCCTCTTCAACGCGGTCGCCGAACCCGAAGGCGAAGCGGCGGCGGTGCTGGTCCGGGCGCTGGAGCCGACCGCCGGCCTGGAGACGATGCGGGCCCGCCGCGGCGAGCGCCCCGACGGCGAGCTCTGCTCTGGCCCCGGCAAGCTGACCGAGGCGCTCGGGATCGACCTCGGGCAGAACGGCGTCGACCTCGGCCGCGACCCCTTCCTCTTGCTGCCGCCCGAGGGCGAGGCGCCCGAGGTCGTCACCGGCCCCCGAATCGGGATCACCAAAGCGGTCGACCGCCCCTGGCGCTTCTGCGCCGCGGGCAGTGATTTCGTTTCGCGGCCGCGCCCGTAGATAGATAGCAACTCTGCTATACATAGCAATCTTGCTATGGCCAGACCCAGTGCCAAGCCTTCCGGTCGGCTGGACGACCGCCTCGCGTCACTGCGCGAGGCCGTTCGCGGTTCAGGCGACCCCGGCGATCGGGAGCTGTTCGGCCTGATCGCGGAGCGCGTCGCGGAGCGGCGGAAGGCCTGGGGGGTCTCCCAGCGCGAGCTGGCCGAGCTTTGCGGGACGACGCAGTCGGCGATCGCCCGGGTCGAGCGAGGAGCGAGGCCGCCTCGGATCGACACCCTTGCGCGCATAGCCGCGGCCCTCGACTGCGAGCTGGTGATCGAGCTTCGCCCCAAGACGAGTCCGCCTCACGGCGGCAGAAAAGGAGAGGCATGATGAGCGAGAGCAAAAGCCGGCCCCGGCCGGCGGGCAGCCGGGTGGGAGACGGCGAGATCGAGACCAGTGGCAGCGAGAAGGTCCTCGCCGTCGTCCTGGCGGTCTTCATCGCCATCGGCGCCATCTGGGGCTACTTCAAGCTCGACGAGGTCGTCGCGGAGAAGGACCACGTCTACCCTGCGGCCCAGGAGCTCGTCGGTGCCGAGGAACTCTCGGCGATCCAGGACCACCGGCAGGCGAGCCGCTCGGTCCGGGCGGCCCAGTCGGAGCGGCGGGCGGCCGTGCGCGGATTGGAGCTCCGGCGCGAGGCCTACCGCACGGCGCTGGACGCCGGCGAACCGTCGGCAGAGCTGCGCGCGGAATACGAGTCCGCCCGCGCTGGGCTCGCTGCGGCCTCACGGGAGCTGGCGACCGCCAGCGCCGCGGAGGTGCGGACGCGTCCGCCGGCGGTGGCGGCGCAGGACCGGCTCACGGAGCTGCGCCAGGACGCGGCAGAGCGCGCTGACGAAGACCAGGCCCGGCACGACCGGATCGTCTTCTTCCTGCGCCTGGGCCTGCTGGTCCTGATGCTCGGAGGGGCCTACCGGCTGCTTGGTCGCCTGCGGTCGCGGAACTCGCGTTATCTCCCCGCCGCGCTTGCCTGGATCGGCGCCACCGCGGTCCTCGCCTGCGTCATGGCCACGGACTACACCGACAGCTACCTCGAGTTCGACGAGGTCGGGCCGCTGGCGATCTCGATCGTCGGAGTGGCCCTGACCCTGGTCGCGTTCGTGGCCCTGCAGCGCTTCCTCGCCAAACGGGTTCCGGCGCGGCGGGTCCGTCGTGGCGAGTGCCCGTTCTGCGGGTTCCCCCATCGCGACAAGCCCCACTGCGAGGGGTGCGGACGAGCCGTGGTCTCCAACTGCACGAGCTGCCAGGAAGAGCGCCGGGTCGGCACCCCGCGCTGCGGGTACTGCGGCAGTCCCTAGGAAGGTCTAGCCGGCGGTGACGCCGCCGCCACCGCCCGTTTCCGGGGCGGCTTCGGGCGTGGCTTCTGGGGCCGCTTCCGGTGCCGCTTCGGCTTCGGGCGCAGCCCCTTCCGTCGCCGGCGCGCTTTCTTCGCCTTCCGGCGTCGCTTCGTATTCCCCGCCCGATTCGGACGGCACGTAGGGTTCGTATTCGCCGGACTCGAAGTCTTCGCCGTTCTCCTTGGCCGCTTTCCGCGCCTCCTTTTCGGCAGCGCGGTTGGCCTTGATCTCCTCCCAGGCGGACATCACGCTGGCCCAGATCAGGGCCGGGAAGGTGCCGCCCATCACCGGGCCGCCGTTGTAGAGGGTGGTCATCGGCGTCGTCGAGTCGGGGTAGCCGACCCAGACGCAGGCGGTGGCTTCGTCGCTAATGCCGCCGCAGAACCAGGCGTCGCCGTTGTTCTCGGTGGTGCCGGTCTTGCCCCACTGGCCTTCGGCGCCGATCTGGGCGTTGGTGCCGGTGCCGCTGGAGACGACCGTTTCCAGGATCCGCTTCGCTTCTTCGGTCGTGCCCTGGTCGAAGACCTGTTCATGGGTGGAGTCGTTGTCGCCGCCCTTGATCGTCTGGTCGTCCTTGTCGGTGACCTGGGTGTAGGAGACGGGGCTGTCGCCGGGCCGCGGCGCCAGCGAGCCGCTGACCCGGTCGCCGTCGTTGCCGATCGTGGTGTAGGCGTAGGCCCACCCGAGCGGGGTGACGCCGGGGTCGACTCCGCCGAGCACCATCGCCGGGTTGGTCGAGATCGGGTCGTCGTAGCCGGCCTTGTGGATCGTCGCGGCGATCGAGCGGGTGCGGTCGGAGACCGTCTTGCCCTTCAGGCCCTCGAGCGCGAGCTGGGCGTAGACCGAGTTGTCGGAGTTGGTCGTGGCGCAGATGATCGAGCAGGATCCGGCGTAGAGATCGCCGTCGTTGGTGACCTCGAAGACTTCCTGGCCGTTCTTGCCGAAGTGGAACACCTGCGGCGCCGATTCGTAGACCGTTTCCGGCGAGATGCCCTCTTCCAACGCGGTCAGGAGCGTGAACGGCTTGATCGAAGAGCCCGGCTGGCGGTGGCCCTGGGTCGCCAGGTTGAAGGGCCTGGTCTCGAAGTCGGGACCGCCGACCATCGCCTTGATGCCGGCGTTGCGGTTGTCGATCACGACCACCGAGGCGGTCGCCGGCGAGTAGCCGAGGTAGGAGTTGACCGCTTCTTCGGCCGCTTCCTGGAGGCCGAGGTCGAGGGTCGACTTGACCTTGAGGCCGCCGAAGAAGGCCTTCGAGGCGCCGTAGCGTTCGACCAGCTGCTGGCGCAGATAGGCGGTGAAGTAGGGGGCCCTGGAGTCGAGGGTGGGCGGCTCGATGTCGTCGGGCGAGGGCAGCGCCTGCTTGGTCCCTTCCTCGAGCTGTTCCTGCGAGATGTAGCCCTGTTCGTACATCCGTTCCAGCACCAGGTTGCGCCGGTTGAGCGAGTTTTCCGGGTAGACCTTGGGGTCGTAGGCGGAGGGGGAGGAGATGCTGGCCGCCAGCGTCGCCGCCTCCCAGGGCTCGAGGACCGAGGCGCAGGGCTGGGTGGGGGTGCCGCAGCCCGGGTGGGCGGCGCCGAAGAAGGTGCGGGCGGCGGCCTCGATCCCGTAGGCGCCCTCGCCGAAGTAGATCGTGTTCAGGTACTGGGTGAGGATCTTGTCCTTGCTCCAGTGGCGCTCGAGGCGGTAGGCCAGCGCCGCCTCCTTGAACTTGACGAAGAGGGTGCGGGTGTCCTGGGCTTCGAGCGCGTTCTTGACGAACTGCTCGGTGATCGTCGAGGCGCCCTGGGCGGCGCTCTGGCTGAGGATGTCTTTGACCAGGGCGCGGCCGATGCCCTGGAAGTCGACGCCGCTGTGCTCGTAGAAGCGCGCGTCCTCGATCGCCACCACCGCGTTCTTGACGTTGGGGGAGATCTGCCCGGAGTTGAGGAGGATTTTGTTCTGGTCGCTGGTCAGGGTGCCGATCGGTTCGCCGTTGGCGTCGTAGACCTCGCTGTTTTTCGAGGCCTTGTACTGGGCGAAGTTGTAGATCGCGGGCAGGTCCTGGGAGACCGCCGCCATCATCCCGAAGACCATCGAGACCATGGCCAGGATCCCGAGGCCGAGCAGGACGAAGAGGACGCGCAGCTTCTTCAGGCGCGGCTTGCGCCGTTCCGGCGGTGCCGGCGAGGCGGGTGCGATCGGCGGAGCCGGGGGCGTGGGCGGAACGTCGCCGCCGCCATTCTGCCGGCGCTTTAGTCCTAGGACGGCCATCGAGAAGAGAAGAGGCCCGACGAGCGGATCGGCGCGCCGAGCGAAGGCGGCAGTCTAGCATTCGCCAAATGGGCGATCTGACGCGTAACGCGGTGGAGGTGCTGCCGGCGGACCGGCTCGAGCAGCAGTTGTCCGCGGGGCGACCGCTGCGCGTGAAGCTCGGCATCGACCCGACCACCGCCGACATCCACCTCGGTCACACGGTCGTCCTGGAGAAGCTGCGCGAGTTCCAGGACGCCGGTCACACCGTCGTCCTGATCATCGGCGATTTCACCGCCCGGGTCGGCGACCCGAGCGGCCGCTCCAGCGCTCGGCCGCTACCCGAGCCGGCCGAGATCGAGGCCAACGCCGCCACCTACCAGGAGCAGGCCTTCAAGGTCCTCGATCGTGAGCGGACCGAGGTCCGCTTCAACAGCGAGTGGCTGCGGATGGAGCCGGAGGCCCTGCTCGGCCTGCTGGCGCAGACGACCGTGGCCCGGTTGCTCGAGCGCGACGACTTCCAGAAGCGGCTGGCGGCGGGGCAGCCGATCGCGGCCCTGGAGCTGCTCTACCCGCTCTTGCAGGGCTACGACTCGGTCGCGGTCGAGGCCGACCTCGAGCTGGGGGGGACCGACCAGAAGTTCAACCTGCTGTTCGGGCGCGACCTGCAGACGGCCTACGGGCAGTCGCCGCAGTCGGTCCTGACGATGCCGATCCTGGTCGGCACCGACGGCGTCCAGAAGATGAGCAAGTCGCTCGGCAACTACGTCGGCGTCACCGACGCTCCGGAGGAGATGTTCGGGCGGCTGATGAGCGTCCCCGACGCGGCGATGGAGGACTACTACCGGCTGCTGCTCGGCGCCGAGCCGCCGCAGCGACCGCCGAACGAGGCCAAGCGCGAGCTGGCGCGGCGCGTGGTCGACCGCTTCCACGGCGAGGGCACGGGGGCGACGGCAGAGGCGCACTTCAACCGCGTCTTCGTCGACAAGGGCGTCCCCGACGACGTCCCCGAGCTCCGGCTCGACGACTTCGCGGCCGGTCGCGACGACATGGTCCATCTGCCGCGGCTGATGGCCGAGGCCTTTGGGATCAGCGCCAGCGAGGCGCGGCGGCTGATCCAACAGGGCGCGGTCAAGCTCGGTGGGGAGCCCTGGCCCGGCGATCTGCTCGAGGAGGAAGCGGGCAAGCTGGAGGGCCAGATCCTGCAGGCGGGCAAGCGGCGTTTCGTCAAGCTCGCGGACGGCGCCGCCTAGTGCCCAGCTGGGCACTAGGCAAACCGCCGCCACAGCGCTATACTCCCCCGTCCTTCTGGGGCTCCCTCGTGGTGCCCCATGCGTGAAGAGCGGCGAGACCCGCCGCAGAGGCGCAGCGGTCTTTGAAAACTGAGCAGCGTGCACTCCGTAGGCAATCAACGGCCTGCGGATTGTTTGAGCCCGATCCATTCGGTCACGTCAGCGTGCCGGATGGTCTGATTTACCTCGTCATACCGGCCGCCGTACTTGTGTACCCGGCGGCCACTAAGGCATGACAGGCTCTCTGTAGAAGTACTTTCACGGAGAGTTTGATCCTGGCTCAGGACGAACGCTGGCGGCGTGCTTAACACATGCAAGTGGTGCGACGAACCAGGGCTTGCCCTGGGGCTAAGCCGCGAACGGGTGAGTAACACGTGAGTAATCTGCCCCGATGACCGGGACAACCCGAGGAAACTCGGGCTAATACCGGATGTGGTGCTCAGGTTTAAGCCTGTGTACTAAAGGAAGCTTCGGCCTCCGCATTGGGAGGAGCTCGCGGCCCATTAGCTTGTTGGTGGGGTAACGGCCTACCAAGGCAACGATGGGTAGCTGGTCTGAGAGGACGATCAGCCACACTGGGACTGAGACACGGCCCAGACTCCTACGGGAGGCAGCAGTGGGGAATCTTGCGC
>DASTNW010000053.1:0-27366 GCA_035762685.1 Solirubrobacterales bacterium | reverse complement strand
ACCCCTCCCTGCGGCTTGTACTTTTTTGCTGACTCGGCCCTCGGACGGCCACCCCCGATGTCAAAAAAGTTGAGCAGGGAGGGGTGCCGGACCCCTCCCGTGAGGCACCCGACCCCTCCCCTACGATGGCCCGCATGACCGAGCCAGTCCCCACGCCGGACCCCGCTGGCCCGACCCGTAAGCCCCCCAAAGAGGCCATAGCCGAGGCCAAAGTCCGGGCACCGACCCGCGGCAACCGCAAGCTCGAGAGCTTCCTCGACGCGGTCAACTCCGACGAGCAGGTGCGGGCCTGGTGGTACATGACCCAGGTGCAGTCGGAGCGGCTGGGCATGTCGGACCACTCCTGGGTCCACATGCAGATCGTCCTCAACATCGCCCTGCGATTGCTGCGGCTGCTTGTCAAGTCGGGGGTGGAGCCCTCGATGGTCAGTGACCATGGGATGAAGGACCGCGACGCGGAGGTGGTGGTGGCGGGGGGCGCCCTGCTGCACGACGTCGGCATGTCGATCCACCGCGCCGACCATGAGGCTTACTCGCTGTTTCTGGCCAACGGCGCTCTTGATCGACTGCTCACTGGCTCCTACCGGCAGCCGGAGCGAACCGTCGTTGCCTCCGAGGTCCTGCACGCGATCATCGGCCACCGCCGCCGCGGCCAGCCCTACACGGTCGAGGCCGGCGTCGTCCGCGTCGCCGACGCGCTCGACATGGCCCAGGGACGCAGCCGCATCCCGCTCGAGGCGGGGCAGGAGGGGATCCACTCGATCTCCGCCGCGGCGATCGACGAGGTGCGGATCGAGGCCGGCGAGGAGCGGCCGGTGCGGATCGAGATCGAGCTCAACAACTCCGCGGGGATCTTCCAGGTCGACGACCTCCTGGCCACGAAGATCCGCGGCACGCCGCTGGAGGGCCGGGTCGAAGTCGTGGCGAAGATCGAGGGGGAGACCGAGAAACGCCTCTTAAGCGGTTTCCGGCTGTCTTGACCGGCTGTCAGCCGTAGCGCTGCAGGTCGCTGCGCCGCTGTTCCTTGCGCTTCTCGAGGCGGCCCTGGATCAGCGACATCACGATCGGGACCAGGGCGAAGAAGGCGATCACGCCGAAGCAGAAGAAAGTGACGGTCTTGTCGGTCGTCGGCCCGGCGAGGCCGACGCCGTTCTCGGCCATCGCCGCCGGGGCGAGGACGAGCATCGCCGTCAGGACCGAGAGGAGGACTGGCACGGTGCGCTTCACGAGCGGGAATCTAGCGCACCCGAGCGGCGCCATAGGATGCGCCGCCATGAGTGCCGTCGAGGCCATCGTCCTCGGCCTCGTCCAGGGGCTGACCGAGTTCCTGCCGATCTCCTCCAGCGGCCATTTGCGCATCGTGCCGGCGCTGCTGGGCTGGCCCGATCCCGGCGCCGGTTTCACCGCGGTGATCCAGCTGGGGACGATGGCGGCGGTCCTGATCTACTTCCGCGCCGACCTCTGGCGCATCGCCATCGCCTGGCTGCGCGAGCTGCGGGTGCCGATCCGCCGGAGCAGCCAGGACGCCAAGCTGGGTTGGTTCATCGTCCTCGGCACGATTCCGATCTCGATCTGCGGTCTCCTCTTCAGCAACCAGATCGAGTCCGGCGCCCGCAGCCTCTACCTGATCGGCTCGGCGCTCATCCTCTTCTCCTTCGTGATGGTCCTCGCCGAGCGGGTCGGTTCCCAGCAGCGGGCCCTGACCGAGATGAACGGCCGCGACGGCCTCGTCGTCGGCATGGCGCAGGCGCTGGCGCTGGTTCCCGGCGTCTCGCGCTCGGGGGCGACGATCTCGGCCGGCCTCTTTCGCGGCTTCGACCGGGTCGCCGCCGCCCGTTACTCGTTCCTGCTCTCGGTCCCGGCCGTGGTCCTGAGCGGCCTCTTCGAGCTGCGCAAGATCGGCGAGGACGGCGGCGCCTCGGCCGGGGCGACGGCGATCGCCACGCTCGTCGCCTTCGTCACCGGGTACGCCGCGATCGCCTGGTTGCTGCGCTACCTCAGCACCCACACGCTGGAGGTCTTCGTCGTCTACCGGATCGCGCTCGGCGTGCTTGTCCTCGCCCTCGCGGCCAGCGGCGCGATCTCCTAATCCCGCAATTGGCGACGATCCAGCTGTGAAAATCCTGTGAACGCAGGGACTTCCGGCGCCCCGGGGGCCTACAATCGCCCCATCGTCCGCCTCGCCGTCATCGATAACGACAGCGGCTTCCTCACCGTGCTCTCCAAGCGCGCCGACGTTGCCAACTGGCAGCTGCGCGTAGTTTCCAGCGCCCTGCCGCCGGAGGAGCTCGTCGCGATGAAGCTGAGCGCGCTGCTGGTCGATCCCGGGGTGCTCGGTGAAGAGGGATGGGCCTACCTGGAGCGGGTCTGCGGGATGCTGCCGGACCTCGGCGTCGTCGTCTGCACCGGCCGCTCCACGGTTGCCCAGCGCGTTCGCGGCCTGCGCCTCGGCGTCGATGACTGGATCACCAAGCCGTGCCATCCGGAGGAGGCGATGGCCAGGGTGGAAGCGGTCTCGCGCCGCCGCCGTCGCAGCCGCGCCGAGACGGAGTCCGGTCCGCTCGTCGCCGGCGACCTGGAGATCCGGCCGGACCAGTTCCAGGCCTTCGTCGCCGGCAACAGCCTCGACCTCACCCGCCGCGAGTTCGAGCTCCTGCACCTGCTGGCCGAGGTCAAGGGCCAGGTGCTCGAGCGCGAGACCATCTACCAGCGGGTCTGGGGCTACGCGATGGCCCACGGCGATCGCTCCGTAGACGTCTTCATTCGCAAGCTGCGCCAGAAGCTGGAGAAGCGCTCGCCCGGCTGGGGCTACATCCACACCCACTTCGGCGTCGGCTACCGCTTCGACCCCGAGCCGCTCGACGGGACGGTGAAGCCGCCACCGCTGCCGGCCCCCGTGCCGTTGCCCGAAGTCGCGCCCGAGCCGGTTTCACAGGTCGTTCACAGCAGCTTCACGGCCGGATAACCGCCGTTTCTACCCCGATCGCCATGCTCGGCGATCATGGCGATCGGCAGTGAGCATCCGGCGCAGCACCTCGACGGCCGCCTGGAGATTCGTCCCGAGGAGCACGCGGCCCTGGTCGACGGCCGCCCCCTCAGCTTGACGATGCGCGAGCTGCAGTTGCTCGTCACCCTCGCCTCCCACCCGCAGCGAATCATGACTCGCGAGGAGCTCTTCACAGAGGTCTGGGGGAGCCAGCCGCGCCGCGACGATCGTTCGGTCGACGTCTACGTCAGCCGCCTCCGCGCCAAGCTTGGCGAGGCGCTGCCGGAGATGCGCCTGATCCACACCCACAACGGCATCGGCTACCGCTTCTCGCCGGACGGCTGAAGTTGCTGGCATGGGCTCCAGCAGGGGCTCTTTACATCTTTTTTACATCCTCGACACACAGGCGTAACAAGGTGCTCGGTGGCCGCTGCGAGTGTCCTCCCACTTCGGCCTACGGCCGGCAACCTCAGTGAACCAACCAGAAGGAGACAGAGTGACTAGCTCTAAGTGGCTCGCGGTCCTCGCCTCCGCGGCCATCCTCGTACTAGGGGTGGCGGCTTGCGGAAGCGACGACGACAGTTCCAGCGCCAGCGGCGGGGGAGGAGACCTGTCGGGCTCGATTCGCATCGACGGGTCCAGCACCGTGGCGCCGTTGACCGAAGCGGTCGCCGAGCAGTTCATGACCGAAAACTCCGACGTCCGGGTGACGGTCGGGACCTCCGGCACCGGCGGCGGCTTCGAAAAATTCTGCGCCGGCGAGACCGACATCAGCGATGCCTCGCGGGCGATCGAGCCCGAAGAGGTGGAAGCCTGCAAGAAGGACGGGGTCGGCTACGAGGAGGTCCACGTCGCCACCGACGCCCTGACCGTGATGATCAACAACGAGAACCCGGTCACCTGCCTCACGGTGGAGCAGCTCAGCGACGTCTGGGGCCCCGATTCGAAGATCTCCAACTGGAGCGAGATCCCAGGCCTGGAAGAGGAATTCGACGAGGAGCTGGCGCTGTTCGGCCCCGGCACCGACTCGGGGACCTTCGACTACTTCACCGAATCGATCAACGGCGAAGAGGGCGTCAGCCGCAAGGACTACAACAACGTCGGCGAGGACGATAACGCCACGGTCAAAGGCGTCGAGGGCTCGCCCGGCGGCATGGGCTACGCCGGCTTCTCCTTCTACACCGAGAACGAAGGCAACCTGAAAGCGCTGGAAGTCGACAACGGCAAAGGCTGTGTGCTGCCGTCGGTCGAAACGGCCCAGGACGGTTCCTACGCCCCGCTGAGCCGGCCGCTGTTCATGTACCCGAGCGAGCAGGCGCTGCAGAAGCCCGAGGTCAAGGCGTTCATCGAGTACTACCTCGAAAACGTCAACTCGGTCGCCGAATCGCTCGGCTTCGTGCCGCTGACCGAAGGGCAGTTGACGGAATCCGAAGAAGCTGCCGAAAAGATCGGCGCCTAGGGACCGCGACGGCTCTGCGATGAGCCCGAAGAAGACCACTGCAGTGGAGCCGGCTGGGGAGTCCCCCAGCCGGCTCCAAGCGCAGGGCAAGCGCTACGGCGAGCGGGCGATCAAGTGGCTGCTCGCCGCTTGCGCGGTCCTCTCGGTGGTCACGACCACGGCGATCGTCATCTCCCTGCTCGGTCCGACCGTCGGCTTCTTCGAAATCGTCCCGGCCAGCGAATTCTTCTTCGAGATCGACTGGACGCCCCAGTTCGAGCCCCCCAGCTTCGGCGTCCTCTCGATCGTCGCCGGCACCCTCAACGTCGCCCTCTGGGGAATGGTGTTCGCGATCCCGATCGGGCTCGGCTCGGCCGTCTACCTCAGCGAGTACGCGTCGCCGCGGGTACGCAAGACGATCAAGCCGGTGCTCGAGGTCCTGGCCGGCATCCCCACCGTCGCGATCGGCATCTTCGCGGTCAGCTTCCTCCTTCCCCACGTCATCGTGCCGCTCTGGCCCGGCGACTTCCTCGGTGGCGCCGAGGGCAAGCCCTTCCTGGCCCTCGCGGCCGCCCTCGGGATCGGTCTGATGGTGGTGCCGATCATCGCCTCGCTTTCCGACGATGCGATGCGGGCGGTGCCGCGGGGCCTGCACGAAGGGGCCTACGCACTGGGGGCGACCAAAGCCAAGGTGGCGACGCGGGTGATCTTCCCGGCGGCGCTCTCCGGGATCGTCGCCTCGATCGTGCTGGCGATCTCCCGCGCGGTGGGGGAGACGATGATCGTCGTCATCGCCGGTGGCTCGACCCCGAAGTTCACCCTCAACCCGGTCGAATCGATCCAGGCGATGACCTCCTATATCGCCACCACCGCGACCGGCGACATCTCGACCGGGACGGTGGACTACAAATCGGTCTTCGCGGTGGGGACCGTCCTCTTCGTGATGACGCTGGCCATGAACGTGATCAGCATTCGCCTCGTCCGCAGGTACCGGGAGGTGTACGAGTGATGGTGGTCGGGGGCGCGAGCGCACCGCGAAACCGGCTGGCTGTCGCGGGCGCCAGGGCGACGACGAAGGCGATGCTGCGGGAGCAGCCTCGCGGCGACGTCATCCGCAACGCCGTCTTCGCCGGGTTGCTCCTGCTGGCGGTGGCGATCGCCCTCGCCGGGCTGACGGCGCTGCTGGTACAGGCCTTCGTCAGGGGGTCCTCCGCCCTCAGTCTCGACTTGATCACCAACCCGCCCTCGACCGCCTTCCCCGAGAAAGCCGGCTACCGCCCGGCGATCATCGGCTCGCTGCAGCTGATCGCGGGCGTGATGCTGTTCGTCGTCCCGGTCGGGGTCGGCGCGGCCATCTACCTCGAGGAGTACGCCGACAGCTCGCGCTGGTGGAACCGGCTGATCGAGATCAACATCCAGAACCTGGCGGCGGTGCCCTCGATCATCTACGGCATCCTCGGCCTCGCCTTCATCGTCCGCGGCCCGCTCGACCTCGGCTTCATTCTCGCTGCTGGCTCGCTGACCCTCGCCCTGCTGGTCCTGCCGATGGTGATCATCGCCTCGCGCGAGGCGCTGCGCGCCGTTCCCGACTCGATCCGCCAGGGCTCGCTGGCGCTGGGGGCGACGCAGTGGCAGACGATCCGCCGGCAGGTGCTGCCCGCCTCGATTCCGGGGATCGCGACCGGGGTCATCCTCGCCGTCTCCCGCGCCATCGGCGAGACGGCGCCGCTGCTGCTGGTCGGGGCGACCGTCTTCGTCACCTTCGACCCGACCCCGTTCGGCACCGACGGCTACTCGGCGATGCCGGTGCAGATCTTCAACTACGCGCTGCGCCCCCAGGACGAGTTTCAGACGCTGGCCTTCGCAGGGGTCATCGTGATGCTGGTCGTCCTGCTCGCGATGAACTCCTTTGCGATCTGGCTACGAAATCGTTACGAGCAGCGGTGGTAGGTGATCTAGTGTGAGGAGCGAGCAGATGGCGCAGGACGACAGGCCCCAAACCAGCAGGGACACGCGCGAAATGGCGGCGGCGCGGGCGGGCATCGCCGTGCGTCCCGACGAGTTCCAGCAGCAGCGATACAGCGGCGAGCGCGAAAAGGTCTTCGAGCTCAAGGGCGTCGACGTCCTCTACGACGGCGTCACCGCCGTCAAGGGGATCTCGATGGACATCCACCGCAACGACGTCACCGCGCTGATCGGCCCCTCGGGCTGCGGCAAGAGCACCCTGCTGCGCTGCCTCAACCGGATGAACGACCTGATCCCGACGGCGGAAGTCAGGGGAGAGCTGCTCTACCACGGCGAGGACCTCTACGGCGAGACCGTCGATCCGGTCCAGGCCCGCAAGCTGATCGGGATGGTCTTCCAGAAACCGAATCCCTTCCCGAAGTCGATCTACGACAACGTCGCCTTCGGCCCCCGCGTCCTCGGCCGCAAGGACGGCCTCGACGCCACGGTCGAGAAAGCACTGCGCAGCGCAGCCCTCTGGGACGAGGTCAAGGACCGCCTCGACGACAACGCCTTCGGCCTCTCCGGCGGCCAGCAGCAGCGGCTGTGCATCGCCCGCTGCATCGCCGTCGAGCCGGACGTGATCCTGATGGACGAGCCCTGCTCGGCGCTCGACCCGATCTCGACCGGCAAGATCGAGGACCTCATGATCGAGCTCAAGGACGAGTTCTCGATCGTCATCGTCACCCACAACATGCAGCAGGCGGCGCGCGTCTCCGATCGAACCGCCTTCCTCATGGTCGAGCTCGACGCCGACGAGCAGAACCGCTGGGGGCGCCTGGTCGAGTACGACGAGACCGAGAAGATCTTCACCAACCCGAGCGACAAACGAACGGAGGACTACGTCTCCGGGAAGGTCGGCTGATGGCGGAATCGGTCCGCGTCCATTACCAGCAGGAACTGGAGCAGCTCGAGGCGAGCGCGCTCGGCGGGCTGGACCTGGTCAACACAGCGCTGGAGCGGACCCTGGAGGCGGTCGAGCACACCGACGTCGAGTTGGCCCAGATCGTCGTCGCCGACGACGATCGCATCGACGGCCGCTACCTGGAGGTGCACCAGAGCCTGATCACGCTGCTGGCAACGCAGTCGCCGGTGGCGACCGACCTGCGACTTATCTCGGCCCTGCTGCATGTGCTGAAGAACATCGAGCGGATGGGCGACCAGTGCGTCAACGTCTGCAAGCTGATCCCCCTGACCGGCAACGAGCCGCCGGCGGACGAGGAGATGGTGAAGCGGATCCTCACGATGGGCCGGCAGACCCGCACCCTGAACGCCCAGGCCAAGCGGGCCTTCGGCGAACGCGACGTCGAGATGGCGCGCGACCTGGTCCGCCAGGACGACGTCGTCGACAACCTCAACCGCGAGTGCTTCCACCTGGCGCTGGCGATCGGCGACGACGCCGACAAGCGCGAGTGGGCGATGACGATGCTGCTGGCGGCGCGGGCGATCGAGCGGATCGCCGACAACGCGGTCGACATCGGCGAGCAGGTCGCCTTCGTGGTCACGGGCTTGTTCCGGGAGTTCGAGGACGCTTCGCATCCGAGCGGGTAGGTGGGGTTGAGATCCGGGCTGTCTGGGAACATCCAAGAGACGCCCTGATGCTCTGCGCCGCCATAGATATTGGTTCCAACACGACGCGAGTGCTCGTTGCCGAGCCGGTGGATGGGCAGTTGAAGAAGGTGATGGAGCAGCGGGCGTACACGCGGATCGGGAAGGCGATCGACGGGGACGGGGCGATCACGGCTGAGAAGGTCGCGGAGGTTTGCGAGGTCGTCGCTACCCAGGTGCGGTTGGCTCGGGAGCTGGGTGCGGAGACAATCCGCGCTGTGGCCACCGCGGCGATCCGCGAGGCGGCCAACGGCGAGCAGGCGGCGGCCGAAGTCAGTGAGGCGGCCGGGGTCTCGGTCAGTGTGCTCGGCGACGAGGAGGAGGGGCGGCTCTCCTTCATCGGCGCGACCAAGACGCTTGGGCACCCGGTCGACGGCAGGGTCGGCGTGGTCGACGTCGGCGGGGGCTCGACCGAGGTGATCCTCGGCACCGTCGCGGGCGGGGTCGAGCAGGTGCGCTCCTGGCGGGTCGGCTCGGGCGCTCTCGCCGACGAGTTGATCGCCTCCGACCCACCCTCCGCGGCGGAGGTGCGCCGCGTCCGCGACCGCATCGAGGACATCTTCGCCGGCGTCGAGATCGAGCGTCCGGCCCAGGCAGTCGCCGTCGGCGGCAGCGCCACCTCGCTGCGCCGGCTGGTCGGCGCGGTGCTCGAGTACGAGACGCTGGAGCGGGGGATACGGGTGCTCTGCGGCGACCCCTCTGCCGAGGTCGCGCGCCGCTTCGAGCTGGACCCACAGCGGGTCCGCATCCTCCCCACCGGCGTACTGCTGCTGGAGAAGGTCTCCGAGCTGCTCGGCCAGCCGCTGCAGATCGGCAAGGGCGGCCTGCGCGAGGGGGTCATCCTCGACCTCCTCAACGGTGACGCCAACGGCTCCTCGCCCGCCCGCCTCGCCGCCTGACTGAAACGGTTGACGGCTTGTTGACCCCATAGGGTCATCAATCCATCAGTTGATGCCTTGACGCGGTTAGCCTGGGGGCCGTGGCTCGTGCGCGCGAGGTGCCAGGGTTCGATTGCGAGGAGCCGTTCGCGGCGGCGGCGGCGCGAGTCGTCCGGGCGCGCACCGCTGAAGTCTTCGAGCACGCGGACGGCGTCCTCGACCTCGGCGAGATCGATCGCGTCCATGACATGCGGGTGGCGACGCGGCGATTGCGGGCGGCGCTGGAGGTGTTCGAGCCCGGTTTTCCTCGCAAGCGCTTCCGCAAGGCGCTGAAGCGGGTCAAGGCGCTGGCCGACGCGCTCGGGGAGCGGCGCGACCGCGACGTCGAGATCGAGTTCCTGCTCGGGTTCGCGGAAGCGGCGCCCGAAGCCGAGCGCTCTGCCCTGGCGGCGCGGATCGGGGTCCTGCGGAAAGAGCAGCGCCAGGCCAACGACGAACTGGCACCGCACCTCGCCAGGAAGCGGCTGCGCAAGCTGCGCCGGCGCCTCGAGAAGCTAGCCGGGGAGGCAGGACGATGAAGGCGCGCCGAGTCGAGGTCCTCGATGTCGCCGCGCCGCTGCGCCCGAATGCTGCCCGCATCGTCGCCACCCGGCTCGACGAGCTCCTCGGCCTCGTCGGCCCGGCGCTCGACCCCGCCGCGGCAGCGGCCCAGCACGACCTCAGGATCGCCGCCAAGCGACTGCGCTACGTGCTCGAGATCGTCGGGCCCTGTTTCGGCGCCGAGGCAAAGGCGGCGCGCAAGGCGGCGAAGGAGCTGCAGGGCGTGCTCGGCGAGGTCCACGACTGCGACGTGATGCTGCCAAGTGCCGCCGGGATCGATTCCCTGCAGGTGCTGCTGCAAACCAGGCGCGAGCTGCTCTTCCAGCGCTTCCGCGAGCTCTGGCTGGTTGAGTCCGAGCGCGGCACCTGGTCGGCCCTGGAGCGCTCGCTCCAGGCCTAGCCGGTCACGCGAAATTCACACCGCCTTTGCTGTCGGTTCACAAGTTTTCCCCGCTCAGGGCGAATTCTGTGCTGGACCGACAAAGACAGCGAGAGGGAGACACCGATGACTTCCCGGGTTGACATGCACTGCCACTCGACCGCGTCCCAGCAGTCTCGCCTGGGCGTACAGCGTTCGCTCGGCCTGCCCGAGTGCGCGACCCCGCCCGAGGAGGTCTACGAGCTGGCCAAGCGGCGGGGGATGGACTTCGTCACGATCACCGACCACGACACGATCGCGGGCTGCCTGGAGTTGGAGGGCCGCCCGGACTGCTTCATCTCCGAGGAGCTGACCGCCCGCTTCGCCGGCGAGCCCCAGGCGGTTCACGTCCTCTGTTACGGGATCACTCCAGGAGATCACGAGTGGCTGCAGGCCAACTCCGGCGATGTCGAGGCCTGCGCCGCATACCTGCACGACAACGGGATCGCCTGCGCTCTCGCGCATCCCTTCTTCAACGTGGCGGCGCCGCTGACACGGCGTCACCGCCGCCGCCTCGCCGAGTTGTTCGGGGTCTGGGAGGTCCGCAACGGGTCGCGGGCCGCGGAGCTGAACATGCCCGCCGCCATCTACGTCGACACGCACGGCGGCGCCGGCATCGGCGGCTCCGACGACCACGCCGGCGTCGACGTCGGCCGCACCTTCACCGAGGTGCCCGCCGCCGTTCGGTCGCCGGAAGAGTTTCTGCAGCACCTGCGTCGTGGCGACGTCGGCGCCGGTGGCGAGCAGGGAAGCGCCGCCAAGTGGGCGCACGCGGCGATGGCCCTCGCCACCCGCGCCCTGATGCTCGACCCGGAGGGCGCCGACGGGGCCACCGCAAGGCCGGACCCCACGGCCGTGCTGAAGATGGCCGAGCGGGTGATCCGCGAGGGCGCCGCCCGCGAGGGCAAGGTCGCCACCGACATCGGGCCCGACGATGCCCGCTGCCTGCTCGAGGCTTGGCTCGTCGGCATGGGCCTCGACCTGCGCGGCCGCGAGTTGCTCGCCTACCTCCAGTCCGACGGCTTCTCCCACGCCGATCTCTATCGCCGCGCTCGCCGCATCCACGATCGCCGCTTGCGCACGGCCGTCGACCGGGGCGCCGCCGCAGTAGCCCGCGGCGATCTTGCCAGCGCTCTCAACGGCCTCTTCGAGGCGATCGTCCCGGTCGTGCCCTACGCGCCCTCGACGGTCTTCCTCGGGGCCGAGAAGGCGAAGCTCTCCAGCCGCGAGGGCGAGCGTCGCCGGGTGGCGGTGATCGCCGACGGCATCGCCTCGATGCACGGCGTTACCCACACGATCGAACAGCTGCGCGAGCGTGGGGTTCCCGGCTTCGAGGTCGAGGTGGTCGGCACCGACGCCGGCGTCGACCGCCGGTTGCCGGCGGCGACGGAGCTGGAGATGCCTTTCTACGAGGGGATGTCGATCGGCGTTCCCGGCCTGCCCGGCATGGTCGAGACCCTGGCCGAGGGCCGCTATGACCTCGTCCACGTCACCGCCCCCGCCCCCGCGGGCGTGGCGGCGACGTTGCTGGGCCGGCTGGCCGGGGTGCCGCTGCTGGCCAGCTACCACACCGAGTTGGCCGCCTACGCCGGCATGCGCAGCGGCGACGGCGGCATCGAGGCGATCGCCCGCGCCGCCCTCGGGGCCTTCTACGGCGCTCCCGGCGTCGTCCTCTCGCCGAGCCCGGCCGCGGACGCCTCGTTGCTCGACCTCGGCGTCGAGCCGAGCCGGATCGGACGCTGGGAGCGAGGGGTCGACTGCGACCGTTTCGCGCCGGCCAAGGCGGACCGCGACGCCTATCCAGGCGAGATCAAGGTCCTCTACGCCGGGCGCCTGACGCGGGAGAAGGGCGTCGACCTATTGGCCGAGAGCTTCCTGCGGGCGCGGCGCTCGGACCCGCGCCTGCACCTGCTGCTGGCCGGAGGTGGGCCGGAGGAGGGGGAGTTGCGGGCCCGCCTCGGGGAGGACGCGACCTTCCTCGGCTGGCTCGGCGGCGAGGACCTGGCACGGGCATACGCCAGCGCCGACGCCTTCCTCTTCTGCAGCAGCACCGATACCTACGGCCAGGTGGTCCTCGAGGCGGCGGCCAGCGGCCTGCCGGTAGTGGCCGTCGCCGAGGGCGGGCCGGCGGCCCTGGTCGAGAACCGCCACACCGGTCTGCTCTGCCGGCCCGATCCAGACCACCTGGCGGGCTCACTGCTGCAGCTCGCCTCCTCGCCACTGCTGCGGGAGCGCCTCGGGACCGCCGCCGCGAGCGCCGCCCGCGACCGCTCCTGGGAGCGCGCCCTGGACCAGCTTGCAGCTGGCTACCAGCGCGCCCTGGACACCGTTTCGGCGAGTCTCGCCCAAGCAGCCTGAGCCCTTTGCCTTTTGTCGCCCAGAGGGCTACAAAAGGCAGGGGCGGGTGGGCCGGTGACGCCTGAGTACGATGGGCCGATCGACGACCCTGCCCTTTACTTCAACCGCGAGCTCTCCTGGCTCGATTTCAACCAGCGGGTGCTGGAACTCGCCGAGGACGCCGAGGTGCCCCTGCTTGAGCGGCTCCGCTTCTGCGGCATCTACGCCTCCAACCTCGACGAGTTCTTCATGGTCCGGGTCGCCGGCCTCTTCGACCAGCTCGACGCCGGCATCGACGCGCGCGGGCCCGACGGGCTCGCGCCGAGCGCGCAGATCGACGCGATCCAGGCCCGGGTGCTGGAGCTCGACCGCCGCCTCCATGCCTGCTTCGGCGGTGTCCTGCGGCCGGCGTTGGAGGAAGAGGGGATCCGGATCGTCACTCTCGACAGCGCCGACGAGGCGGAGCGGCGGGAGATCGACGCCCGCTTCCACGAGCAGGTCTTCCCGGCGCTGACGCCGCTGGTGATCGGCCTCGGCCGGCCCTTCCCCTACATCTCCAATCTCTCGCTCAGCCTCGGCGTGCTCCTGCGCGATCCCGAGAGCGGGGTGGAGATCATCGCCCGCGTCAAGGTGCCGAAGGAGCTGCTCGGCCGCTTCCTCCCGCTGGGTGACGATGGCAGGGCCTTCGTGCCGCTGGAGGAGGCGATTGCCGCCAACCTCGACGTCCTCTTCCCCGGCACCGAGGTGATCGACCACGGTTACTTCCGGGTCACCCGCGACGCCGACTTCACCGTCAGCGACGAGGCGGACGACCTGCTGCAGGCGGTCCAGGACGAGATCCGGCGCCGTCGCTTCGGCGAGGTCGTGCGGCTGGAGGTCGCCGCCGGCATGAATCCGAAGCTGCGCGAGCAGCTGATCGGCGCCCTGCGGCTCGAAGACCGCGAGGTCTACGACGTCGACGGGCTGGTCGATCTCGGCGATCTCGGCGACATCGCCGACGTGCCCGGCCAAGCCGAGCTGCGTTACGCGCCCTGGTCGCCGGTGACGCCGCCGCGGCTGCAGGGTGAGGACGGCGAGCCGGTCGACATGTTCGCGGAGATCCGCCAGCGCGACCTGCTCGTGCACCACCCCTACGACTCCTTCGCCACCTCGGTCGAGCGCTTCGTCGAGCAGGCCGTCGCCGACCCCGACGTGCTGGCGATCAAGCACACCGTCTACCGCACCAGCGACGACTCGCCGCTGGTGCCGTCGCTGATCCGCGCTTCCGAACGCGGCAAGCAGGCGGTCTGCATGGTCGAGCTGAAAGCGCGCTTCGACGAGGAGGCCAACATCCACTGGGCGAAGTCGCTGGAGGAGGCGGGTGTCCACGTCGTCTACGGGATCCCCGGCCTGAAGACCCACGTGAAGGCGATCCTGGTCGTCCGCCGCGAGGGCGAGCGGGTGCGCGAGTACGTCCACGTCGGCACCGGCAACTACCACCCGCAGACGGCACGGCTCTACACCGACTTCGGCCTCTTCACCGCCGATCCCGACATCGGCGCCGACGTCGCCGAGATGTTCAACTTCCTCACCGGTTATGGCCGGCCGGCCGAGTACCGCAAGGTGCTGGTCTCGCCGACGACGATGCGGGACAGGATCGTGGCGGAGATCGAGCAGACGCGGGCCGCGCACGAGGCCGGCGAGGAGGCGCGGATCGCGCTGAAGATGAACTCGCTGGTCGACGCCGGTTGCATCGAAGCGCTGTACGAGGCCTCGCAGGCGGGAGTGCGGATCGACCTCAACGTGCGCGGCATCTGCTGCCTGCGGCCCGGCGTCCCGGGGGTCTCGGAGAACATCCGCGTCGTCTCGGTCGTCGGTCGTTTCCTCGAGCACTCGCGCATCTACGCCTTCCAGCGCGGGGAGGAGACGCGGGTCCTGATGGGCTCGGCCGACCTGATGCCGCGCAACCTCGACAGCCGCGTCGAGCTGGCGGCGCCGGTCGAGGACCCCGAGCTGAAAGCCGAGATGCTCGACGTGCTGGAGCGCTGCCTCGCCGACAACGCCAACGCCTGGGAGCTCGATGCCGAGGGCCAGTGGACCCGCTTCCAGGTTCCCGCGGAGGAGCGCCGCAGCGTCCAGGACGAGCTGCGGGTCCGCCACGCGGCGCGGGCCGCCGAGCATCTCGCCACGGCGACGAGCTGACGCAGCCGGAACGCCCCGCGCGCCACTAGGATGCGGGCCTTGGCGCGCTTCTCGCTCCTCCCTCGCGATCGCACCTTCTTCGACCTCTTCGTCGAAGCCGGGAAGAACACCGTGAACGCAGCCCGTCTGCTGGACCAGATGATGGACCAGTGGCCCGAGGAGGGCGGCCTCTCGCGGCAGATCGTCGAGGCCGAGAACGAGGGCGACCGGATCACCCACGAGATCATCAAACGTCTCAACTCGACCTTCGTGACGCCGATCGACCGCGAGGACATCTACGGCCTGGCGACGCAGATGGACGACATCGTCGACTTCACCGAGGAGGCCGCGGACTTCCTCGGCCTCTACAAGATCGAAGCGCCGATGGAGCAGGCCGGGGCGCTGACCAAGGTCCTGGTTGCCGCCTGCGAGCAACTGGCGATGGGGCTGGAGGGCCTGCGCGAGTTCAAGGATCTCGACAAATACTGGATCGAGATCCACCGGCTCGAGAACGACGGCGACCGGATCTCCCGCGACGCAGTCGCTTCGCTCTTCTCCAACGGGATCGACCCGATGGTCGTGATCCGCTGGAAGGACATCTTCGCGGTGCTCGAGAACGCGATCGACGCGACCGAGACCGCGGCGCAGATACTCGAGGGCATCGTCATCAAAAACTCGTGACGGGCTCAGACGTCGCCATACGGCGTCCTCGGTCGCTCGCGTGCGGAGCACGCTTCGCTCCCTGCGTCCTTGTCTGGCAACGTTTGAGCCTCGTCACCACGATTCGATGCCGGAGTGAGGTCTGGTGAGCTCGGACATCATTCTTGTCATCGTCGTCGGGACGGCGCTGGCGTTCGACTTCACGAACGGGTTCCACGACACCGCCAACGTCGTCGCCACCTCGATCTCGACTGGGGCGGCGCGGCCGCGGGTGGCGATCGGGATGGCGGCGCTGCTCAACTTCGCCGGTGCCTTCATCTCGATCTCGGTTGCCGCCACCGTCGCCAACGACGTCGTCAACGCCGAAGTGATCACGCCGACGATCGTCTTCGCCGGCCTGATCGGGGCGATTGCCTGGAACCTGGTCACCTGGTATTTCGGCCTGCCCTCGAGCTCGTCGCACGCCCTGATCGGCGGCGTCGTCGGCTCCGCGGTCGCCGCCGCCGGCTTCGACGCCGTGCTCGCCGAAGGGCTCGTCGGCAAAGTGCTGGTCCCGGCGCTGGTGGCGCCGCTGCTTGCGTTCGCCGTCGCGGGGGTCTCGATCGCCCTGGTCTACCGGGTCGTCGGTCGGCAGCGGCCGGGGACGGTGACGCGCGGCTTCAAATACGGCCAGATCGTCTCCGGCGGTCTGCTGGCCTTTGCCCACGGCACCAACGACGCCCAGAAGACGATGGGCGTGATCACGCTGGCGCTGATCGCCAACGGCAGCCTCGCCGCCGACGCCGACCCGCCGTTCTGGGTGATCGCCTCGGCCGCGACCGCGATCGCCCTCGGCACCTACAGCGGCGGCTGGCGGATCATCAAAACCACCGGCACGAAGATCATCAAGATGGATGCCGCCCAGGGTTTCTCCGCCCAGGGCGCGGGTTCGGCGGTGATCCTCGCCTCGACCCACTTCGGCTTCCCGCTCTCGACCACTCACGTGATCAACGGCGGCGTCATGGGCGCCGGCGCCGCCAAACGGTTTTCGGCGGTGCGGTGGGGCGTCGCCGGCAACATCGTCACCGCCTGGGTGCTGACGCTGCCCGCGGCGGCGGCGATCGGCGCCCTGGCCTACGGCCTGACGCGAATCTTCGGCACCGGGGCGCTGGGCCCGGTCGTCGTCGCCCTGGCCTCGCTGGCGCTGATCGCCGCCCTGTTCGCGCGCCGGGCCGAGCGCGGTTCCCCGGTCCCGGCCTCAGGCGCATGATCGCGACGATCGTCGAAGGGGAGGCGCTGCTGGAGACGGTGCTCGCCTCGGTGGTTGCCGGGGTCGGCGTCACCTTCGTCTTCTCGATCGCGATCTGGGGCGTGGCCAGGTTCGTCGACCTCAGCGGCGGCGAACGGCCGCTCGCGGCGACGGCCGCCGCCGCGATCGCGGGCCTGGCGCTTCTCGTCACGGTCGCAGCGCTGGTCGTCGGGATCCTCGCGATGACCAGCAAGTAGTCCGGCGTACACTGGATCGGTGCGCACCGCTCGCAACGTCGCCATCGTCATGGTCCTGGCGCTCGGCGTCGCCTTCGCCCCCGGCGGCGGCAATCTGGCCGACGCCGTATTCACCGCGCTGACGATGGGCTTCCTGGCCGGGATCTCGTGGTTCGTCTACACGCTCAGCCGTCAGAACCAGCTCACGCTGGCGGCGCTGAGCGACGGCTGGCGGGCGATCCTCTACGGGGCCATCGGGATGCTCGTCCTGCTGGTTGCCGGCAGCGACAAGTTGTTTGCGACCGGCGGCGGCACCCTGCTCTGGATCCTCCTGCTCGGCGCCTCGGTTGCCGCGATCTGGAGAGTCTGGGTCGAGGCGAGCACCTACTGACGTAGGGAAGTTTCGACACAGTCGTGAACCTGCGCGCGCCACGCGTGCGCCGTTGCCTGGGACGGTGGACCGGTGCCGCCAAGCACCTCCAGCAGCGCAGGCCAGCGAGAGCGGGGGACCGCGTCGGTCGAGCTGGTCGCGGTGGTCCCGTTCCTGCTGCTGGCGGTCTTGGCGGCCGTTCAGATCGCCCTCGCCGGCCACGCGCTGTGGTCGGCGGGTGTCGCCGCCCGCGCTGGTGCGAGGGCGGCGCTGGTCGGAACGGATGCGACGGCGGCGGCGCGGCGGGCGCTGCCGCCGTCGCTGCGGAGCGGCTCCGAGGTCGAGGACTCCGGCGAGGTCTCGGTGAGGGTGCCGGTGCCCCGCTTCTTTCCCGGTCTGCCGCGGGTGATGGTCGGAGCGGGCGCCGGCCTGGGGCCGGGCGATGGGTGACGCTCGCGGGCAGGCGTCGGTCGAGCTGGTCGCGGCGCTGCCGGTCCTGCTGCTGGCCGCGTTGATGGGGCTGCAGCTGCTCGCCGCCGGCTACGCGACGGTGCTCGCCGACGGCGCCGCCGAGGCAGGGGCGCTGGCGCTCGCCTCGGGCGGGCCGGCGGCGGAGGCGGCCCGCAGCGCGTTGCCGGGGTGGGCGGAGGACGACGTCGAGGTGACGGTTCGCGGGGGGACGGTGACTGTGCGACTCTCGCCGCCCTCGCCCCTGCGTGCGCTGGCCGAGCGGCTCGCCGTCAGCAGCTCGGCGAGCGCGAGGCCGGCGCGGTGAGTCCGGGCCCGACCGCCGACGCGCCGACCGTGCTGGTGGCCGCGGTGGGGATGGCCGAGGGCTCCCGCGCCGCCGCGGCCGCCCTCGCCTGCGCCGGGGCTGACATCGACCTGGCGACGCTGCTCGTCGACGTCGGCGGCCGCTCGCCGCGGGCCACCCTGCTCGCCTCCGCCGCCGCGCAGCGGTTGGAGGAGCGCCTGGTGTCGCATCTGCCCCAGGCCCGCGTCGCGGCCCGCGGACAGGTCTGCCACCTCGCGGTCACGGCCACGCCGGAAGGCCTGGAAGCGGCGTCGGCCGCGGTGGCCGTGGCCCGCGGTGCGCCGGCCGTGCTGCACCTGCCGCCGGCGCTGCTGCAGGCGGCGGTCGACGGGAGCGCCGGGCCCGCGCCCTCGGGTGTCCTGCTCCGGGCGGAGCTCCCCGCCGACAGGGCGCTGGTGGCCCTTGCGGCTCGTGATCTGATCGACCGCGGTCTCCGGGTCGCGGTGCTGAAGCGGCGCCTGGGCTGGATCGCCGAGCGCCGGGCGCTGTTCGGCGCCCTGCCACAGGGAGCCGGCGATCTGCCCCGATACGTCCCTTCGAGACTGCTGTTGGCTCCGCCGGGGCGTCCCGGTCGCCCTATGAGCGACTTTGGCGCCCGACCGACGCCGCTAGGCCCCTCCTAATACGGGGGCGGGTAGGGGTAGGGATAGGGGCTCGGTTCCGGCTGGGGCTGAGGCTGGGGCGATGGGGCGGCTTTGGCGGTGACGGCAGCGTGCCAGGTGCCGACGTCCTTGATCCCCTCGCCGTTGACGTCGCCCGTCTTCGAGTCGCCGCTGAAGGCGTAGAGCGGACGGCCTTTGAAAGTGACCTGCGTCCTGCCGTCCGGGCGCTTGATCACGCCCAGCCTCACCGGGCCCTTCGGCTTGACGCCCTCCGGCACCAGCAGCGGTCGCCAGGTCGAGAGACAGGACGCGGTGCAGATGAACTTGCCGTTCGTCTCAGCGCTGAGGCTGTAGAGGGTGCGCCCCTTGAGGTTGGTGAGGACGGTCTTGCCGAGGGTGGCGTTGGGGACCTGCTTGGCGACCTGCTTGGTGGCCTGGGCGGCGCCCGCCGACGCCGGCGCGAGCAGGGCCGCCAGCGCCGCGGCCAGGGCGAGGTGGGTCGAGTGGCGGAGGGGGTGGAACAGCGTGGCGCGCCGCATGCGAAGGCTCCTTGGGTCGGCTTGGTCGAACGGTTCTACGTCGCTGGTGGCAAAAAGGTTCGCACGACCCGGTTTTTGCGATTCCGTCACCTCGCGGTCGCGCAGGCGCTCGTTTCAGCGCACCACGGGCGCGCCGCCGCACGGCAGGGTCGTCGTATGCGGGAACGAGTGTCGAAAGGGGTGCCTGGAGGCGCGGGCGGTCAGAGCGGGCAGGCCCTGCTGCTGGCGCTCGGCGGCACGCTGGTGTTGCTCACGGGGGCGCTGGCCCTGGTCGCGATCGCCGGCGCGGTGACGGGGAAGGGGCGGGCGCAGCGAGCGGCCGACCTGGCGGCGATCTCAGCGGCGCGCTCGCTGCGCGACGACCTCTCCCGCTTGCTGGCGCCGCCGACGCTTGCCGGCGGGGCGGCAAATCCCGCTCACATCGGCAAGGCCGAGTACCTGGCACGGGCGCGGACGGCGGCGATCGCCGTCAGCAGGGCAAACGGGGTCGACTCGGACCGCCTTCGTGTCGGCTTTCCGGACCGGGTCTCGTTCGCCCCCGTCCGCGCCAGGGCGGTCGTCGTCGGCCGGCTCGAGGTCGGGCCGGGAGGGGGCCGGGTCGAAGCCACGGCGATCGCCGAAGCGGCGGCGCCACTCGGGGCCTCCGGCACCATGGCGGCGAGCGCGAGCGGCGGCGGCTACAGCGGTCCGCTCGTCAGCCGCGACGGCGAGGGCATGCGCCCCGACGTCGCCGTCGCCTTCGACCGCATGGCGACAGCCGCCCGGGTCGACGGCATCGACCTCGTGGTCGTCTCCGGCTTCCGCTCCGACGCCGAGCAGGCGGCCCTCTTCGCCGCTCACCCGGACCCGCGCTGGGTGGCGCCGCCGGGCCAGTCGCTGCACCGCTGCGCGACCGAGCTCGACCTCGGCTCGGAAGCCGCCTACACCTGGCTGGCGGCGAACGCCGGTCGCTTCGGCTTCGTCCAGCGCTACTCGTGGGAGGCCTGGCACTACGGGTTCGATGCCGGCCCGGCGCCGTGCTCGGCGGCGGGCAACTCCGTCGCGGCCGGGGGAGGCGCCGTGGCCGCGACGACGCCCCTGCCCGCGTTCGTCCCGGCCCAGTTCCGCGCGCCTCTGCTCAGGTCGGGCACCCGGTGGAACGTGTCACCCGCGCTTCTCGCCGCTCAGCTGATGGCCGAGAGCGGCTTCGACCCCAACGCCGGCTCGCCGGCAGGGGCCCAGGGAATCGCCCAGTTCATGCCGGGGACGGCGGCCGCCTACGGCCTCGACGACCCCTTCGACCCGGTCGCCGCGATCGACGCTCAGGCCCACCTGATGTCCGACCTCCTGCGCCAGTTCGGCTCCCCCGAACTCGCCCTCGCCGCCTACAACGCCGGTCCCGGCGCGGTCGAACCCTGCAACTGCGTGCCGGACTACCCGGAGACGCGCGCCTACGTCAGCCGCATCCTCGCCCTCCTCGGCGGTGCCGGCGTCCTAGCCCTGCCCAGCTTCGAGGTCAGGTTGATCGCGTAGACGACGCCCGATCGGGTAAGCGTTCCCCGAAACCACCGTTCGAGGAGGCGCGCATGGCCGCTCCGTTCACCCGCAAGAAGCTCACCGACGTCAAGGACTCCGCGCCCGAATTCGGCTTCGAGGGGATCCAGGAGGCGCGGTTCGCCAAGGGCGACCTGGACGCCGAGGAGACCGGCGTCAGCCACCTGCGCCTGAAGCCCCGGCAGCGTTCGCCGTTCGGCCACAAGCACGAGCAGGCGGAGGAGGTCTACGTCGTGATCGGCGGCTCGGGCCGGCTCAAGCTCGACGACGAGATCATCGAGGTCGGGGAGCTCGACGCGATCCGGGTCTCGCCCGAGGTCGTGCGTGCCTTCGAGGCAGGTCCGGAGGGGATCGAGGTGCTTGCGGTCGGCGCCCGCCACGACGGTGACGGCGAGGTCATCCCCGGCTGGTGGAGCGACTGAGAGGCCGCTCCCGGGCGCTTCGCCTAGACTGGCGCCGATGGCAACCGTCGAGGTACAGGGCGTCGAGGGGATGCAGGCGTTGGTCGGCGAGACGATCGGCCCGAGCGAGTGGCGCACCGTCAACCAGGCGGACATCGACACCTTTGCCGAGCTCTCGGGCGACCACCAGTGGATCCACGTCGACGTCGAGCGGGCAAAGGCCGAGAGCCCGTTCGGGACGACGATCGCCCACGGCAACCTCACCCTCTCGCTGGTCGACGGCTTCCGCACCGAGTTGATCTCCTCCACCGGCTTTGCTCTCGGCGTCAACTACGGCTGGAACAAGATCCGCTTTCCCGCCCCCGTGCCCGTTGATACCCGTGTCCGCGGTCGTGCCGAGGTCGTCTCGGTCGACGAGAAGGGCGGCGGCTGGTACGAGGTCGTCACCCGCTTCACCCTCGAGGTCGAGGGCAACGAGAAGCCCTGCTTCGTCGGTGACAGCGTCACCCGTGTGATGGCGGCGGCTGACTGAGCGAACCCTCCTTTTATGCGGCCCGCGAGCTAGTCGAAGAGCTGCATCGGCGACAGGCTGAGATGTATGCGGGCGGTTCGACCGATCGCGTCGCCGAGCTGCTGACGGACGACATCGTCTGGCATGTGCCCGGCTCCAGCCCGATCGCCGGTGATCATCGTGGACACCACGGTGTCGTCGAGTACTTCAAAGCCCGTCGCCGTATCGCGGGGAACTCGATGCGGCTTCGTCCAGGCGAGGTGCTCACCGAGGAAGACCTAGTCGTTCAGCGTGTCGACGGCACTGCCCTGCTCGGCGGCGAGTCGGTCGATTGGAGGACGGTCGGGGTCTACAGACTCGAAGAGGGCCGCATCGCCGAGGTGTGGCTGGTCCCGGTCGAACTCCAGAAGTTCGATCGCGTGTGGGGAGCAGGTGGGTAGATATCACGGTGCTGCTCTACGACAACCCAGTCTCCGGCAACTGCCACAAGGTACGGCTGATCTTCAGCCTGCTGGGATCGTCCCGATCGCCGCCTGACGCGCCTGGACCGATTGTTTCGGCCTGTCGGCTATAACGAACGGCGACGTGGGGGAAGGGCCGAACAAGCGGATCGTGGTCGTCACCGGCGTCAGCCGGCGGGCGGGCATCGGCTTTGCGGTGGCGCAGCGCTTCCTCCGTGAGGAGGCGAGCGTCCTGATCCACTCCTTCTCGCCCCACGATGCAGGGCGGCCGGGGGGTGCCGACCCGGGCGGGATGGACGCGGTCGTCGACGGGCTCGGGGGCGTCTCGGACCGCCTGCAGCACGTCGAAGCCGACCTCGGCGAGCCGAGCGCACCGCAGCGGGTGATCGAGTTCGCACTGGACGCCTTCGGGGCCGTGGACGCGGTGGTGGTGAACCACGCGCACGGCTCGAACCACTCGCTTGACGCCGTCACGGCGGCGGAGCTCGACCGCGCCTGGGCGGTCAACGCCCGTGCCGCCGTCCTGCTCACGCAGGCGTTTGCCGCCAGCCACGACGACGCCCGGGCGAACGGCCGCGTCGTGCTGTTCACCTCCGGTCAGCACCTGGGGCCGATGGCCGACGAGCTGCCGTACGCGATCAGCAAGGGCGCCGTGCACCAGATGATCCGCTCGCTCGCTGACGCCCTCGCCGACCGCGGGATCACCGTCAACGCGGTCAACCCGGGGCCGGTCGACACCGGCTGGCCCTCGGCCGAGCTGCGCGAGCGCCTGCGTGACGACTTCCCAGCCGGCCGCTGGGGCCAGCCTGAGGACATCGCCGCGGTCGTCGCCTGGCTGGTCTCCGAGGACAGCGCCTGGATAACCGGTCAGGTGATCGATGCCGAGGGCGGCTTTCGCCGCTGATTGCGAATAGGCGATGGCCTACGCTTCCGCCCGTGGCCGACAGCGTGGGGGAGTGGTCTGAACCGGAGCGCGTAGCCGAGTACCTGTCGCGCGAGATACCGCACCGGCGCCTCGCCGAGGAGATGCTGCTGGCGGCGCTCCCCGACCGGGTCGAGCGGTTCCTCGATCTCGGTACCGGCGACGGACGGCTGCTGGCCGCGGTGCGTGAGCACCGCCCGGGGGCGAGGGCGATCGGGATCGATGCGTCCGAGCCGATGCTGGCCGGCGCCGCCCGGCGGTTCGACGATGACCCGCTGGTCGGGCTCCGCAGGCATGATCTGGATGCCCCGATTGCGGACTTTGGACCGGCTGAGGCGGTGGTGTCGGGCCTGGCGATCCACCATCTGACGGACGTGCGGAAGCGGGCGCTTTTCGAGGAAGTTCACGCCCTGCTGGCCCCGGGTGGGGTATTCGCGAACCTCGATCTCGTCAGTTCGGCGTCGCCGCGACTGCATGAGCGCTTCCGGCGTGAGATCGGCCGCGCCGAGGACGACCCCAGCGACCGACTCGCCGACCTCTCGGAGCAGATGGGTTGGCTGCGAGAGGTCGGCTTCGGCGAGGTCGATTGCCACTTCAAGTGGCTGGAGCTGGCCCTGGTGGTTGCCGTGAAGGAGGACCGGTAGCGCCTGCCCGGCTCCGCAGTGGGCCCGCTTACTTGACCTTCAGCGTGCCTTCCATCCCGGCTTCGCGGTGGCCGGGGACCGAGCAGTAGAAGGTGTAGTCGCCCGGTTTGGAGAGCGGGACCACGACCGAGTCGAAGCCTTCGCCGATCACTTCGGTCTTGCCGACCGTTTTGCCGCTCGGGTCTTCGATCGCGACGTCGTGGCTGATTTCCTGTCGGTTGAAGAGCTCGACGTCGTAGTTGCCGGTTTTGCTCGTGACCGTGTCCTCGGTGTAGGCGAGGTCGCCGCCGGGATCGGTTTCGAAGCGAATCGTCACTTCTTCCGAGGCGGGCCCTCCTCCCTTCGGGAAGGTCGGCCCGGCGTTGGCCCCACTGCCTCCCGCGCTGGCGCTGCCACCGGTCGTGGTTGCGGTCGACTCGTCGTCAGAGCCGCCGCAGGCAACCAGTGCCAGCGCCGCGAGGAGAAGCGCGAGTCCGAAGGCGGCCCTGCTCATTTGCCTTCCGCTTCCCGTTTCTTGGCTTCCCTTTCCTTGACCCGCAGCCGGGCTTTCGATTCCCTCACCTTCAGCGTGCCTTCCATCCCGGCTTCGCGGTGGCCTGGGACCGTGCAGTAGAAGGTGTAGTTGCCCGGTTTGAGGAGTTCGACCAGGAACGTGGAGCTGCCTTCGCTGACGACTTCCGTCTTGCCGAACTGTTTGCCGTCTTCGTCTTCGATCGCGAGGTCGTGGCCGACCGGCTGCGGGTTGTCGAATTCGACGACGTAGTTGCCGGTGAAGCTCTCCACCGTGTCCTCGGTGTAGGCGAGGCCGCCGCCGGGGTCGGCTTCGAAGGGGATGGCGTAGGCGCTGCTGACACCGCTTTCGCTGCCGCTGCCGCCCGAGCTGCCGCCGCTTTCCGCGGTGGTTTCGCCGCCTCCGCTGGTCGTGGTCGAATCATCGTCGGAACCGCCGCAGGCAACCAGCGCGAGCGCCGCGAGGACGAGGGCGAATCCGAATACAACTCTCTTCATGACGGTCCTTTCCCACCGAGGACTGGTTGAGTTTGTCTGACTGTAACCAGGATTTCGTTGCGGTGCAGTCTCGGTCAGCGGCCGTGGAACTCCGGCGTGCCCCCGCCGAAGAAGGCCTCGACGCCGTTGCGGAGGTCTTCGGTGGCCATGCTGTCGGCGATCCCGTGGCGCTCCAGCTGCAGGTGCTCGGTGATGCTGTTCTCGATGCTGACGCCGCAGAGCAGCTTCGCCATCCGCACGTAGTGGGGCGCTTTCGCGGCCAGCTTCTCGGCCTGCGCCCGCGCCGCACCGGCCAGCTCCTCGGGGGCCACGACCTCGCGCACCAGGCCCTCCTCGAGCGCTTCCGCCGCGCTCAGGTTCGGGTCTTCGAGCAGCAGTTCGAGCGCCCGGCTGGGGCCGACGACGCGGGGCAGGAAGTAGGTCATGCCGCCGTCCGGCGAGGCGCCGATGCGGCCGTAGGCGCAGGCGAAGAAAGCCTCCTCGGAGGCGATCCGGAAGTCGCAGGCGAGGGCCAGCGAGAAGCCGGCACCGGCGGCCGGGCCGTTGACGGCGGCGATCACCGGGTAGGGGATCCGCCGCAGGTCGACGATCGCCGCATGCAGCGCCTCGGCGCCGCGCCGCACTTCCGAGGGCAGGTCGATCTCCTCCGACTCGACCCCTTTCTGGAACCAGGTGACGTCGCCACCGGCGCAGAAGGCCTTGCCCGAGCCGGTCAGGACCAGCGCCCGCAGCGGCGCCCGGTCGGCGAGCCAGGAGAAGGCGACGGTGAGCTCGCCGATCATCTCCGGGCTCATCGCGTTGAAGGCATCGGGGCGGTCGAGGGTGAGGGTGCCGAGGGCCCCGTCGATCTCGATCCGCAGGGTGTTCAGTTCCGGGGGGCTCAGGGTCTGGCTGGTCATCTCGCTCTCTCCGTGGTTGGCGTCCGTTTGGCCGGTTGGCCAGCAGCCTACCCTTAGGGCGATGGCGGAAGCCGCTGAAAACGGCAGTCTCTCGCGGGCCGAGCGGATCGCCCAGCAGCGCCGTTCGCTGCCCGATTCCCCCGGCGTCTACCTCTTCTACGACAAGGAGGACGAGCTGCTCTACGTCGGCAAGGCGCGCTCGATCCGCAAACGCGTCGCCTCCCACTTCTCCGGCGGCGAGCCACGTCTTACCTCACGTATCGAGCGCATCGACACCCTGGTCACCGCCAACGAGGCGGAGGCGCTGCTGACCGAGCAGAGCTTCATCAAGCGCCACCGCCCGCGCTTCAACATCCGCCTGCGCGACGACAAGTCCTATCCCTACGTCGCCGTCAGCCTCGACGAGGAGTACCCGCGGGTCTACTTCACGCGCGAGAAGCACCGCGCCGGCCGTGCCTACTTCGGCCCCTTCTCCAGCGCCAAGCGGGTGCGGGAGACGCTCGACCTGCTCGGCAAGTTGTTCCAGTTCCGCACCTGCGAGGGCATCGAGCCGGGCCGGCGCTCCGGCAGCCCCTGCCTCGACTACTACATCAAGCGCTGCGGGGCCCCCTGCGTCGGCCACGTCAGTCGCGAGGAGTACCGCCACAACATCGAGGCGATCGTCGACTTCCTCTCCGGCCGCTACCGCCAGGTCGAGGCCGAGGAGCAGGCGAAGATGGAGGGCGCGGCAGGGGCCGAGGAATTCGAGCGCGCTGCCCTGCACCGCGACCGCCTCAAGGCGATCCGCTCCCTGTTCGAGCGCCAGCGGGTCGCCGGCGGCGCCGTCGGCACCGCCGACCTGATCGGCGTCGCGGTCGAGGGCGCCGACGCCAACGCCCAGGTCTTCCAGGTCCGCGACGGGATCCTCGCTGAGCGCCAGAGCTTCTACCTCGAGAACGAGGGCGAGCGCGACCTGGCCGAGGTGACGGAGGAGTTCATCGGCCAGTACTACGCGGCCTCGCCGGCGATGCCGAAGACGATCGTCGTCGGGCCCTACCTGCGCGAGCGCGCCGCGGTCCTCGGCGAGGCGCTGAGCGAGCGCCGCGGCTCCCCGGTCGAGGTGCGGGCGGCGGAGCGCGGCGACAAGCGCCGCCTGCGCGAGCTGGCCGAGCGCAACGCCCGCCTCGCCCTCGACCAGGACCGGCTGCGGCGCGAGCACCGGCGAGCGCGACGGGTCGAGTCGCTGGCCTCGCTGGCGGAGGCGCTGGGGATGGAGGAGCTGCCGGTGCGGATCGAGGGCTTCGACATCTCCAACATCGGCGGCGAGCACACGGTCGCCTCGATGGTCGTCTTCGAGGGCGGTGCGACCAAGAAGGCCGACTACAGGCGCTTCAAAGTGCGCGGCGAGGCGCGGGCGGCGGCGAACGGCGGTCCCGACGACTTCGCCTCGATGGAGGAGGTGCTGGCGCGGCGGGTAGCCCGCTATCTCGAGCAGGCCGACCTCTCGCCCCACGACGGCAAGCGCGACGCCAGCTTCGCCTCGCTGCCCTCGCTGGTCGTGATCGACGGCGGCAAGGGGCAGTTGGCGGCGGGGATGAAGGCGCTGCGGCCGTTCGCCGAGCGGGGCGTCACCGTGGCCAGCCTCGCCAAGCGGCTGGAGGAGGTCTACGTCCCCGGCTGCTCGGCGCCGCTCGACCTCGCCGCCTCCTCGGAGGCCTCGAAGCTGCTGCAGCGGGTCCGCGACGAGGCGCACCGCTTCGCGATCGACCACCACCGCGGCCGCCGCGACCGGGCGATGACCGGCTCGGTGCTGGACGGGCTGAAGGGGATCGGCCCGGCCCGCAAGCGCGCCCTGCTCAAGCATTTCGGCTCCCCGGAGCGCTTCCTGGTGGCAACCAGGGAGGAGCTGGAGGCGGTGCCCGGCCTGCCTGGCAAAGTAGGGCGGGAGATTCACGAGCAACTCAACAGGACCAGCTGAGGTGGCCGAGATGGCAAGCGCTAACGACGGGGTCACGCTCGTCGTCATCACCGGCCACTCCGGGGCCGGCAAGTCGGAGGCGATAGCCGCCTTCGAGGACGGCGGCTACTTCTGCGTCGACAACCTGCCGCCGCGGATGATCGCCGGGCTCG
>DASTNW010000052.1:0-19696 GCA_035762685.1 Solirubrobacterales bacterium | reverse complement strand
CGGGATGCCGCTGCCGGTGTCGACCACCTCGAGCACGACCTCCCCCTCCCCGTCGTGACGGCCGCGCAGGGTGACGGTCCCGGGCGGGGGCGTGTTCTTGAAGGCATTGGTGAGGAGGCCGATCATCACCTGGCGCAGCAGGGTCGGGTCGCCGGTCGCAGCGAGGTCGGGCTCGACCTCGACCTCGAGGGCGACGTGCGGGGGCGCTTCGACCGCCTCGACGACGTCGCGGACCGCCGCCGGCACGTCGACGACCTCGCTCTCGGCAACACCGCGCGAGTCGACCCGGGCCAGGGTCAGCAGCGACTGGGTCAGGCGGCTCATGCGGTCGGCGTCGTCGGCGAGGCGGTTGAGGAAGTGGTCGCGGTCGCGCGGCTCGTTCTTGGCGCCGCTCTGGAGGACCTCGATCGCGCCGGAGATCCCGGCCAGCGGGTTGCGCAGCTCGTGGGCGGCGTTGGAGACGAAGTCGGCTTCGGCCAGCTCGCGGCGCAGCTCGTCGGTGCGGTCGCGCAGCACCGCCAGGACCGCGCGCTCGTCCGGCAGCGAGCGGGCGCTGAGCGCGTAGGCGCGATCGCCGATCCGCAGCGCCGGGTGAGCGGAGAAGCCGACCTCCGAGGCGCGCTGCAACTGCGGGCGCACGACCGGCGGCGGCCTGTTGCCGGCGTCGAGCAGGCGCGCGGCGGCGCTGTTGGAGAAGCGGACCGGGCCTTCGAAGTCGACCACCATCACCGCGTCGGTGAGGCCGTCGAAGATCGCCGTCAGCTTGTTGCGGTCGGCGGTGAGGACGCCGAAGCTCTCCTTCAGCGAGGCGCGCATCGAGTCGAGGGCGCCGGCGAGGTCGCCGATCTCGTCGAAGTTGGAGACGTTGAGCGGGGCGTCGAAGGAGCCCCCCGCCATCTCGCCGGCGGCGCGGGCGAGGCGGGCGACGCGGTGGGAAATCGCGACCGCGATCAGGAAGCCGGCGAGAACCCCGACCGTCACCGCTGCGATCAGCGCCTTTGGGTTGTCGCCGAAGAGGTAAACGGCGCTGGCGGTGATCAGGCTGACCGCGGCAAAGGCGCCGGTGAGCCAGAGGCGCATGCCGAGCCGCGGGCCGCGGAAGCGGGGCGCCGCGGCCTTCTCGTCGGGAAAACCCATGAAGGTTTACTAACACAAACCCCACCCCGACTCCACGCGGGGGCGAGGCGCCGACCCCCCTTCGTGGCAGAATCGGCGCGTGGCAGCTCTGGTCTTCATCCCAGCATGGAACGAGGAGGCGTCGATCGACGCCGTCATCGCCGATGTGCGCGAGCACCTGCCCGCGGCCGAGATCCTCGTCGTCGACGACGGCTCGACCGACGCGACCACGGCGCGGGCACGCGAGTGCGGCGTCCTCGTCGCCACCCTGCCCTTCAACCAGGGCCTCGGCGCGGCGCTGCAGACGGGCTACCTCTACGCGCTGCGCGAGGGCTACGACTGCTGCGCCCACCTCGACGCCGACGGCCAGCACCCGGCGGCCGAGGTGGCGCGGTTGCTGGCCGAGATAGAGGCCGACCGGGCGGACCTGGTGATCGGCTCGCGCTACCGCGACCCGGCGGCGGAGACGGCCAGCGACGACTACCGGCCGACCTTCTCGCGGCGGATCGGGACCAGCGTCTTCCGCTTCTTCCTCACCCTGGCGACGCGACAGCGCTTCACCGACACGACCAGCGGCATGCGGGCGGCGAACCGGCGGGTGATGCAGCTGTTCAGCGAGAACTACTCGCCCGACTTCGCCGAGATCGAGTCGCTGCAGCTGGCGGTGCGTGAGGGGCTGCGGGTCGAGGAGGTGCCGGTGCGGATGCTGGAGCGGACCGGCGGCAGCTCCTTCCTGACGCCGCTGCGCTCGGCCTTCTTCATCTTCAAGGGAGTGGTGGTGCTGCTGGTCGGCCAGTTCCGGCCGCGGCAGGCGGAGGCGGAGCGATGAGCTGGCTCGCGGCGGCGGCCGACAGCACGCAGGTCCACCTGACCTCGCAGACGCGGATCCTCGCGGCGATCATCGCGATCGCCTTCATGCTGCTGATCCTCGAGCTGATCCGCCGCGACCGCCTGCAGGAGCGCTACAGCGTGATCTGGTTCGTCGCCGGCCTCGGCATGCTCGCCGGCGCCGCCTTCCCCGGCCTGCTGGAGCTGGTTGCCGACCTGATGGGCGTCCGCGACACCAACGTCGCCCTCTTCTCGATCGTCCTCCTGCTGCTGCTCGGCCTCGCGGTCAACTTCAGCGTGATCATGTCCAAACAGGCGGCCCAGATCACCCGACTGGCGCAGGAGCGGGCCCTGGAGAAAGCCCGCGAGCAGGCAGCGGCAGAGCGGAGCAGCAACGGCGCCTCAGGCGAACAGCCGCTCGAGGCGGAAGAAGAGCGCCTCTAGGGCGAGCTCCTCGGAGACGTTGAGGTCGAGGCCGCGGCGGGTCTCCTGGACGGCCTCGGCGGCGCGGCGGGCACGGGCGGGGTCGAGGCCGGCAGCCTGGGAGCGGAGCTGGTCCAGCCGGTCGCGGTTGAAGGCGACCTCCTCGGCGCCGGACGCGAGGGCGACGAGGTCGCGCAGCCAGGCGGCGCAGAGCTCGAGGCCGAGGTCGAGCACCTCGGTGCGGCGGCGGCGGGCAGCGCGTTTGGACTCCTCGGCGATATCGCGAGCGGTGCGCTTCAGCCCGGCCTTGGCCTCCTCCTCAAGTGCCTCGCGGGTCGCGGCTTCGAGCTCCTCACCGGCGGCCTCGGCGCCGTCGAGCAGGCGCTTCCAGGGAGCGGCTGCCACCTCGCCCTGCAGCGCCGCGCCGACGCAGCGCTCGGCCTCGACCCGCAGTCCCCGTCCCCGCTCCCCGAGCAGCAACCGCGCGCGCTCCAAGTCCCCAGCCGCCAACCGCGCCGCCGCCGCAACCTCCTCCGGCTCCGCCGGCCGATGGGCCGATTTCCCCTCTATATCGTGGGAAATCGGCCCATCGGCGGCAAGTTCGGCTTCGATCACCTCGGCCGGAAGGGGGGCGAAGTCGATCGGCTGGCAGCGGGAGGCGATCGTGTCCAGGAGGGCCTCGGGTTCGGAGCTGAGCAGGATTAGGTGGGCGTACTCGGGGGGCTCCTCGAGCGTCTTCAGGAGCGCGTTCTGGCTCTCGTCGCGCATCGCCTCCGCCGCCTCGACGACGAAGACGCGCTTGCCGCCTTCGAAGGGCCGGTAAGCAGCGGCGCGGATCACCCGCTCCCGCACCTCCTCGACCAGGTGCTGGGCGCCCCGCGGCGCCAGCCAGACGAGATCGGGATGCGGCGAGGGATCGAGCAGGGCGCGACGACGAGCGTCGTCGGGGTCCTCGGCGGCGCCAGCCAGGACCTCAGCGGCAAAAGCACGCGCCGCCGCCCGCTTCCCAGCGCCCCTGGGACCGCGGAAGAGGTAGGCGTGCGACGCCCCGCTCGCCAGCGCGGCGCTGAGCGCGACCCGAGCCCGCCCCTGGTGCTCGGTGGCGCTTTCCAAGACAGTCATACGCGGCGTTCGTCCTTTCCTAGGCATATGCCCCATAAAGGACGAACGCCGATCACGGGTGGCGCTCCCGCACGGCAGCCATCACCCGCTCGTGGACCTCCTCGACGGCGCCAGTGGCGTCGACCACCACGACTCGGTCGCTGGCGATCTGGGCGATCTCCCCGTAGGCGGCGGCGACGGCGCGCTGCAGCTCCAGGCCCTCGGACTCGAAGCGGTCCTCGCCGGCGGCGCGGCCGAGGCCGACCTCGGGGTCGACCTCCAGCAGCAGGGTCAGGTCCGGCCAGAGGCCGTCGGTGGCGGCGTCGCAGAGGCCGATCACCTCCCCCACCCCGAGGCCGCGGGCCGCCCCCTGGTAGGCGACGCTGGAGTCGGAGAAGCGATCGCAGACAACGGTGCGGGCGGCCTCCAGCGAGGGCCGGATCACCCGCTCGGTGAGGTCGGCGCGAGCGGCGAGGAAGAGCAGCAGCTCGGCCAGCGGCTCCAGGGCCACCGTGGGGTCGGCCAGCAACTCACGTATCCGCTCGGCCGCGTCGGTCCCCCCCGGCTCGCGGATCGCCACCGTCTCCGGCCCCAGCGCCTCCACCAGCAGGCGCGCCTGGGTGCTCTTGCCTGAGCCGTCCACCCCCTCGAGGGAAATGAACAATGTCGCGGGCCTCAGCCTTTGGCCGCGGCTTTGGCGCGTTTGCGCCCCCGCGTCGCGGTGTCCGCTTTGGACGCTTTGACTTTCTTGCCCTTGGCGGGCGCGTCCTCGTCGCCCTTCGGCTTCGGCTTCTTCTCCATCGCTGCTTTCGCGGCTTTGGCGGCTTCGCGCTCGGCCCGCCGTTTCTTCATCTCCTGCATCGACTCGCAGTCGTCGTTGAGGCAGAGGTTCCAGGAGCGGCCGCGGAAGGGCACGACTTTCAGGCGCGGCGTCTGGTCGCAGATCGAGCAGCGGTCTTCGAGCTTGAAGACGTCGCCGCGCTGGGGCAGCGGGAAGGTCTGGTCGCAGGACTCGGGGTCGTCGAGGGTCCAGCCGGTGCAGCCGACGAAGCGTTTGCCCGATTTTTTCGCGCGGATGATCCGCAGCATGTGGGGCGAGCCGTCCTCCTTCTTGCGGCCCGCTTCTTCGCAGACCTTGCAGGGCCCGAGGATGCGGTCCTCGTCCATCCCTTTCCAGATCACTTTGGCGAGGTCCTCGCGGCTGCCGTCGATTTCGGTCCAGGTCTTGTGCAGGAGGTCGCGGCTCTCGCCGACGACGGCGCCCTTGGTCATCTCGCCGGCGGCGATCCGGTCCATCTCCGCCTCCAGGGTCGCCGTCATCTCCGGCGTCGCCATCGCCGGCACGTAGTTCTTGAACGCCTCGTAGAGGGCGATCCCGGTCTCCGAGGGGACCGGCGGGTTGCCGTAGACGTAGCCGCGGTCGAACAGCTTCTGGATGATGTCGGCGCGGGTCGCTTTGGTGCCGAGGCCGCGCTCCTCCATCATCTCGATCAGTTTGGCCTGGGAGATGCGGCCCGGCGGCTGGGTCTCCTTGTCGACGATCCAGGGCTCGCCGTCGAGCGCCAGCTCCTGGCCCTCCTCCAGTTTCGGGATCTCCTCGTCGGCGGAGCGGGCGTAGGTGTAGATGGCGGCGTAGCCGGGGTCGACGACGACCGAGCCGCGGACGAAGTAGGTCTCCGAGCCGGCCTCGATGTCGGCCCGGGTCGACTCGGTGATCATCGGCGGGCTGAAGGTGGCGAGGAAGCGGCGCACGACCAGTTCGTAGACGCGCTTCTTCGGCCCCTCGAGGGCGCCGGGGTGGATCGCCTGGGTCGGGTAGATCGGCGGGTGGTCGGTCGTCTCTTTTTTGCCGCGGGTCGCCTGCAGCGGGCTGTCGAGCAGGCCGGCGGCGGCGGAGAACTCCTTGACCCGGACCAGCGAGGAGACCAGCTCCTTGACCGGCAGCGAGGGCGGGTAGACGGTGTTGTCGGTGCGCGGGTAGGAGATGAAGCCGTCCATGTAGAGATCCTCGGCGATGCGCATGGCGCTGGCGGGGGTGATGCCGAGGCGGCTGGAGGCGTCGGTGCTGAAAGCGGTGGTGTTGTACGGGGTCGGGGGCCGGCGGGTGTTTTTCCGCGCCGTCACCGATTTCACCGTGCCCGGCGAGCTGGTGCCCGCGAGGGCGGCGTCGGCCTCGGCCTTGTCCCAGAATTTGTCCGTCGTGTGGTGCGTCTCGAAACTGCCGTCGGGATGCTCGAACTTGGCGAACAGCTCCCAGAACGGTTTGGCGACGTGGGCGCGGCGCTCCATCTCGCGCTCGACGATCAGGCCCAGGGTGGGGCTCTGGACGCGGCCGACCGAGAGGAAGTTGGAGCCGAAGCGGCGGCTGGCGAGGGAGACGGCGCGGGTCAGGGTCGCGCCCCAGAGCAGGTCGATGTCCTGGCGGGCGGCGCCGGCGTTGGCGAGCGGGTAGGAGAGCTCGTCGAGCTCGTCGAAGGCGCGCTCGATCTCCTCCTTGGTCAGGGCCGAGTAGCGGGCGCGCTTGATCCGCAGGGTGCCGTCGGCGGTGCCCTCGCGGGAGCCGAGGTCGGGGTTGGCGTCGAGCATCTCCTCCAGCGCCTCGAGGCCGATCAGCTCGCCCTCGCGGTCGAAGTCGGTCGCGATCACCAGCTCGTCCGCCCCTTTGGCCACTTTCTTGATCGCTTTGACGACGTTTTTGTCGGTCGGTTCCTTGATCAGCTCGGCGTCGATCAGGTCGTGCAGGTCGGTCTTCTGCCAGTTCGAGTAGCCCTCGGGGAAGGCCGGCCCGAGCACGTGGCCCTTGAGGCCGATCGTCATCTGCTCCCTGCCGTCGGCGTCGGTCCAGGTGTAGAACGGGACTTTGAAAGTTTTGTCGGCCTTGGCGCTGCCACCGCCGAGGATGTCGGCGATCTTCTTGGCGCTGTTGTTCTTCTCGGTGACGATCAGGCGCATGGGTCGGCGAGGGTAGCAGGGGCGTTCGGCGCCTCGACCATTAGGATCGCCCGCTGATGAGGAGCTTGGTCACTGGCGGCGCGGGCTTCATCGGCTCGAACCTGGTCGACGCGCTGGTGGCGCGCGGCGACGAGGTGACGGTGGTCGACGACCTCTCGACCGGGCGCCGGGTCAACCTCGACGGAGCGCTGGCGAGCGGTGCCGAGCTGGCCGAGCTCGACATCCGCGACGCCGCCGGCCTGGCCGCGCTGGCGGCCGAGAAGCGGCCCGAGACGGTCTTCCACCTGGCGGCCCAGATCGACGTCCGCAAGTCGCTCGACGACCCGGCCTTCGACGCCGCTGTCAACGTCGGCGGCACCGCCAACGTGCTGGAGGCGGCGCGCGGCGCCGGCGCGAGGAGGGTCGTCTTCGTCTCCACCGGCGGCGCGATCTACGGCGAGGGCGAGGGGCAGCAGTTGCCGCTGGACGAGGCGACCGCGATCGCGCCGCTCTCCGCCTACGGGCAGAGCAAGTACGCCGCCGAGGGCTACCTGGCGCTGTACGAGCGGCTCCACGGGCTCTCCAGCGTCGCCCTGCGGCTGGGCAACGTCTATGGCCCGCGCCAGGACCCGCTCGGCGAGGCGGGCGTGATCGCGATCTTCTGCGGCCTGCTGCGCTCGGGCGGGCGGCCGACCGTCTACGGCGACGGCACCCAGACCCGCGACTACTTATATGTGGGAGACGTCGTCGCTGCGGCCCTGGCGGCGGCGGAGTCCACCGTGACCGGCCCGATCAACCTCGGCACCGGCCGCGAGACCAGCGTGCTCGAGCTGGCCGAGGCGTTGGACCGGCTCGGCGGCGCCGAGGGCTTCGAGCCCGAATTCGCACCGCCGCGGGCGGGCGAGGTGCAGCGGATCGCCCTCGACGCCTCCCGGGCCGAACGCGAGCTCGGCTGGACGGCGGCCACCGACCTCGACGAGGGCCTCCGCCTCACCCTCGCCTCCCTCTAACCGCCGGTCGATGGGCCGATAAGTCGACTGTGGGTGGACATATCGGCCCATCGACACCCGATCACTAACCTTTCGCTCATGCCCGCTCAGGCCTATGCCGGTAAGGAGTGCGTCTGCCAGCTCCGCAAGGGGATCTGCGACCAGTCCTGCGTGCGGGACATGCTGGAGACCCCCTTCTACATCGCCTGCCTGAAACTGAAGGGGCGGCGCTGCGCGGTCGTCGGCGGCGGCGACATCGGCCTCGAGAAGGTCGAGGGGCTACTCGCCTGCGACGCCGACGTGACCCTGATCGCGCCGGTTGCCCACCCGCAGCTGGAGGAGCTGGCGAAGGAGGGCTCGATCGCGTGGGAGAAGCGCGCCTACGGCGGCGCGGCGGACCTCGAGGGCGTCTTCATGGTCATCGCCTGCACCGACGACACCGACGTCAACATCGCCGTCTTCGACGACGCCGAGCGGCGGGCGATGCTGGTCAACATCGTCGACGTGCCGCCGCTCTGCAACTTCATCCTGCCGGCGATCGTCCGCACCGGGCCGCTGGCGATCGCGATCTCCACGGCCGGGGCCTCCCCCGCCCTGGCGAAGCGGATGAAACGCGAGGTGGCGGAGCTGTTCGGCGAGGAGTACGCGCGGCTGGCGATCATCCTCAACGACGCCCGCGGCTGGGCGAAGGGGACGCTGCCGACCTACCAGGACCGCAAGGAGTTCTTCGAGGGGATCGTCAACGGTGACCCCGACCCGATCGAGCTCCTGCGCGACGGCCAGGAGCCGGCCGTGCTGGCGATCGTCGAGTCCGCCAAGGAGCGGGCCGCAGCGGCGCTGGCCTAAGTCTCCTTCGCGCTTTGGCGAGCCCCGGAACGCGGTCGCCGGCAACGAGGAGTGCATTGACAGCGCTCACGCCCGCAAATGCACTCCTCGTCGGGATTGCTGTTAGCTCAGGCCGCTGAAGACCCAGGCGATCGGCGGCGCGGACTGTTCGTGGGCGCGTTCGCGTGCGTCGCGGAAGGCGAGGTTCTTGGTGCGGCCGATGCCGGCGATGTAGACGCCGCTCTTCTTCTTGACCACGGCGCCGTAGCCGTTGAAGACCCAGACCGCGACCTTGCAGTGGCTTTCGGCGCACTCGCGCAACGCTTCGGTCTTGGCGCGTTTGCTCGTCGCCTCCTGGCGCGAGTAGCCGACCTTCCCCGAGGTGGGGTCGATCGCGATCGCGCCCCAGGACGCCTGCGCGGCGGCGGGCGCGGCGAGCAGCAGGCACAGCACCACGGCGGCGGCGATGAGCTTGGTCGCGACCCTCATGCCTGTGGGAGCGCGAAGAAGGCGATGGCGGAGAAGTGGGCCACGGCGGCGGCGATGACGAGGAGGTGGAAGACCTCGTGGTAGCCGAAGATCGCCGGGTTGGGATTGGGACGCTGGGTCGCGTAGACGACCGCCCCCGCCGTGTAGAGGAGGCCGCCGGCGGCGACGAGCAGGGTGCCGGCGACGCCCATCTCCGTCCAGAGCTCGGGGAAGGCGGCGACCGCGACCCAGCCGATCGCCAGGTAGATGATCGCCGCCACCCATTTCGGGTGTTCGATCCAGACCATCTCGACGATCGCGCCGGCGATGGCGCCGATCCAGACGACGGCGAGGATCGCGTCGGCGAGGGGACCGTCGAGGACCAGCAGCGCGAAGGGCGTGTAGGTACCGGCGATGAGGAAGAAGATCATCGAGTGATCCAGGCGCCGCATCCACTGGCGCACGTTGGGCCGGGTCCAGTTGACGCGGTGATAGAGAGCGCTGGTGCCGAACAGGGCCGAGAGGCTGACGGCGTAGATCGCGACCGCGACGGTCGCCTTCGGGGTCTTGGCGAGCAGGATCAGCGCCACCCCGAACCCGAGCGAGAGGAAGAACGCCCACTCGTGCGAGACCCCGCGCAGCTTCGGCTTGACCAGGGCGATCGCGTCAGCGGTCGCCTCTTTGGCCGCGGTCGCGCGCTCGCCCACCGCCTCCTTGGCCGCCGTGGCACGATCGCCCATCGCGTCGCGCGCCGCGCTTGCCCGCTCGCCCATCCGCTCCGCCCCTCTGCGCAGATCTTCGACCATGGTTCGAAGGCTACCCGGACTTCATGCCGATATTGCGGACTTGTCACCATGTAGGGGCGGGAAAGCGCTTCGTCCGAGTGCCTTATTTGCGACTTCGGTCACTTTTTCCGCCGGTCGGTCAGCGATCCTGCGGAGTTACCCCTGAAAGTCGCTGCGAGAGGAGAAGTTCGATGTCCCAGACCGCCATTAGCACTCCCAAAAACGGTCTCAAGGGCCTCTCGATCGAACGCCGTTTTTCGGCTGCCGGCGTGCATCCTTTCGATCAGATCGAGTGGGAGGTCCGCGATGCGGTGATCGGCGATCCCGAGAACCCGGCCTTCGAGCAGCGCGGGGTCGAGTTCCCCAAGAGCTGGTCTCAGAACGCGACCAACATCGTCGCCCAGAAGTACTTCCGCGGACAGCTCGGCAGCCCCGAGCGCGAGAGCTCGGTCAAACAGATGATCGGCCGCGTCGCCGGGACGATCTCCAACTGGGGGCGCGAGGGCGGCTACTTCGCCTCCGAGGAGGACGCCGACGCCTTCGAGATGGAGCTGACCGCGATCCTGCTCAACCAGAAGGCGGCCTTCAACTCGCCGGTCTGGTTCAACGTCGGCTTCGAGGAGACGCCGCAGTGCTCGGCCTGCTTCATCCTCAGCGTCGAGGACACCATGGAGTCGATCCTCGACTGGAACACCAAAGAGGGCAAGATCTTCCGCGGCGGTTCCGGCTCCGGCATCAACCTCTCCAACATCCGCGGCTCGATGGAGCCGCTGCAGAAGGGCGGCACCGCCAGCGGCCCGGTCAGCTTCATGCGCGGCGCCGACGCCTGGGCGGGGACGATCAAGTCGGGCGGCAAGACGCGGCGAGCGGCGAAGATGGTCGTGCTCGACGTCGACCACCCGGACATCGAGCACTTCATCTGGTGCAAGGCCGACGAGGAGAAGAAGGCCGAGGCGCTGCGCGACGCCGGCTTCGATATGTCGATCGACGGCGAGGGCTTCACCTCGATCCAGTACCAGAACGCGAACAACTCGGTGCGGGTCACCGACGAGTTCTTGGAGGCGGTCGAGGCCGGCGAGGACTGGCACCTGACCGCCCGCGCCAGCGGCGAATCGGTCAAGACCCTGGACGCGCGCGAGCTGATGAACCAGATCGCCGACGCCGCCTGGCGCTGCGCCGACCCCGGCATCCAGTACGACACGATCATCAACCGCTGGCACACCTGCCCGGAGTCGGGCCGAATCAACGCCTCCAACCCCTGCAGCGAGTACATGCACGTCGACGACTCGGCCTGCAACCTGGCCTCGCTCAACCTGATGAAATTCCGCCGCGAGGACGGCAGCTTCGAAGTCGAGCCCTTCGAGCACGCGGTCGACATCGTCTTCCTCGCGCAGGAGATCGTCGTCGGCTTCTCCTCCTACCCGACCGAGGAGATCACCGAGAACGCCAACCGCTTCCGCCAGCTTGGCCTCGGCTACGCCAACCTCGGCGCGCTGCTGATGTCGGACGGTCTTCCTTATGACTCCGAGGCAGGCCGCAACGTCGCCGCCGCGATCACGGCGCTGATGACCGGCCGCGCCTACCGCCAGTCGGCCTTGATCGCCGCCGGCGCCACCGGCCCCTACGACGAGTACGAGAAGAACCGCGAGCCGCACAACGGCGTCATGCGGATGCACCGCGACGCCTCCTACGAGGTCGACCCGAGCGGGATCAAGGGCGACCTGCTGGAGGCCGCGCAGCGAGCTTGGGACGAAGCGGTCGAGCTCGGCGAGGAGCACGGCTACCGCAACGCGCAGGCGACGGTGCTGGCCCCGACCGGGACGATCAGCTTCCTGATGGATTGCGACACGACCGGGATCGAGCCCGACTTCTCGCTGGTCAAGTTCAAGGAGCTGGTCGGCGGCGGTCAGATGACGATCGTCAACCAGTCGGTGCCGCTGGCGCTGCAGGCGATGGGCTACTCCGAGGCCGAGATCGACCAGATCAACGCCCACATCAAGGAGAAGAACACGATCGTCGGCGCGCCGGGGCTGAAGGACGAGCACCTGCCGGTCTTCGACGTCGCGGTCGGCGAGCGGGCGATCTCCCACACCGGCCACATCGACATGATGGCGGCGACGCAGCCGTTCATCTCCGGGGCGATCTCGAAGACGGTCAACCTGCCGCAGAGCGCCACGATCGAGGACATCGCCGACGCCTACACGCGCGGCTGGAAGGGCGGCCTGAAGGCGCTGGCGATCTACCGCGACGGCTCGAAGACGGCGCAGGCGCTTCGCACCGACGCCCAGGAGGAGAAGGAGGCCGAGGCGGAAGTGGTCATGGCGGCGCCCGAGCGCAAGAAGATGCCGCGCGAGCGCGAGTCGATCACCCACAAGTTCTCGATCGCCGGCCACGAGGGCTACATCACCGCCGGCAAGTACGACGACGGCAACGTCGGCGAGATCTTCCTCACCGACATCGGCAAGGAGGGCTCGACGATGCGGGGGCTGATGAACGCCTTCGCGACGGCGATCTCGCTCGGCCTCCAGTACGGCGTCCCGCTCGAGGTTTTCGTGCGCAAGTTCAGCTACATGCGCTTCGAGCCCGAGGGCATCACCGGCAACCCGGAGATCCCCTTCGCCAAATCGCTGCCCGACTACATCATGCGCTGGCTGGCGAGCCGCTTCATCGAGGACACCGACACGCTCGAGGACCTCGGCATCCTCACCACCGAGGTGCGGGCGAAGAAGGACGCGGAGACCTCGCAGCTCAGCATCGGCCTGACGAGCGACACCGCCGGGCCGGCCAACGGCGGCAACGGCCACTCCGGGGCGGGCAACGGCAACGGCGACTCGGTCCCCGCCGCCGCGGCCTTCACCGACACCCCGCCGGTGGTCCCGGCGAAGATGTCCGGCCTCGACCTCGGCCCCGCCTGCGAGCAGTGCGGCGGCATGATGCAGCGCACGGGCTCTTGCTACACGTGCAGCAGTTGCGGCAACAACACCGGCTGCGGCTGAGGTCGTAGGGCACACTGCGCCGGGGAGCACCCGCGGCTGCGCGTCGTGCAGAGCACTGCCGCTTCGCCGCGTGCACTCCCCGGCTTGGCCCTACGACCTCAGGGCCGCCCTCGGTAAATTCGACCGATGCACTTCTTGGCAGCCCTGGCAGCCATGATCGCGATCGCCTCACCGGCGGAATCGAACGTTGCGCCGTGCGACAAAGCGATCATCGGGCACGGGTCGGCTGACTGGCGGAGCGGATCGCTTGTCGCCGGGCCGGTCGGGGTCGGACGGCACCCGCTGAGCCGGATGTCGAGGACGGAGAACGGGCTGGTGACGAAGATGGGGCTGCTGGTCGAGGGCCGGGCGCCGGAAACGGTGACGGTGAGCGTGCCGCCGCAGCTACGCTCGCGGGTCTTCCTCTACTACGGCCGGCTTCTCGACAACGACGGTAAGCCGACCACCTCCTTCCGCAACACCCGCGGCTACGGCGAGACCGAGTTCCAGCCCTGCGGCGACAAGCCGCGCACGATCTGGCCCGGCGGGATTCGGGTCAAGGGCGAGGCACCGGTGCGACTGAATGTCTTCGCCGAAGGCCGAGCCGAGCCGTTCGTCCTCCGCCTCGGGCGGCCGCAGGTCTACCAGCCGCGCTGATCCGCGCGTCGATGGGCCGAAAACACCCCCTATAGAGCGACAAATCGGCCCATCGGCCCTCAGTTGAGGATGACTTCGGCGTCGTGCCGGGGGGTCTCGGTGATGGCGCGGCGGAAGGGGCGCTCGGAGGCTGGGCGGGCGGGGGCGATCTGGTGGCGCTTGACCAGCTCGCGCAGGACGACCTGCATCTCGAACTGGGCGAAGGCGGCGCCGAGGCAGCGGCGGACGCCGCCGCCGAAGGGGATCCAGGTGTAGGTGCCGGGCGGGTTGTCGAGGAAGCGCTCGGGCAGGAAGCGGTCCGGCTCGGGATAGACCTCGGGGTTGCGGTGGACGAGGTGGATGCTGGGGGTGACGGCGACGCCGGCGGGCAGCTCGTAGCCGCCGATCTCGACCGGCTCGGTCAGTTTGCGGATCACCGCGACGAGGACCGGCCGCAGCCGCAGCGTCTCCTGGATGGTCGCGGTCATGTAGGCGTCGTCCTTGCCCTCGATCGCCTCGGCCCGCAACCGCTCCAGCTTCTCGGGGTGACGGGTGAGGCGCTCCATCGCCCAGGAGAGGGCGGTGGCGGTGGTCTCGTGGCCGGCAACCAGGAGCGTCAGCAGCTCGTCGCGGATCTCGGCCTCGCTCATCGGGCTGCCGTCCTCGTGCCTGGCCGCGACCAGCATCGAGAGGATGTCGTCGCGCTCGGCCAGGTCCTCGGCGCTGCGGCGCTCGGCGATCTCGCGGTGGATCAGCGCGTCGACCCGGTCGATGCGGCGACGGAAGGCGGGGATGCTGCGGACCCGCTCGGGGCCGACCAGGATCACCGGCAGCAGCACCGCCGGGTTGGTGGTGAGGTCGAGGAAGTCGCGCAGGGCCACGCGCAGCGGGTCCAGGCGCTCCTTGTCATGGACCCCGAAGACGGTCTCGATGATGATCTCGAGCGTGATCGCCTGCATCCGCGGGCGCAGCTTGTAGGGGGTGCCGGTGGGCCAGCTCTCGATCTCGCGGGCGGCAATCTCGGTCATCTTCTCGCCGTAGCCCTGCATGCGCTCACCGTGGAAGGGCGGCAGCAACAGCCGGCGCTGGCTGATGTGCGGCTTCTCGTCGAGGACCAGGACCGAGTTCTCGCCGAGCACCGGACGCAGGATCTCGTTGCCCTCGCCGGCGTGGAAGACCCGTGGGTCGCCGGTGAAGACCTGCTTGACCGCCTCCGGGTCGGAGACCATCACCCAGGTGCCTTCGTGGGCGATCCGGATCGTGAACATGTCGCCGAAGCGGGCCCGGCACTGCCCGAGCATCCACTGCGCCTGCCGCGACCAGATCGCCGTCTGCAGCGCCCGCGGCATCCGCGGTCCAGGCGGCAGGCCGCGAACGGCCGTCGGGGCCGTCGTCGGAGCGGCGTCTATGACGGTCGCCTCCATCGCGCTCAGGTCACGGTAGCCGGTCTCCTGCACGAGATGGTGTGATGTTCGTCCGCTACCGGCGCCTGCGAATTCTGCGCCCGCGCGGATTTGGCATAGCCTGATTCCGCCGATGGCCGTCCTCCCCCGCCTCTCACCGCGCGCCGAGCATCTACTGCTGAAGCGGGCCTGCGGGCTCTCGCCGCGGGCGCAGCGGCGGCTGTTCGGTCCGCCGCCGAGCATCGACGGGCAGACGCTGGCGAGCGACGTCCACGCTCTGGTCAAGCTGGCCGAGCTGGCGGGGGACGCGTCGTTCACCGGCAACCTCCCTCCCGCGGAGGCACGGGAACAGCTCCGCCGCGACACCGAAGCGACGCGGGCCCACCCGCCGGTCCCGATGGCCCGGGTCGAAGCGCTGACGGTGCCGGGGCAGGCCGGGCCTGTCCCCGCCCGCCTCTACGTCCCCGGCGGGATGCGGGCCGGCGCCGGCCCGCTCGTCGTCTACTTCCACGCCGGCGGCTGGGTGATCGGCGACCTCGACACCCACGACGGGGTCTGCCGCTTCCTCGCCGCCGCGGCCGCAACGGCGGTGCTCTCGGTCGACTACCGGCTGGCGCCCGAGCACCCCTTCCCCGCCGCCGTCGAGGACGCCTGGGCCGGCTTCGCCTGGGCCGAGGCGAACGCCGCGGCGCTGGACGTCGACCCGGCCCGAATCGCTGTCGCCGGCGACAGCGCCGGCGGCAACCTGGCAACGGTGGTCAGCCTGCTGGCCCGGGCGGCGGGCGGGCCGATGCCGGCGATGCAGCTGCTGATCTACCCGCCGACCGATTCGGCTGGCGACATGCCCTCGCGCAGGCTGTTCTCCGAGGGCTTCCTGCTGACCAAAGGCGATATGGACAACTTCGAGCGCCACTACCTGCCGCCGGGGACCGACGCCACCGACCCGCGCGTCTCGGTCCTGCTGGCGCCCGACCTGAGCGGACTGCCTCCCGCCTACGTCACCACCGCCGGCTTCGACCCGCTGCGCGACGAGGGCGAGGCCTACGCGCTGCGGATGCGCGAGGCCGGCGTACAGGTCGCCCTGCGCCGCCACCCCGGCCTGGTCCACGGCTTCGCCAACCTGACCGCGATCAGCCGCACCTCGCGGGCGGCGATGCTGGAGATTGCGGGCGCCCTGCGGCTCGGCCTGGCACCGCGCTCCCGGCACTGACTTAGATACCCCCTAGGGGTATGCTAGCCTCGGGTCGAGCCGCTACCGAGGAGACTCACGATGTCCGCCCACGCCCATCCGCACGCCCCCCACGACGGCCACCACCACGCGATGCCGACGGAGGGCTCGGCCCTCACCCTCGTCGCGATCAGCGCCACCCTGCACTGCCTGACTGGGTGCGCGATCGGCGAGATCGCGGGGATGGCGATCGGCACCGCGCTCGGCCTCTCGAACCTGGCGACCGTCGCCCTGGCGATCGCGCTCGCCTTCGCCTTCGGCTACGGCCTGACCAGCCTGCCGCTGCTGCGGGCCGGCCTCGCACTGTCGGCGGTGGTCCCGATCGCGCTCGCCTCCGACACGCTCAGCATCGCCACGATGGAGATCGTCGACAACCTGATCGTCCTCACCATCCCCGGCGCGATGGAGGCCGGGCTCGGCTCGGTGCTCTTCTGGGGCAGCCTCGCCTTCTCGTTGGTCGTCGCCGGCGCCATCGCCGTCCCCGTCAACCGCTGGCTGATCGCCCGCGGCAAGGGGCATGCCGTCGTCCACGAGACCGGCATCCACGGTGGCCCGCCGGTGCGGGTCGTCGCCTGGGCGGCCGCCGTGGCCTTCGCCTTCGGCACCGCCGTCCTGCTCGCCGAGGCGTTCGGATGAGCGCCGCCGGCAGCGCCGCGAGCGAGGCGCGCGGCTACTCCCAGGACAAGGAGGCGGTGCGGAAGCGGCTGCGCCGGATCGAGGGCCAGGTGCGCGGGGTCGAGCGAATGGTCGAGGAGGAGCGCTACTGCATCGACGTCGTCACCCAGGTCACCGCGATCCAGGCAGCGCTCGACAAGGTTGCGCTGGAGCTGCTCGGCAACCACGCCGCCCACTGCGTCGTCGGCGCCCCGGCCGGAAAGGTCGACGAGCGCACCGAGGAGCTGATGAGCGCCGTCCGCCGCCTGCTGCGGCACGGCTGACCGAGCCGCGGCGCGGCCAAGCAGTTCAAGGACGCAGGGAGCGTGGCGTGCTCTGCACGCGAGCGACCGAGGATGCCGAAATGCGCCGGCCGCGCTGCGGCTCGGCTACTCGTACTGCAGCGAGCGGAGGACGTCGAGGCGGGAGGCGCGGCGCGCGGGGTAAATCGCTGCCACGACACCGGCCAGGGCAGCCACCAGCAGCAGGATGACGAGGGTGCCGACGGGATAGGAGAGCGTGAAGCCTTCGTCCTTCAACGGCTGAGAGATCAGGGCAGCGAAGACGATCCCCAGGATCATTCCCAGGACCGCCCCGATCAGCGCCGTGATCACCGCCTCGTAGCGGATCATCGTTCGCACCTGGCGCCGCGACATCCCGATCGCCCGCAGCATTCCCAGCTCCCGCGTGCGTTCGTGGATCGAGAGCGCCAGCGTGTTGGCGATTCCGAACAGGGAGATGATGATCGCCAGGAACAGCAGGGCGAAGATCAGGTTGACCAGGCTGTCGACCTGGTCTTCGCGGCTTTCCTTCAGTTCCTCCTGGTTCATCACTTCGGCGGTGGGGAAAGCGGCTTCGACGACTTTCGTCAGCGCCGTCTGGACGGTCGCGGCGTCGGCGTCCGGGGCCGTCTCGACGAAATCGATCGTGTCCTGGGTCTGGCCGAATTCGCGCGCCAGGGCCGCCTGCGTGATCAGCGCGCTGCCGAAGACGCCCAGCTTCGAGGCGAACTCGCCGACCACTTCGAAGGTCGGCCGTTTACGCGTCTGGCTGAGCAGGCGGAAACGGTCGCCGACCTCGAGACCGTGGTCGGAGGCGAACGAGTCCGAGAGGACCGCCTCGTCGTCGGCGAGGCCGCGCAGGTCCGCCGGCCCGCCTCGCTCCCATTCGACGTCGACGGTCCGTTCGATGTTGCGGGTCGGCGCCGTCAGCCGGACGCCGGACCCGCCGGGGAGGAGCTTCGCTTCGCTGGAGCGAATCGTCGCCACCTGCTCGACCCCCGGCACCCTGCCCGCCGCCCGCGCCGCCCCGTTGGGGATCGGCGAGAAGCCGTCGCTGTTCTGGATCACCAGCCCGCCGGCGAAGTTTTCGTCGACGACCTGGGCCACCGAGCCCTTGAGGCCGGCGGCGAAGACGGTGACGAAGCTGACCAGGGCCAGGCCGATCATCAGCGCCGCCGCGGTGACGGCGGTGCGGCTGGGATTGCGCTGCGCGTTCTCCCGCGCCAGCCGGCCGAGCAACCGCCGCAGCCGCTCCAGCGGCCAGCCGGCGATCAAGGCCAGCGGGGGCACCAGGCGGGGGCTGAAGAGGGAGACCGCGACGACGATGACCACCGCGCCGCCGCCCATCAGGCCAGCGGCGGCCCCCCCGTCGGCGCCGCCGAAGAGGCCGCCGAGGACCATCGCCAGGCCGACCAGGCCGAGCAGGACCGAGAGCGCCAGGTAGAGCAGCCGGCGACGGCGGCTCGGGGCTGGCGCGAACGCGTGCAGGGCGGCGATCGGCGGTACCCGGGTCGAGCGCAGCGCCGGGACCAGCGAGGAGACGAAGGTGACGATGACGCCGACGAGCAGCGAGACGACGACCGTGCGCGACTCCATCACCAGGCTGGTCGTCGGCAGGTCGACTTCGAAGGCCTTGAGCAGGGCGCTGAGCAGCTGCGCGATCAGGAAGCCGCCGGCGATGCCGGCGATCGCCCCCAGCAGGCCGATTGCGAAGGCCTCGACCATGACCGTGGTGAGGATCTGGCGCCGCGAGGCGCCGAGCGTGCGCAGCATCCCGAACTCCGTCACCCGCTGGGCGACGGTGATCGAGAAGGTGTTGAAGATCAGGAAGGAGCCGACGAAGACGGCGATGAAGCCGAAGACGAGGAGGAAGGTCTGCAGGAACCCGAGGTCTTCGCGGATTTCTTCGGAGCTGCGGTCGGCGCTTTCGGTCCCCGTCTCGACCTTCACCCCGGCGGGCATCGCGGCTTTGACCCGGCGTTTGAGCTGCGCCGGCGCGACGCCGTCGGCGGCGGCCACCGAGATCTGGTCGAAGCGGCCGACCTTGTGGGTGAGCCGCTGCGCCACCGGCAGCGTCACCTGGGCGATGCTGGCGCCGCCGAAAGAGGCGCTGCCGAGCTGGGTGAAGCCGACCAGGCGGAACTTCCTGGCGCTGCCCTGGCCGATCAGCTCGATGTCTTCGCCGAGCTCGAGGCCGGCGCTGTCGGCTGCCGCCTTGTCGATCGAGGCTTCGGTCGGCCCCCGCGGCCGGTGCCCGTCGACGTAGGTCAGCGACTCCAGCCCGCCGGGCAGGGTCGAGGAGATGAACTTGGGGGCGAATTTGTTGCCGATCTTCTCGCCCTCGGAATCGAAGAAGCCACCGGGCGTGAAGATCGCCCCGGCAGCCAGCTTCACGCCCGGCGTCTTCTGGACCCGTGGCAGCAGAGCGGCGCTGATCGTCGGGACTTCGCCGTTTTCCTGCTTGACCGGGTTCTCGGCGGTGACGACGACGCTGGTGCCGCTCAGCGACTCGGTGAAGATCTCGTCGAAGGCGGCGAAGATCGTGTCGGTGAGGATGAAGCTGCCGGCGACGAAGGCAACGCCGATGAAGACCGCGAAGGTCGTCGCCAGGGCCCGTACCTTGCGAGCCCAGAGGCTCTTGAGGCCGAGGCTAGTCAAGCTGCTTCATCAGCTCGATCACGTCGTCGGCCGAGCCGGGGCTGCCGTCCTGGACGAGCTGGCCGTCGTTGAGGGTGATCAACCGGTCCGCGTGGGCGGCGGCGACCGGGTCGTGGGTGACCATGATCACCGTCTGGCCGAAATCGTCGACCGCCTGGCGCAGCAGCCGCAGGACGTCGGCGCTGGCTTTCGAGTCGAGGTTGCCAGTCGGCTCGTCGGCGAAGACGACCGCCGGTTTGGAGAGCAGCGCCCGGGCCACCGCGACGCGCTGTTGCTGGCCGCCGGAGAGCTCGGAGGGCCGGTGGGTGCGCCGGTCGCCGAGGCCGACCGCCGCGATGAGCTGCTCGATCCAGTCGGGCTCGGGCCGGCGGCCGGCGAGCATGAGCGGCAGCGTC
>DASTNW010000051.1:0-11767 GCA_035762685.1 Solirubrobacterales bacterium | reverse complement strand
CGATGATCTGCTTCTGCTTCATCCACAGGTAGCGGACGTCGAAGTCGAGCTGGTAGCCCGAGGTGGCGCCGCAGATGACGACTTTGCCGAACGGCTTGACGGTGAAGACCGAGGTCGGGAAGGTGGCCCGGCCGACGTGCTCGAAGACGATGTCGGGGGAGTCGCCGAGCAGCTCTTTGACCCGGTTTGCGAACTCGCGCGAGGCCCTGAAGCGCTGCTTGTCGGCGGCCGGGTCGGTGAGGTTCTGATCGGTCCGCATCATCTCGCCGAACTCGCGGCGGTTGATGTAGTCGACGGCGCCGAGCTGCTTGATCAGCTCGCCCTTCTCGTCGGAGGAGACGACGCCGACCGCGTTCGCCCCGGCCGCCTTGCAAAGCTGCACGGCGAAGACGCCGAGGCCGCCGGCGGCGCCCCAGATCAGCACGTTGTGCCCGGCCTGCAGGCTGCACTGGTCCATCAGCATCCGGTAGGCGGTGAAGTAGGTGAGGCCGTAGGCGGAGGAGTCGACCCAGGAGAGGTTGGGCGGCTTCGGCAGGAGCTGCTGGGCCTGGACCTTGGTGAACTGGGCGAAGGAGCCCCAGGTGGTCTCGTAGCCCCAGATCCGCTGGCTCGGGGCGGCGAGGGGATCGAGCCCGTGCACCTCGACGTCCTCGTAGGAGGCCTGGTTGCAGTGGATCACGACCTCGTCGCCGGGCTGCCAGCGGGTCACGCCCTCGCCCACTTTCCAGACGACGCCCGAGGCGTCGGAGCCGCCGATGTGGTGGCCGTACTCGGGGTGGTCGCCGTAGCCGAAGACCGAGACCGGCTGGCCCAGCGAGGCCCAGACGTTGTTGAAGTTGACGCCGGCCGCCATCACCCGCACGATCACCTCGAAGGCGCCGGGCTCCGGCACCTCGATCTGCTCGAGCTGGAACGCGTCTTTCGGCTCGCCCTCGCGCTCCTGGCGGATCACCCAGGCGGCCATCGTCTCCGGCAGCGTGCCGGGCTCCACGTCCAACTTCGAGATCGTGCTGGTGTCGACGGCCAAGGGATCCTCCGCGGGTAGGTAAACGGGCGGAGGCGAATCCTAGTTAAGAGCCCTGCGCTCCGGCGCTACGCGGCCTTGGAGTCGTGTAGCTCCGGCGCGGTGATCTCGCGAACCGTGATCTCCGCCGGTTCGGGCGGCTCGATCTCCTTGCCGGGGGCGATGCCGAGTCCCTCGACCTTGCGCAGCTGCGGCAGCAGCCGGCGCTCCATCGAGCCGACGGCGGAGTCGTAGGCGCCGGCGGCCGTGGTCAGGCCCCGACCGACCTTGTCGAAGTCGTTGAGGAACTTGGCGAAGCGGGCGTGCAGGGTGCCGGCCGCCTCGGCGATCTCGGCCGCCTCGGCGACCATCCGCTCCTGGCGCCAGCCCAGCTCCATCGTCCGCAGCAGGCCGATCAGCGAGGTCGGGCTGACCAGCAGCACGTTGCGCTCGAGGGCGTAGTCGAAGAGCCCCGGGTCGGCGCCGAAAGCGGCGTGCAGGGCCGGCTCGTTGGGGATGAAGCAGATCACCAGGTCCGGCATCTCGCCGGCTTTGAACTGGCCCTGGTAGTCCTTCGAGCTGAGCGCGCGCACGTGCTCGCGGGCCTGGCGCGCGTGGCGCTCGAGGTGGACCCGGCGCTCCGATTCGACCTCCGACTCCTGGGCGTCGAGGAAGGCGTCCAGCGGCACCTTCGAATCGGCGACGAAGCTGCGCCCCTCGGGCAGCAGGAAGCGGGCGTCGGGGCGCAGGCGGCCGTCGTCGGTCCGCAGCGTCTCCTGCAGCTCGAAGTCGACGTGCTCGGTCATGCCGGCGATCTCGACGCAGCGGCGCAGCTGCAGCTCGCCCCACTGGCCGCGCGTCTGGGGCTGGCGCAGCGCCTTCTTCAGCCCCGCGGTCTCGGAGTTGAGGTTGCCGACGGTCTGGCCCATCTGCTCCAGCAGGGTCCGGGTCTGCAGGTCGGTCTCGCCGCGGCGGCGCACCTCGGCCTCGATCTTCTCCTGCCCCTTGGCGATCCGCTCGGCCAGGGCCTTGATCTCCGCCTGGCGCTTGTCGAGCGCCGCCTCGGCGGTCTTGGCGTCGAGCTTGCGCGACTCGTCGTTGGCCTGGATCAGGCCCGGCAGCGCCTCGGCGACCGCCCGCGAGGCGGCCTCCTGCACGGCAAGTCCGAAGTCGGGCTGCTCGGCCGGCTCCTCGCGGCGCGAGACGAGCAGGTAGACGAGCCCCGCGGCGAGCAGGGCGACGGCGAATGCGAGCACGACGGTCATCGCCAGCGATGGTGGCAACCGCTCCAGACGCGACCGCGGTCGTGAAATGCCGCTTGCAGCGGGTCTCGGCGAACTCGCAACTGGGTGCGCGCGCCGATCAGAGAATCTTGATCGTTCAACCCCAAAGCGCTAGGGATGTCTGTCTGTTCAAAGCGACCACATCATGAAAGGAAGTGGAGATATGTCTCGCAAGTTCAAGCTGCTTGGAGCGATGGTCGGTGCGGTGCTCGCGATGAGCGCCGTGATGGCCGCTGCGGCCCAAGCGCAGACAGGGGCCCTCACAACCCAGGTCTACCCGTCGATCGTCACAGGCCAGCAGTTGGGTGGCCCGACCTTCGACATCGACGACCCTTGGAACCAGACAATCACATGCCAGTCGAACCTCGACGCGACACTGATCGGCCCGACCGATCCGGTGACATTCACGCCGACATACGGCAACTGCATCTCAGATCCGGCGCAGACACCGGTCACAGTCACAATGAACAGTTGCGACTACACAGTCGGGTTCACCAAACCGGGCACGACAGGCACACCGCTCACGACAGGGACGATGCAGGCCTGGATCAACTGCCCGACTGGGCAGCAGATCGAAATCCACGTCTACAAAAACTCCTTCGATCACGCGGTCGACCTGTCGACATGCACATACGACATCGGGCCGCAGGGGCCGGTCCCGGCCGGGATTTACCACAACACAATGGTCGGGATCCCCGACGTGGACGCGACAATCAACGCCAAGTTCACAGCCACAAGCACAATCGGGGCGGGTTTCGTTCCCTGTGGCGGCGACCCGATTACGCAGCACCTGCCGATCACGCTCACAGGCAACTACACACTGAGGGGCTTCGATGACCTTCCCGGTCCGATCGAGGGCGCTCAGATCCCGCTCGACGTCGGGTAGCAAAGCCGGCCCGCTGCGGGAACCACGAGGGCGCGGGCGGCAGCTCGCGCCCTCTCTATGGCAGCAGGACGTCGTTCTCGGAGGAGGCGCGGTACGGGCCGACGACGAGTTTGCCGGGGCGGGCGCCGGAGATCCCGCGCGCGGCAACCACGTAGGTGCCGGTGGGGAGGTCCGCCTGGAGCGTGCCGGGGCTGTTGGCCGGGATCGGACCGGAGCTGGCGTCGCGCGGGCCGCGCAGCTCGAGCCGGGTGTCGGTGCCGGTCTGGTTGGCGGCGACGATCCTGACCGTGGCCGGCCCCTTGGTCCGGATCGGCGGCTGCGCGTCGTTCTGGTTTTGGGGGATCTGCTGGGTGCGGGCGGCGCCGACCGCGATCGCCGGCGGCTGCACCTTCACTCCCTTGGGGCCGATCGTGACGGTGACCTGGAGGGCGACCTGCGGGCGCGGCTCGTTGGGGTGGCTCTGGGCGCCGCAGCCGGCCGCCACGAGCGCCAGCGCGCCGAGGACGCAGCACACCGCTGCTCTCGCTCTCCCACGACCCATCGCGCGGAATCTAGCCGAAGGGCAAGTCGACGACGTGCGCCGTAACGCCATCTTCACCTACGGCGAGCTCGGCCCCGGGCTCGGCCTCACGGCGCAGGACCGCCAGCCCGATCGGGCCGAGGACGGGGGAGACGACGGCGCCGCCGAGCCGGCCGACCTCCTTCTCACCGAGCCGGAGCGCCGCCCCGGGCTCGGTCGGGGCGCTCAGGCGCAGACCGCGCAGGTGGCGGTTGGGCCTGCCCTTGTAATGGAGCCGGGCAACCGTCTCCTGGCCGATGTAGCAGCCCTTGGTGAAGCTGACGGCGTCCTCGACGATCCCCGCCTCGGCCGGCATCGTCTCCGTCCCCATCTCGGCCCCGAAGCGGGGGACACCGGCCTCGACGCGGAGGATCTCGGCCGCCTCGGCGACGACCGCGACGGCGCCGGCGGCCAGCAGCGCCTCGCGCAGCCGCTCGCCGTCCGCGACGGCGGCGATCAGGTCGATCCCGTCGCGGGTGCCGACCGCGAGGCACTCGGCGCCGGCAATGGTGCTCGCCGCGCAGGCGTTCGGGGGCAGCGCCGCGGTGCCGGCGACCTCGACGCTGCGGGGGCCGATCAGCGAGAGGACCGCCCGCGCCTCGGTCACGTCGTCCACCTTCACCTCGCGCCCGACCGAGTACATCTCGAGGTGACGGCGGGCGGTGGCGAGCGAAACCGGCTCGGTATCGAGCCAGATCTCCTCAGCGGCCAGGCGCAACACCCGCATGTCCGCCTGCATGTGCCCCTTGCGGTCGAGCAGCGCCGCGTACTGCCCGTCCCCCGGCTCCAGCCCCTCGACGTCGTTGGTCAGCTGCCCCTGCAGATACTCGGCCCCATCGGGCCCGCTGACCAGCAACTTGCCCCTATCGGAGCGGTCGAGCAGCCCGCATTCCTCCCGCAACTGCCGGTACTGCGCATCCAACTCGATCTCGATCTCCACTCCGCTCATAAGCGAAGTCTAGAAACCGCCCGTAGCCGGCACCGGCTCACAGCACTTTTTAGATTCATCGAAAACGTCTTTTAGATGTGTCAAAATCACGGCCATGCCGGAGAAGACCGAAAACGGGATCAGCCGCCGCCGCCTGCTCGGCGGTGCCGCCGTGGCGGCACCGGCGGTGGTCGGGCTCGGCAGCCTGCTCAACGGCAACGGCCCCGACCGAGCCCACGCCGCCGAGCAGGCGGCAGGCGCTCACGCCGGCCACGGCGAGTTCCCACACGCCACCTTTGCCCCCGGAGGCCGGGTCGACCACCGCGCCAACGGCTTCGACCCGAGCGCGGTCCTGCGCGACTTCGACTACGGCAAGACCCGGCGCCTGACCAGCGGCCGCGTCCTGCGCGAATGGGAGATCGTCGCCCAGGACAAGGAGATCGAAGTGGCGCCGGGCGTCAAGTACGAGGCCTGGACCTACAACGGCCGCGTCCCCGGGCCGACCCTGCGGGCGCGCGAGGGCGAGAGCCTGCGGGTCCGCTTCGTCAACGCCTCCGAACACCCGCACACGATGCACTTCCACGGCATCCACCGGGCGCCGATGGACGGCATGCCGGGGATCGGCGAGATGGGCGGCGGCGGCCAGGTCGACCCCGGCGAAGACTTCGTCTACGAGTTCGACGCCTCGCCGTTCGGCCTCCACCTCTACCACTGCCACGTCGCCCCGCTCGCCGCCCACATCTCCCGTGGGCTCTACGGCGCCTTCGTCATCGACCCCAAGGGAGGCCGGCCGGAAGCGGACGAGATGGTGATGGTGATGAACGGCTTCGACACCAACTTCGACCTCTCGAACGAGGTCTACGCCGTCAACACGGTCGGCTTCCACTACATCAACGAGCCGGTCCGAGTCGAGCGCGGCAGCCTCGTCCGCGTCTACCTCGTCAACGTGCTCGAGTACGACCCGATCAACTCCTTCCACATCCACGGCAACTTCTTCCAGCTCTACCCGACCGGGACCTCGCTGCAGCCGAGCGAGTACACCGACACGGTGATCCAGGGCCAGGGGCAGCGGGGCGTCCTCGAGCTCGAGTTCCCCTTCGACGGCGACTACATGTTCCACGCCCATGTCAGCGAGTTCGCCGAGCTCGGCTGGACCGGCTTCTTCCGCGTCGGCGACCCCTCGCGGATGAGCCCGGCCGCCGCGGCGGCCGCCTACTGCAAGCTGCCCTGGGGCGCGGACGGGAGCCTGTCCTGATGGAGGCCGGGGCGCGGGCGGAGCGCGGTGCCGGCCTGCCGGCCTGGGTGCTGGGAGCGGTGCCGCTGGCGCTGATCGCGGTCGTGATCGGCGGCTTCGTCCTGCTCGGCGGACCCGGGCTCGGCGAGCGGACCGGGCCGCCGCTGGAGGAAGTCGCGGTCGAGCGCACGGTGCTGCACCCTGGGGAGATCGAGTTGACGCTGCGCAACGACGGGCCCGACCCGGTCGAGGTTGCCCAGGTCGCCGTCAACGACGCCTACGCTCCCTTCGTCGCCGACGGCGGCAACGAGATCGGGCGGCTCGGCTCGACGACGTTGAAGATCTCCTACCCGTGGATCGAAGGCGAGGCCTACGAGATCTTCGTCCTCACCTCCTCCGGCGGCACGATCTCGGCCGAGATCCCGGTCGCCGCCGAGACCCCCGAAGCGGACACCGGCTTCTACGGCCTGATGGCGCTGTTGGGGATCTACGTCGGCGTCATCCCGATCAGCCTCGGCATGCTCTGGCTGCCCTTCCTCAGCCGCCTCGGCCGCCGCTGGATCGGCGCCGTGATCGCCTTCACGGTCGGCCTGCTTGCCTTCCTCGCGATCGACGCCGGGCTCGAGGGGCTGGAGATCGCCGCCGAGGCCCCCGCCGCCTTTGGCGGCAGCGCCCTCGTTTTCCTCGGCGCCCTCGCGGCCTACCTGGCGCTCGCCGGCGTCGACGCGTACCTGACCGGGCGCCGGCGCGCCGCCGGGCCGGCGGCGGCGAGCGGCGGCGCCTACCTGGCCCTGCTGGTCGCGATCGGGATCGGTCTCCACAACCTCGGCGAGGGCCTGGCGATCGGCTCCGCCTACGCCACCGGGGCGCTTGCGCTCGGGGCCTTCCTGGTCGTCGGCTTCGCGATCCACAACACGACCGAGGGCCTGGCGATCGTGGCGCCGCTGCGCGGTGGCGCGGAGGGCGGCGGCGAGCGCCCCGCCTTCTCCCGCCTCGTCGGGCTCGGCCTGATCGCCGGGGCGCCGGCGGTCCTCGGCGCCTGGATCGGCGCCTCCGCCTTCAACCCCAGCCTGGCGGCGCTGCTGTTCGGCGTCGGGGTGGGCGCGATCGTCCGCGTGGTCGTCCAGATCGCGCCGTCGATGCGCGACGAGGACGGGCGGCTGCTCAACCCCACCACCGTCGCCGGGATGCTGACCGGCATCGCCGTCATGTACCTGACCGGTTTGATGGTGTCGGTCTGATGGCTGCCGAGGAGGCATCCGCGAAGCGCGCCCCCAGCACGGAGGCGATCGAGGACTACGCGAAGGCGATCTACGCGATCTCGCGCGAGCGCGACGGGCTCGTCCTCAACGGCGAGGTGGCGCAGCGGCTGGGGGTGACGCCGGCGACGGCGACCTCGATGCTGAAACGCCTGGCCGGGCTGGGGCTGGTCGACTACATGCCCTACAAGGGGGTCAGTCTGACCGCGGCCGGGGAGAAGGTGGCGCTGGAGGTGATCCGCCACCACCGGCTGATCGAGGCCTACCTCTCCGAGGCGCTGGGGATGCCGGCCGACCGGGTCCACGAGGAGGCGGAGGTGCTGGAGCACTACATCTCCGAGGATCTGGAGCGGCTGATCGCGGCCAAGCTCGGCGAACCGAGCCACGACCCGCACGGCACCCCGATTCCCGGCCCGGATCTGCTGCCGCCGGCCGGCGAGGCCAGGGGCGGCTGACGATGGCGCGGCGCGGAGAGTTCCGCATCAGTTCCAGCCTGCGGGCCGAGCCGGCGGCGGTCTGGGAGCGGGCGACGAGCGCCGAGGGGATCAACGACGAGCTGGGCCCGGTGCTGCGGATGACGGTGCCGCGCGGACTGGAGAGCCTCGACCTGCACACGCTGGAGCCGGGGCACCTGGGCCGCAGCTGGGTGCTGCTGTTCGGGGTGGTCCCGGTCGACTACGACGACATCAGCCTGGTGCGGATCGAGCCGGGGCGCGGCTTCCTCGAGCGCTCGACGATGCTCTCGCAGCGGCTCTGGGAGCACGAACGCACGATCGAGCCCGCCGGCGAGGGCACGACGATCGTCGACCGCATCGCCTGGGAGCCGCGGCTGCCCCTGCCCGGACGGCTGCTGCGGCCGCTCTTCAGCGCCGTCTTCCGCCATCGCCACCGGAAACTGCAGCGTCACTTCGGCGGCGCGCCGCCGTCCCGCTAGGCTTGCCCCGTGGCCCTGGCCGACGACTTCCAGCGCGCGCTAGAGGCGCTGCCGCCCGACTGGACGGACCTCGAGCTCGACCTGCGGATCGACGACGAGAGCCGCTACGTCGACACCGCGGTGGCGCTGAGCCAGGTCAACGCCCAGCCCTATTCGCGGGCCGAGTGGCACTGGCGGCTGCTGGTGGCCCACAGCTTCGGCCACGCCGCTGCGGCGGAGAGCGTCAGGGGCGTGCTGGAGAAGCTCGACGGCGAAGGCGTGCGCGGCGAGATGCGGGTCGCCGAGGTGCGCGAGGGCCGCTCCGAGGTGGTCCAGATGTGGGGCCGCCCCGAGAGCGTCCGCGAGGAGTTCCGCCAGCGCCGGTCCATTTAGTGGCGCGGGTCGTCGCGATTGCGGCCGACCTGATGCTGGGCAGCAAGGTCGAGGCGATGCTGCGTGCGGCCGGCCACGAGGTAACGCTGGCGCCCGCGTTGAAGGGAGCGCCACTCGAGGAGGCGGACCTGCTGGTTGCCGACCTGGAGGTGGAGGACCCGGAGGCACTGGTGGGCTCCGGGATCCCGGTCCTCGGCTACTACTCCCACGTCGACGTCGAGACCCGCGAAGTCGCCGAGGCGGCGGGGGTCGACCTGGTGGTGCCGAGGTCGCGGATGGCGCGAGAACTGCCGCAGCTCGCCGGGCGGTTGCTCGACGGTTGAGGCTACGCGTCCTTCGGCGCTTGGCCCCAGATCCCCTGCACGAGGCTGATTAGGCACAGAGCGGTGCTGGGGACCGCGATCCACAACGCCCCCTGGGAAAACCAATTCGCGGCCAGCAGCCCGTACACCCCGAAGGTGGCCCAGGCCATCCAGGGCCGTTCAGGGCGTGGAATAAGCAGCTTCCAACTCCACCCGTCCCCCTCTGTTCGGCGCGCCCAGGCCGCGCGGACTTCCCTCTGCCGAAACGCAAGGTAGAGCGCGAGGTAGAGCAGCCCTAACAACACCCACGCCATGACAGCCACGCCATCGCTCATTTACGTAAAAAGTATCCCTTCAAGGCGCCTTCGAATCAAACTGATCCGCTACCACCCTTTTTGGCTCAGGGTTCGAGGTCGAAAGCTGCGTTCACGTCGAGCGCTCGCTCGAGCAGGCCATGCTCCAGATCCCAAGAGGCCCAGTCCCGCAGGATCGCCGGGTCGAAGGGCGCTGGCTCTAGGTCAGGCAGCAGTGCGTCGAGCTGGGCCTGCTGTTCGGCGCGGTCGAGGGCTGGGTCGGCGGCGAGCAGGTCGTTGAGGGCCCGGTCGGGATCCTGCTGAGCGAAGGCGTAGCCGCGCTGCGTCGCCGCGACCATGGCCTCGACCAGCTCTGGATCGTCTTCGAGCGTCTTGCGTGAGGTGGCGAGGACCAGCTCGGGGTAGGGCGGGGCGCCGTAGTCGTCGACCTTGAAGAGGCGGATCGGGACGCCCTGGCGGCGCAGGGCCACGCCCTCGGCGTTCCAGAAGCCGGTCGCGGCGTCGACCTTGCCGGCGGCGAGGGTGGAGACGGCGTTGAAGCCGATCGTTATCCGCTTGACTGCAGCCGGGTCGCCGCCGTCGGCGCTGACCTCGGAGTCGACCACGGCTTCGTCGGAGGGCAGGCCGGTGACGCCGACCCTCCGGCCCTCGAGGTCGCGAGGGCGGTGGACGGGGCCGTCGCCGCGGGCGATCACCGCAGCCAGCGGCCGCTGCACGATCGGCATCGCGCCGACCAGGTCGAGACCGTGCTCGCGGGCGATCCCGAGGTCGTGGATGTCGAGGACCGCGAACTCGGTGCGGCCGGCGGCGAGCAGCTTCGGGGCGTCGGTCGATTCGCCCGGCTGGCGGATTGCCAGGTCGAGGCCGGCGTCGCGGTAGAAGCCCTCCCCCTGCGCCGCGTAGATCCCGGTATGGACGGCGTTGGGGATGAAATCGAGCACGAGGGTCGCGCCTCTCGGCACGCCCGGTTCCGCGCCGTCCCCACCGCACCCGGCTGCGCCGGCCAGCAGGAAGACGGCCGCCAGCAGCGCGACAGCCCTTCTCATCTGGCGCAGCAACCTATTTCATCGGCCGAATATGGGTAGACTGCCGCCCGCCTAGCTGATCCCGGGAACGAGGAGGAGAGAGTGCAGGAGAGAGGTCTAGCCGCATACCTTGCTGAGTTGATCGGCACGCTTTTGCTGGTCTTCTTCGTCACCAGCGTCGTCGTGCTCTTCGTGTCGACCGGAAGCCAGGCACAGTTCGGCACCGACTTCGCGGTGATCGGCCTCGTCCACGCCTTCCTGCTGTTCGGGCTGATCGTCATGTTCGGCGTCGTCAGCGGCGGCCATTTCAACCCCGCCGTGACTCTCGCGGCGCTTGTGCTGAGGCGGATCAGGCCGCTCGACGGCGTCATCTACATGCTGGCCCAGTTCTCCGGCGCCGTGCTCGGCGCCCTCCTGACCAAGGGCCTGCTGCTCGACGAGGGGAGGGCGACCAACTACGGCGCCGCCGAAATTAGCGGGTTGCTCAGCGGCGCCTTCGCCGGCGCGACCATCGAGGCGATCGGGACCTTCTGCCTCGTCCTCGTCATCCTCGCCGCGGTCTACTCCGAGAAGAGCGTCAAGGAGTGGGCACCGCTGGCCATCGGCACCACCCTCGGCTTCATCGTCATGGTCGGCGGCCCGCTGAGCGGCGGTTCCTACAACCCCGCCCGCTGGTTCGGCCCGGCGCTGGTCAGCAGCAGCTTCGGCGACGTCTGGCCCTACCTGGTCGGCCCCATCGTCGGCGCCCTGCTGGCGGCTGCCGTCTACCGCTTCGTCCTCGAGACCGGCGCCCTGCCGCCGACCGAAGCGCCGGAGCACATCCGGCCTCCGGTGAAGAAACGGGCCGAGCCGGACAACCCGACCAAGCCCGCCCCCTGATCCAGGGGTAGACCGCCGGGCCTGCCCGGCCCGGCGGTTGCAGTAGCTTGGGCGGCGTGCGCCGGGTCACCTTCTCCCGCAACTACACGCTCTCCCTCTCTCGCACCTGCCAGTGCTACTGCAAGTACTGCGCCTTCGCCACTCACCAGGCGCACATCCACGCGCCTGAGAAGGTGGAAGAGCTTCTGGATGAAGCTCAGCGCCGCAACGCCAAGGAGCTCTTGGTTCTCACCGGTGAGAGGCCCGAGGTCCATCCGCTTGTAGCCGAGCAGCTATCGAGCTGGGGCCACAGCGACTTCACGTCCTACGTCGTCTGGGCCTGCGAACGGGCGCTTGAGCGGGGAATGCTTCCCCACACGAACCTAGGCGTCCTCGACCGTGGCGATCTCGCTCGACTACGCGAGGTGACTGCCTCCCAGGGTTTGATGCTCGAGTCGGTTTCCGAGCGGCTGATGGAGACCGTCCACGCTGGCTCTCCAACCAAGCATCCCGCCCGGCGGCTGACGACCATCGAAACAGCCGGGGAGCTGAAGATCCCGTTCACCAGCGGGATCCTGGTCGGCATTGGCGAGACCGAGGACGAGCGTGTCGCGTCGCTCGAAGCTCTTGCAGCCCTTCACGAGCGCCATGGCCACCTGCAGGAGGTGATCCTCCAGAACTTCGTCCCCCATCCTCGCTACTACGGCGCCGAAGTCGCCGACATCGCCGACGAGGCGGCCCGCGAGCGCTGGAAGGGCAACGGGGATGCCCCTCCGGGAGCCTCCCCATCTGTTGCTCCCGGAGGGGCAT
>DASTNW010000050.1:0-14783 GCA_035762685.1 Solirubrobacterales bacterium | reverse complement strand
GCTCCTCCGGCGTCGCCATCCGGTAGCGGCCGATCAGCATCTTCTGCTCGTCGAGCGGCAGGTCGGAGATCACCCAGGAGACCGTGAGGCGCTCAAAGAGGGCCTCCTCGCGCCGCGCCCAGGCGTCCTCCAGCGAGGCGGCGATGTCGAAGACCGCTTCGACCCGCGAGGCGGTGACGTTGGCGTGCTGGCCGCCCGGACCTGAGGAGCGGCTGGTGCGCAGCTCGATCTCCGCCAGGGGGATCGAGAGCCGGTCGTCGATCCTCAGCTCGTCGGCCACCGCGAGTCCCTACCCGGCGAGCTCGGGGATGTGGCGCTCGACGTGCTCGGCGAGCGTCTGCCGCACCCAGCGCTGGGTCTCGGCGTCGGCCATGCGATAGCGGCCGAGCAGCATCTTCTGGTCGTCGAGCGGCAGGCCGGCGATCTCCCAGCGCACCGCGAGGCGCTCGAACAGCGCCTCCGAGCGCCGCCGCCAGGCGTCCTCCACCGTCGCCGCGTCGCCCGCCGGCGGCTCGCCGATCTTGGCGATCGTGCCGGGGCTGAGCGCCTGCCGCAGGGTCAGCGTGTTGCCCTCCGGATCGACGTAATCGACGGTTGCCGGCTTCTGCCGCGGCCGTCGCTGCTTCTTCCGCTTCGCCATCGCTCCGAGTTTGCCACCCCGCGACCGGGTAAATCGGTGTGGTGGGACCGTTCACCTACATCGGCGTCCCGATCGACTCGGTTCGCCGCCGCGGCGGCGCCGAGCACGCTCCCGCGACGCTGCGCGAGCTCGGCCTCCCCGCCGCGCTCGGCAGCGAGGACCGCGGCGACCTCGACGTTCGCATTCGCGGCGAGGAGCGCGACCCTGAGACCGGCCTCCTCGCCTCCGCCGACGTCCTCCGCGTCACGGCGACGATCCGTACCGCCGTCGCCGGATTGGTCGGCGACGGCGCCCGCCCCTTCCTCGCCGGCGGCTGCTGCGCCGAGCTGCCGGGGGCGCTGGCCGGCGCCCGCGACGCCCTCGGCCCGATCGCCCTCATCCACCTCGACGGCCACCTCGACCTCTACGACGGCGAGACCTCCCTCACCGGCGAGGCCGCCGACATGCCGATCTCCGTAGCCCTCGGCCTCGGCCCGGCGGCCTGGGTCGAGATCGCCGGCGGCCCCTCCGTCGAACCGCAGCGGCTGGCCCTCATCGGCTTCAACGACCGCACCGAGTCGATCGAACACGGCATGCGCCAACCCGAGACCCTCGACCCCCCACCGACCCTGCGCCCCGCCGCCGACCTGCACGAGGCGCCCGCCCCGGCTGCAGCCGCCGTCCTCGAACGCCTCGCCCCCACCCCCCTGTGGCTCCACTTCGACGTCGACGTCCTCGACCAAAAGGTCTTCCCAGCCACCGACTACCCGATGCCCGGCGGCCTCGACTGGAACGAGCTAACCGCAGCCCTCCGCCCCCTTCTCAACTCCCCCCACCTCATCGGCACCTCCCTAGCCTGCTACGCCCCCGACAAAGACCCCGACCTGGCCTGCGGCCGGGCCCTAGTCCAAGCCCTCAGCGAGACGCTGAACCAAGCGAAATGAGCTACGGGGCCCGCCCCGATAGGGGTGGAGCGTCTTGTACTTTTTCGCCACCGCGGCCCTGGGCGTCAGCCACCAACGCTTCTCGAAAAAGTTAAGCGAAACCCCTATCGGGGCGGGCCCCACTCAGCTCAAGCCGTCGATCTTCTCGGCCAACTCGAAGTCGGCGGCAGTCAACCCACCTTCGGAGTGAGTCGACAGCGTCACCGTCACCGTCGCCCAGGAAATCTCCAGATCAGGATGGTGCCCCATCTCCTCGGCCGGCCCAACCAGGCTGTCGACGAACCGCACCGACCCGACGAAGTCGCCGCGATCGAACTCCTTCGCGATCGCATCGCCGCGCCGCTCCCAGCCGGCCAGTCCGGCGAGCCTCTCCTCCACCTCGGCATCGCTCAGCAGCGCCATCGCACCTATGCTGCCAGGCGCACCACGGAGACGCAATGGCCCCCGCCGAACCCACCCTCTGGCAGCTCGAGATCTCGCTATACAGCGAGAAGGCGCGTTGGGCCCTCGCCCACAAGGGAGTCGAGCACCGGCGCCGCTCGCCGCTGCCGGGCATGCACATCGCGGTCGCCCTCTGGCTCACCCGCGGCAAGGAAAAAATCTTCCCGGTGCTGCAGCTGGACGGGCGCACGATCGGCGACTCGACCGCGATCGTCGCCGCGCTCGAGCAGCGCTACCCCGACCCGCCGCTCTACCCCGCCGACCCCGAGCAGCGCCGCCGCGCGCTCGAGCTGGAGGACTTCTTCGACGAGGAGCTGGGCCCATACACGCGGCTGCTCCCCTTCCACGAGCTGATCAACGAGCCAGAGATGTTCGCCGAGGTAGCCGCGGCGGCGGTGCCGGGCCCGCTCGGCCGGGCCAAGGGCCTCGTCGGCCTCTACGCCCGCGGCTACGCCAGCCTGCGCTTCGGCGCCAACAGCGAGGCGAAGGCCGAGGTCGCGCGGGAGAAGATCGTCGCCGCGCTGGACCGGCTCGACGCCGAGCTGGCCGCGAACGGAAACGGGTACCTGGCCGGCGACCGCTTCAGCGTCGCCGACCTCACCGCCGCCTCGCTCTTCTACCCGCTGGTCAACCCTGAGGGCGGTCCGCTGCCGCCCGAGACGCCGTCCCCTCCCGCCCTCGAACGCTTCCGCGAGGGGCTCAGCGAACGCCCGGGTTACATCTGGGTCGAAGAGATGTTCCTCCGCCACCGCCATCCCGCAAAGGCGGCGGCGGGCGCAAGCGGCTAATCGCCCGTTGCAAAGAAGTTACAGTCTGCAGACAACATGTTGCAGGTCTCGCTGTAGGCTGCCAACATGGAACGCATGGCCTGGACGGACGAGCGGCTGGAGGAGCGCTTCAACGGCATCGACCGCCGCTTCGATGAGGTCGATCGACGCTTCGACGAGGTCAATAGACGCTTTGAGCAGGTGGACAAGCGCTTCGAGCAGGTAGACGGACGCTTCGACCGGGTCGAAGGCGAGATCGTCGAGCTCCGGCACAGCATCGGTGGTCTGCAGACCACCCTCAACCGCATCGGTGGCAGCACCTTCGTCGGCCTCCTCGGCGTGATCGCCGCGGTCCTCGTCAAGGGCGGCTGAGCCGCCGCTCAGCCGCCGATCGGCGCCCTCGGGCTCGCGCCCCAGAAGACGATCGACCCGAGCATGCCGATGATGTGGACGAGGATGATGTTGACGACCATCGACTGCGCGGTCGCGGTACCGACGCCGACCGGGCCGCCGGACGCGGTGTAGCCGTAATAGCAGCCGACCAGCACGATCACGGTTGCCATCACCATCCCCTTGGTCAGGCTGAAGAAGAGGTCCAGCGGGTTCTGGAACATCCAGAAGATCAGCAGGTAGCCGCCGGAGGAGACGTCGCCGACCTGCTGGACCACCGAGAAGTAGCTGGACAGGTAGGCGACCCCGATCGCGACCAGGTAGAGGAACGGGATCGCGATCCAGGCCCCGAGCAGGCGGGTCGCCGCGAGGAAGGTCACGGGCGGGATCCCCATCACCTCGAGCGCGTCGATCTCGTCGGAGATCCGCATCGCCCCGATCTCGGCGACGATCCCGGTCCCGACCTTGGCCGAGAGGATGTACCCGAAGGCGTAGGGGACTCCCTCGCGCAGGTCGCAGAAGGCCGAGAAGAGGCCGGCCAGCGACGGAGCGCCGATCGAACGGTTGAAGTAGGCGCCCTGGAGCCCGCACTGCAGGCCGAGGATGAAGACAAAGGCCCAGATGATCACGGCGGAGCCGAAGATCAAGATCCCCGCCTGGCGCAGACTCTCGCCGAAGAAGCGGAAGGCGCGACCGCTGAGGACCTGCGCGGCGACCTGGGAGCCGAAACGAGCGACCTCTCCGAACGAGTCGAGCCAGTTGCGGGGGACGTCGAGCCAGCCGATCATCGAATCGCCTGCAGCTCGGGGTTGGTGGCGAACAGGATCGAGGTGACGACGAACTGGAAGAAGAAGACGGTGACGAGGGCGATGACCACCGCCTGGTTGACGGCGCGGCCGACTCCCGCGGCGCCCCCCGAGGCCGACATCCCCTTGTAGGAGCAGACGATCGCGATGATCGCGCCGAACATCGTGCACATCAGGGTCGAGGCCCAGAGGTCCGTGACCGTCGCGTTCGAGAACAGCGTCGCGAAGAAGCCGCCGAGCGACTGGTTGTAGAGCAGCTCGGCGGCGATGCCGGCGGAGAGCCCGAAGACGATCGCGAAGATGTCGAGCAGGCCGGTGACGACGATCAGCGCCAGGAAACGCGGCACGACCAGGTTCTTGACCGGATCGACGCCCAGCACCTGCAGGGCGTCGAGCTCCTCGCGGATCTTGCGGGCGCCGAGGTCGGCGGTGATCGCGGTGCCGGCGACACCGGCGACGACCACGGCGGTGACCAGGGGCCCGATCCACCGGACCGCGGTCAGGACGAAGAAGCCGCCCAACCGGTCGAGAGAGCCAACCAACGAGAGGATTCCCGCGGCCTGCAACCCCGGAGCGCCGAGGTTGAGGGCGAAGGTCGAGACCAGCAGCGGGAACCAGGAGAGCTTCAGCACGAAGAGGAACTGCCAGACGAGCTCGTCGCCGTAGGGATAGGGAGGCCTGATCGCGGAGACGATCGTCCGCACGGTGAGGATCGTCATCGTCCCCACCTCGACCAGCACCCTGCCGACGGGGCCGGCTCTGCGCGTTAGGGCTTCGAACGCCACCAGCTCATCGCCCTGCCGAGCGGGCCGCCGGAATGGCCTCCGCCCTCGTCCCCCGCCTGGGCCCGTTGCCGCCGGGCGCGGGTCTGCGCTTCTCGCCGCACGCGCTGCTCGGCCGCCTTCTGCGCCTCGGAGAGCTGGGCGATCAGCGTGTCGCGGGTCTGCTCCAGCTCCTCGACGCCGGCCACGTGGGCGACGGCGCGGCGCGGCGCCGTCGGCAGGTCGGCGCTGAGGTGACGCGTGTAGGTCGCCAGCTCGGCCTCGAGCCGGCCGATCTGGCGCCGCAGCTCCTGCCGCACCTCGATCGCCTCGCTCTCCTCGCCCGGATCGGGGAGGCCCGGCGGGGGCGCCGCCGGGGCCTCCCCCCCAACATCACCGGGGATGCTCGCGCAGGCCATCGCGACGATCACCAGGTCACGCGGACCGAGGCCGGCGTCCCTGGCGCGGCGCAGCGCTTCCGCCGCGATCTCCTCCAGCTCGGGCGCCGACTCGACGCCAGCGGCGACGAAAGTCCCCTGGCCCTGGCGGCTGACCACCAGGCCATCCGCCTCGAGGCCCTCGTAGACCGCCCGCACGGTGTTCAGGTTGACCCCCGCCCACTCGGCGAGGCGGCGAAAGCTGGGGAGGCGTTCGCCGCTCGCCAACTGGCCGGTGGAGATCAGCGCCCGCAGCCGCCATGTCAGCTGCAGCCCAACCGGCAACTCGTCGCTGGGATCGATCGCGAAGGGGTTGGGCCCGGCCTGCGCGGCGACGTCTTGCTGTGCCATCACAAGGCACAGTAAAGCCACAAGCTGTACTAGTCAAGCAGCACAGTTAGCCGTGGTCGTGCCTGCCGTGGACTCGCTCGCCGGGCCCGCAGGCTTCTGCGCTGCCGCCCAGAGCCGGCGCGGTGAGATCACCCCGCAGAGGCCAGAGACCCAGCGACCGCCGCCGCGCAGGAGGAAGAGGCCGAACCGGCGGCCCACCCCGTCCGGCAGCGCGCACGCGGCCGAGCCCTTCGGGCTGAGCACCGCCAGCGTGGACCCGCGCTCGATCGCGTCGGCGCCGCGATAGACGCGCACGACCTCGTAGCGATACTCGGACCGGGCGGGGCCGTGGGACTCGACCGAGAGCAGACGGCCGACGATCGCGGCATCGGACTCGGCCAGCGACTCCGCGGGGGCCGCTGGCGCGCAGGAGCAAGCCGAGGCGCTGCCGGCAAAGACCAAGCCCAGCAGCACGACAGCGACCGCTGCGATTGCGACGCGCCCCCCGCGCACTCACCCACTGTAACGGGGGATCAGGGAGCGAGGACGATCTTCAGCGCTTCGCGGCGGTCGTAGATCGCGTAGGCCTCGGCCGCCTCGTCGAGCGGCATGTGGTGAGTGACCAGCGGCGCCGGATCGAGCTTGCCCGCCTCCAGCAGCGCCAGCACGCGGTCGACGTGGGCGATCACGTTGGCCAGGCCGAGGCGCAGGTCGAGTCCCTTCAGCCAGGCCAGCCCGAGCGGCACCTCGCCCTTGCCCGCGTAGGCGCCGATCCCGGAGACGGTGCCGGCGTCGCGGGCGAGGCTGATCGCCAGCGCCAGCGGCCCCGGGTCGCCGACCGCGTCGACGGCGACGTCGACGCCGAGCCCGTCGGTTGCCGCCCGCACCGCCCGCTTCGGCTCCTGCTCGGTCAGGTGCAGCGGCGTCGCCCCGAACGAGGCGGCCATCTCCAGCCTCTCGGCGACGGTGTCGATCGCGAAGACCTCGACGGCGCCGCCAGCGAGCGCGGCCTGCACGGCGCAGAGTCCGACCGGCCCCAGCCCCAGCACCGCGACGGTGTCGCCGGAGCGCATCCCGGCATGGGCGACCGCGTGGTACCCGGTCCCCATCACGTCACCGGCAAAAAGGGCAACGTCGTCCGACATCCCCGCCGGCACCCGCCGCAGGGTCAAATTGGCCCGCGGCACCAGCAACTGCTCCGCCTGCGCCCCCTGCAGATCGCCGAGGTGGGCCCCATGCCCGAAGGTCTGCCCGTTGCGACAACGGTGGTAGTCCCCCCGCAAGCAGCAGACGCAGGTCGCGCAAGCGGTGTGGAAGGTGCCGAGCACCCGGTCCCCGACGGCGACCCGCTCGACGTCATCGCCGGCGGCCAGCACCGTCCCCACGAACTCATGCCCGATCGTGAACCCCACCTCAACCGGCACCCGCCCGTGGTAGATGTGCAGGTCCGACCCGCAAATCCCACTCGCCTCGACCCGCACCACCGCATCGTCAGCAGCAACGATCTCCGGATCAGCCTTCTCCTCGATCTGGACCTCTCCCGGAGCCTGAAACGTCACCGCGCGCATCGCGCGAGCGTATCGCTCCAGCTCACAACGGCCGGTCCCGGCAGGGGTGGTGCGTCTTGTACTTTTCGCGCCGCGAAAAGTTAAGCGAAACCCCTGCCGGGACCGGCCGTCTACGCGCTGACGCCGGCGACCTGGAAGCGGTTGCTCTCGCCGTCGGGGCTGGCCGTCTCGGCGATCCGCGATTCCAGCGCCAGCTCCTTCTCGAAGTCCGCCGCCTCCCCATGCTGGAAGGAGACGTCTTTGCCCTCGAGCAGCTCGATGAAGACCTCGACGAAGCGGGCGTCGAGCTGCTTGCCGGCGACCCGGCGCAGCTCGAGGATCGCGTCGTGGCTCGACATCGGCGTGCGGTAGGAGTCGCGCGCGGTCATCACGTCGTAGGTGTCGGCGACGGAGATGATCCGGGACAGTTCGGGAATGTCGTCGCCGGCGAGCCCGCGCGGGTAGCCCTTGCCGTCGATCCGCTCGTGGTGGGCGAGGATGATCTCGGCAACCGGACCGTAGCCGTCGAGCGAGGAGACGACCCGGGCCCCCTGCTGCGGGTGGCGGCGGATCAGCATCCAGTCCTCGTCGGTGAGCGGCACGTTGGCCTTGAGGATGCGGTCGGGGAGGATGAACTTGCCGATGTCGTGCAGCAGGGCGGCGATGTGGACCAGCTCCTCCTCGCGGCGCGAGAAGCCGGCCTTCTGGGCGATCGCCCGCGAGTACCGGGCCACCGCGGCCGAGTGCCGGGCGGTCATCTGGTCGCGCAGGTCGAGCGTGCGCAGCATCGCGCTCAACATCCCGACCTGGAAGCTGGCCAGCTGCTTGCTGCGCAGCTCCAGGTCCTCGGCCCGCTGCTGGGAGACCAGCAAGGCGCCGAGCAGGTACTGGAAGGTGACGAGGACGACGCCGAACAGGGCGACCCCGGCGAGGCCGACCTGCACGTAGAGGTAGGCGACCCCGACGGTCATCAGCGCCGCCATCAGCTCCGAGGGGAGCAGCGGGAACAGCGCCGTCCGCACCTTGGCGACGAAGGAGCTGCGTTCCAGGTAGCAGGCGTCGGCGGCGATCATCGTGAAGTTGATCGTCAGGGCGACGAGGAAGGTGGCGAAGACGAGCAGGTAGAAGACCGGTTCGTTGGTCAACACGCCGTTCTCGTCGACGGCCGTGTGGAAGAGGATCCCCGAGACCAGCGGGAAGGTCACGTAGGTCAGCAGGTTGACGAAGAAGTCGTGGGCGTCGTCGCGCCAGCGGAACCAGCCGAAGACGATCGAGACGGCGCCGATGATCGCCGCCGGGGTACCGCCGAGGAAGACGATCGCGAGGACGATCGCGAGGAAGCTGCCGGAGATCTTCAGGCGCGACTTGGTCTCGATCGCCGTCAGGTCGCTGAAGACGGAGAACCCGAGCAGGATGCCGAAGAGGGCGAAGTCCCAGTCGGCCAGGGGCGCGCGCCATATGGCCAGCGCCAGCGCCACGACCATCCCGCCTGACAGCAGCAGGTGGTTGGCGGTGGTGGGACGCGTCTTTTCCATTTGCTCGCTCGGCTGGCCCCGCTAGGCCTGGACCCGCGCTTAGGAATTCCCGCAACGAGTGGGATTCCCTGCGACTGGACCGCATGCGACATACGGAACTTGCGGGGTTTTCCAAACTACATGGGAGTAGATCGCCACTCAAGCCAGGTAGATCGCCTGTCCACCCCCTGAGAGGATCGTTGCATCGGCCCGGCAGCCGTGGCCTCGGCAGGCAGCGAGGGGCGGCCGGAGAAAGACAAAGGGCGCCCCAGGGGCGCCCTTTGAATAACTGGCCGGGCGCTGTCGCGCCCGGTATGAAGTCTTCTTACTTGCGGTAGCCCATGTCTTTTCCCCTTTCGTCGAAGCCCAAAAGCTATGCAGGACGTTGCAAAATCTCTTCGATCTCTGCGGACTTTGTAGCACAGCCTGGCGGAAACTTGTGCATCTGCAGGAAAAGTTGTGCAGAAATGCAGTAGTACGCGAAGCGAGCTATGAGTAAACCGACGCTCATCGACCCCCTGCGCAGGCGCGGATTCCGGCGCCTGGCCCTCTCCTACGCCGTCAACGAGCTCGGCGACTGGATGGGGATCGTGGCCCTCTCGGTGCTCGTCTACGACCGCACCGGGAGCGCCCTCGCCACCGCCGTCCTCTTCCTCGGCACCGGTTTCGTGCCGGCGGTCCTGGCACCGCTGTTGGTGGCGCGGGTCGAGCGGCCGCCACCCCGCTTCGTGCTCCCCGTCCTCTATGCCGGCGAGGCGGCCGCCTTCGCCGGGCTGGCGCTGTTCGCCAGCCACTTCTCGCTCGCGGCCGTCTTCGTCCTCGCCACGCTCGACGGGGCGATCGCGCTGGCGGCGCGGGCGCTGACCCGCGCCGTCGTCGCCGCGATGCTGGAGCCCGCCGGCGAGCTGCGCTCCGGCAACGCGATCCTCAACGTCGCCTTCACCGGCGGCGCCGCGGTCGGCCCGGCGATCGCCGGCCTGGTCGTCGCCGGTTTCGGCGTCGAGGCCGCCCTGCTGCTCGACGCGGTCTCCTTCTACGCGATTGCCTGGATCCTCTTCGCCGCCGGCCCGCTGCCGCAAGCGGTCCCCGACCCGGGGAACATGCTCGAGCGGTTGCGCGCAGGCTTTGCCTACATCTCCCGGCACCTGCGGCTGCGGCACCTGATGCTGGCGCAGGGCGCGGCCTTCGTCTTCTTCGCTGCGGTGATCCCGGTCGAGGTGATCTACGCGAAGGAGACGCTGGGCGTGGGCGACTCCGGCTACGGCCTGCTGCTCGCCAGTTGGGGGACCGGGATGGTCCTCGGCAGCTTCGTCTTCGCGGCGTTGCGGGGCGCCTCGCTGCCCTACCTGCTCTTCCTCAGCACGGCCACGATCGGGCTCGGCTACATCGGCATGGCGGTGGCGCCGGTGCTGGCGGTCGCCTGCCTCGCCAGCATCGTCGGCGGCGTCGGCAACGGGGTGCAGTGGGTCGCCGTGGTCAGCGCCGTGCAGGAGCTGACCAGCGAGAACATGCAGGCACGGGTGATGAGCGTGCTCGAGTCGATCGGCGCCGCGATGCTCGGCGTCGGCTACCTGGCGGGCGGCCTGATCGCGGCAACCGTCGACCCGCGCGCGACCTTCTTCTTCGCCGGCCTCGGCGTGCTCGCGATCGTCGCCGTGTTTGCGCCAATACTTGGAACTAAATGGTCTGACCGCGTCGTAATGTCTAATCCATCTTGGCTTGACGGCCAGGACGACGTTGTGCTGGAGTTGCTGCCCGGGAGCATCGCCGGGACCATTGGTGGGAGCAGGTCCGTCCAGTCCGATTCGGAGGTTTTGCCTTGAAGCGATTTTGCTTACTTGCAGCGGTTCTTGGAATTGCAGCGGTCGCAAGTATTGGACTGACGGCGTGCGGCAGCGACAGCAGCGGCAAAGAGGGCGGCACGCTGAAAGCCACCTACGCCTCGTTCCCCGACTACCTCGACCCGGCGCTCTCCTACCAGGCCGAAGGCTGGACGGCGATGTACAACACGTACATACCGCTGCTCACCTACGCGCATGAGAACGGCGAAGCCGGCAGCGAGGTGATTCCGGGCCTGGCCAAAGACCTGCCGAAGATCAGCAACGGCGGCAAGACCTACACGCTCTTCCTCCGCCCCGGCCTCAAGTACTCCGACGGCACCCCGGTCAAGGCCTCCGACTTCACCTACGCGGTCGAACGCGTCTTCCGGGTCAACTCCGGCGGCTCGCCCTTCTACACCGGCATCGTCGGCGCCGAAAAATTCGCCGAAACCAAAAAGGGCGGCATCCCCGGCATCAAGACCGACGACGCGACCGGCGAAATCGTCATCGACCTGACCAAACCGCGCGGGACGTTCACCAACGAGCTCGGCCTGATGTTCGTCGCGCCGGTGCCCCCGGACACGCCGAACACGAACCAGTCGACGAGCCCGCCGCCGGCGACCGGCCCGTACGTGATCACCGAGTCCAACCCGGGCAAAGGCTGGAGCTACGAGCGCAACCCCTACTGGGAGAAAGCCAACTCGGAGGCGATGCCCGACCTGCCCAGCGGGCACATGGACAAGATCGACGTGACGATCGTCCGCAACGCCTCGACCCAGGTCAACGACATCGAACAGGGCCGGTTCGACTGGATGCAGAGCCAGCCGCCGCCCGACCGCTACCCGGAGGTCAAACGCAAATTCGAGGGAACCCAGTTCCGGGTCGAGCGAACGATCAGCAACTACTACTTCTGGATGAACACGACCCGGGCGCCCTTCGACGACCTCAAGGTCCGCCAGGCGATCAACTACGCGGTCGACCCGGCGGCGCTGGAACGGATCTACGTCGGCTCGCTCAAAGGCAGCCAGCAGATCCTGCCGGAGGGGATGCCGGGCTACGAGAAACTCGATCTCTACCCGTACGACCTCGACAAAGCGAAGGCGATGATCAAAGAAGCCGACCCGGCGGACATGGACGTCACGGTCTGGGGCGACAACGAAGCCGAAAACGAAGCGGCCGCCGTCTACTACAACGACGTGCTCGAGCAGCTCGGCTTCAACACGACGCTGAAGATCCTCAACGCCGACAACTACTTCACGGTGATCGGCAACCAGTCGACGCCCGAACTCGACACCGGCTGGACGGACTGGTTCCAGGACTACCCGCATCCCAACGATTTCTTCCAGCCGCTGCTCGCGGGGGAAAGCATCCTCCCAACCAACAACGGCAACGTGGCGGAAATCGACGTCCCCGAGCTCAACGAAGAGATCGCCCGCCTCGGCGAAGAACAGCTCGGGCCCGAGCAGGAAGCCGCCTACGCCGAACTCGACAAGAAATACATGGAACTGGCGCCGTGGGCCCCCTACGGGAATCGCGCGGTCTCGACCTTCGTCTCCGACGCGGTCGACCTCGACAAGGTGATCTTCAACCTCACCTTCGGCCAGGATCTGACCAGCTTCGAGTTCAAGTAGGCGCCCGAACCCACTGAGACAATGGGGGCTGTGTCGGCCGAGGGACACAGCCCCTGGTACCTCGCCTACCGGCGGCTGCGGCGCAACCGCCTGGCGCTCGCCTCGCTGGCGCTCTTCGTCCTGATCGTCGCCTTCGTCCTGGCGGCGCCGCTGTGGGCGAACCACGTCGCCGACACCGGGCCCAACACGACCCACACGACGGAGAAAATCAGCGTCGACGGCGAACAGCGCGAAGTCGTCAGCATCGAAGGCGAACCGATCGAGCCGCAGTGGTTCGGCGCCGGCGGCAAGTTCTTCCTCGGCGCCGACGGCGGGCTCGGCCGCGACGAGATGGTGCGGCTGATGTACGGGGGGCGCACCTCGGTCTTCATCGCCCTCACCGCGGCCCTGATCACCGTCCTGCTCGCCACGGTCCTCGGCCTTTTCGCCGGCTATTACGGCGGCTGGACCGACGGCGTCATCTCGCGCACGCTGGACGTGATCTGGTCCTTCCCGGTCGTCCTGCTCGGGATCGCCCTGGGCACCGCGCTGGCGGTCGGCGGACTGAAGATCGGGCCGCTGGAACTGGCCGGCAACTCGATCTGGATCCCGATCCTGATCATCGCCGTCGTCTACACGCCCTACATGGCGCGGCCGATCCGCGGCGAGGTCCTGGCCCTGCGCGAGAAAGAGTTCGTCGAGGCCGCGGTGGCCCAGGGCGCCGGCCCGCTGCGGCTGATGTTCGGCGAGCTGCTGCCCAACCTCTGGTCGACGATCATCGTCTTCTTCACCCTCAGCATCGCCAACAACATGCTGCTGGAGGCCTCGCTCTCGTTCCTCGGCGCCGGCGTGCAGCCGCCCAACTCCTCCTGGGGCAAGATGGTCTCGTCCGGCGTCGAACTGATCTACACCGCGCCGATCCTCGCCTTCGCCCCTGGGGTGATGATCCTCCTGACCGTGCTCTCGCTCAACGTCTTCGGCGACGGCCTGCGCGACGCCCTCGACCCGAAATCGAAAGTGCGCGAGCTGCGGGCGGGCGCGGCCGAGTCCGCCGCCGCGGGAGCCGGCATCTGATGGCCCGCTTCGCGGTCAGGCGGCTGGCCGGGATGGCACTGGTCCTGTTCGCCGTCTCGCTGGTCGTCTTCGCGATCTTCAACCTGATCCCCAACTCCGACCCCGCGCAGAGCCTGGCGGGCAAGAACGCGACGCCGGCCCTGGTCGCGAGCATCGAAGAGGAATGGGGCTTCGACGAACCGCTGCCGGTCCAGTACTGGGAGATGATGAAGAAGGTCTTCACGGGGGAACTGATCTCCTACGACGAACGGCTCAACGTCGAGGAAAGGATCGTCGAAGGGATCCCGGCCAGCCTCTCGCTGGCGATCGGCGCGGCGGTGATCTGGATGTTCTTCGGCGTCCTCTTCGGCTACCTCTCGGCGACGCGGGCGGGCGGCTGGCTCGACCGGGCGCTCACCGTCGGGGCGGTGGCGGGGATCTCGATCCCGGTCTTCCTGGTCGCGTCCGTCTTCCTCTACCTCCTCACCTACAAGCTCGAACTGTTCCCGGCCAGCGGCTACGAACCACTGCTCTCCGACCCCGCCCAGTGGGCCTACCACCTGGTCCTGCCCTGGTTCACCCTGGCGATCCTCAACATCGGCTTCTACAGCCGCGTCCTGCGCTCCAACATGCTCGACGCGATGCAGGAGGACTACGTGCGGACGGCGCGCGCCAAGGGCCTCGACGAGCGCCGGGTGATGGTCCGCCACGTCCTCCGCAACTCGCTGATCCCGATCGTCACCCTGTTCGGGCTCGACTTCGGCGCCACCCTGTTCGGCGGCGCGATCATCACCGAAGTCGTCTTCGGCCTCGGCGGGGTCGGCGAGTACGCGGCCGAATCGATCGGCAAGCTCGACCTGCCGCCGATCATGGCGATCACCATGTTCGGCGCCTTCTTCGTCGTCCTCTTCAACGCGCTGACCGATATCGCCTACGCCTACCTCGACCCGCGCATCCGCCTGGGGGCCTCGGCGCAGTGAGCCCACCGCCACTGCTATCCGTCCAGGACCTGCGGGTCGGCTTCGTCACCGAAGACGGCCTCCTGCAGGCCGCCGACGAGGTCAGCTTCGAGCTCGCCGCCGGCGAAGTGCTGGCGATCGTCGGCGAGTCCGGCTCCGGCAAGAGCGTCACCGCGCAGACGATCATGGGGCTGACCCGGTCGCCGAACTCGCGGATCGAGGGCTCGGTGCGGCTGGGTGAGACCGAGCTGCTCGAGGCCAGCGATGCCGAGCTGCGCCGGGTCCGGGGCGAGCGGATCGGGATGGTCTTCCAGGACCCGATGACCTCGTTCAACCCCGTCTACCGGATCGGGGCCCAGATCGCCGAGGCGATCCGGGCGCACCGCGACGACGTCTCCGGCGCCGAGGCGCACGAGCGGGCGACCGAGCTGCTCGACTCGGTCGGGATCCCGGACGCCGAGCGCCGCGTCGACGACTACCCGCACGAATTCTCGGGCGGGATGCGGCAGCGGGCGATGATCGCGATGGCGCTGGCGCTCGATCCCGAAGTGCTGATCGCCGACGAGCCGACGACGGCGCTCGACGTCACCGTGCAGGCCCAGATCCTCGCCCTGCTCGAGCGGCTCAACCGCGAACGCGGGCTGGCGACGATCCTGATCACCCACGACCTCGGCGTGGTCGCCGAAATCGCCGACCGGGTGCTGGTCATGTACGGCGGCAAGGTGGTCGAGCAGGGGACGCTGGAGGAGATCTTCTACGACCCCCAGCACCCCTACACCTGGGGC
>DASTNW010000049.1:0-45943 GCA_035762685.1 Solirubrobacterales bacterium | reverse complement strand
GAAGTCGAGTACCAGCACCTCCTCGGTGCCGATGCCTGGCTGCGGGTCGCCGACCGCCTCCGTGGCGGCCGGCTGCTCATCCGCTTGCTCGGCGACCTCGCTCAATCGTCGGCGACCCCGACGCCGGCGGAGACCGCGGCGCGCCCGTTGGAGCCCATGCCGACGGCCTGCTCGTTCTGCAGCTTCTTGCCCTCGCTCATCAGAGCCGGCGCGACCATCACCTCGGCCCGCTGGAAGGAGCGGATGTCCTCGTAGCCGGTCGTCGCCATCGAGGTTTTGAGCGCCCCCATCAGGTTGAAGGTGCCGTCGTTCTCCTGGGCGGGGCCGAGCAGGATCTCCTCCATCGAGCCGTCCTGCTTGGTCGAGACGCGCGTACCGCGCGGCAGCGAGGGATGGAAGGTCGCCATGCCCCAGTGGAAGCCACGGCCGGGAGCCTCTTTGGCCCGCGCCAGCGGCGAGCCGACCATCACCGAGTCGGCGCCGACGGCAATCGCCTTGGAGACGTCGCCCCCGGTCCGCATGCCGCCATCGGCGATCACGTTGACGTACTCGCCGGTCTCCAGCATGTGCTGGGAGCGGGCGGCGGCGACGTCGGCGATCGCGGTCGCCTGCGGGACGCCGATGCCGAGCACGCCGCGGGTCGTGCAGGCGGCGCCGGGGCCGACGCCGACGAGGACGCCGACCGCGCCGGTCCGCATCAGGTGCAGGCCGGTCGAGTAGGAGGCGCAGCCGCCGACCACGGTCGGCACCGGCACCTCGGCGATGAACTCCTTCAGGTTCAGCGGCTCGACCGTGGTCGAGACGTGTTCGGCGGAGATCACGGTGCCCTGGACGACCAGGATGTCCAGCCCTGCCTCGACCGCGACCTCGTAGTGCTCGCGCACCTTCTGCGGCGTCAGCGAGCCGCAGGCGACGGCGCCGCGGGCCTTGATCTCCTCGACCCGCTTGCCGATCAGCTCGGGCTTGACCGGCTCGGCGTAGATCTCCTGCATCAGCCGCGTCGCCACGTGCTTGGGGGCGGCGGCGATCTGCTCCAGCCGCTCCTCGGCGTCCTCGAAGCGGGCCCAGATCCCCTCCAGGTTGAGCACGCCGAGGCCGCCCAGCTCGTTGACCAGGACCGCGGTCTCGGGGCTGACCACGCCGTCCATCGCCGAGGCAACCAGCGGCAGGTCGAAGCGGTAGGGACCGAGGGTCCAGCTGATGTCTATGTCGTCGGGATCGCGGGTACGACGCGACGGGACGATGGCGATGTCGTCGAATCCGTAGGCGCGCCGCCCCTTCTTGCCGCGGCCGATTTCGATTTCCAAGTGTTTCCTCCAGGGCTGGCGGTTGAAACAGCCAGCCTACACTTCCGCCGGGACCTCCAAATCGTGCACCGCGACCTCGCCGAGCAGGCGCTCGACCTGGTTGCGGTCGACGGTGCCGGCGCCGAAGTGCTGGGTCGACTCGGCGCCGCAGGCGACGCCGTAGGCGAGGCACTCCTCAGCCGTGCGGCCGTCGTAGCGGGCGGCGACGTAGCCGGCCAGGAAGGCGTCGCCGGAACCGACCGTGGAGACCGCCTCGAGCGGCTCGGTGTGGACCTCGAGCAGGCGCCGGTCGGCGGCCTCGCCGACCGCGGCGACGCAGCCTTCCGGCCGCGTTATCGCCGCCTCGACAGCGCCGAGGCGGACCAGCTCGTTGAGGCCCTGGGCGAGGTCGCCGCGGTCGGCGAACTCCTGCCCGACCAGCTCCTCGGCCTCGCGCTCGTTGGGGGTGACCATGGCGGCGCCGGCGCGCACCCCGGCGAGCATCGCCTCGCCCTCGGCGTCGAGCACGACCGCGACGCCGCGGCGGGCGAGGTCGGCGATCAGGCGGGCGTAGAGGTCGTCGCCGGCCCCGGGGGGCAGCGAGCCGGCCAGCACGCAGATCTTGGCCCCGCCCGCCAGGTAGGCGATCCGCTCGAAGAGCCGCTTCACCTCCTCCGGGCTGACCGCCGGGCCACGCTCGTTGATCTCGGTCTGCTCGCCGGAAGTCGGGTCGATCACGGCCAGGTTGATCCGCGTCTCGGCCGCGATCCGGGTGAAATCGGTCAGCACCGACTCTTCGCGCAGGCCTTCCAGCACCCGCGTCCCGGTCGGCCCGCCGACGAAGCCGGCGGCGATCACGGGGCGGCCAAGCAGGCTGAGGGCGCGGGCGACGTTGATGCCCTTGCCGCCGGCGACGGTGCGGCTCTCGACCGCGCGGTGGCGGCGGCCGAGGCGGAAATTCGGCACGGCGACGGTGCGGTCGATCGCCGCGTTCAGAGTCACGGTGAGAATCACTGCGCTTTCACCCCGGATTCGCTCTCCTCAGTCGCTTCGGCGGGACAGACGGCGGTAGAGCAATACCCCGCCAATCAGTATCACGAACCCCGCCAGGGCGATAGTGACGAAGTTGTCTCCGACAAAAGTGCGGACGCGGTCGAAGGTACTGGCCCTGGGGATAGAACGGCCGGCCCGCAGCGACACCGCGGCCGCGTGGCGGCCGTCGACGAAGACCGTTGCCGTACCCAGCGCGGCACCGCGGCGAACCGGTCCCTCGACCTCGGCCGGGGCACGGACCTCGACCGTGAGCCGCTGGCCACGGCGCAGGCCGACGGCGACGGCGCGGGCCGCACGCAGCGGCAGTTCGCCGCCGGAGTAGCGGACCGCCGGATCGGCGAGGTCCTCCCCGGCGCGGATCGGCTGCTGGCGCCGGTACTGCGAGAAGCCGTATTCGAGCAGCTCGAGATTGTCGCGGTAGCGGGCTTCGTCGCTCGGCGCCCCGACCGCGACCGAGATCAGGTCGACCCCCTTGCGGCGACCGGAGCCGACCAGGACGTAGGCGGCGTCGAAAGTGTGCCCGGTCTTGACCCCGGTCACCCAGGGCGCCATCAGCAGCAGTTCGTTGATGGTCGAGATCCGCCGCGGCGGCCGCAGGCTGCGAAGGACGGTGCTGCGGGCGTCGGCGATCTTGGCGAAGACGGGCATGCGCAGCAGCCGCCGGCTGAGGGTGGCCAGGTCGCGGGCGCTGGAGAAGTTGCCGCGCTGGTCGAGCCCGATCGGGTTCGCGTAGTGGGTGTCCGCGAGGCCGAGGGCGGCGGCACGGCGGTTCATCTGGGCGACGAAACGGGCCTCGGAGCCGGCGGCGGCGAGCGCGAGGTCGTAGGCGGCGTCGTTGCCGCTGAGCAGGATCAGCCCGTAGAGGAGGTCGCGCACGCTGACGCGCTGCCCGGTGCGCAGGCCCAGCAACGACTCGCCGTAGATCGGGTCGTATGGCGCGGCCCGCACGATCCGCCCGAGTGGCAGCTCCTGCAGCGCCACGTAAGCGGTCATCAGCTTGGTCGTGCTGGCGATGGGCAAACGGCGAGCGGCGGCGTGGGAGTCGAGCACCTCGCCGCTGCGGGCATCGATCAGGGCCCAGGCGCGGGCTTCGACCTGGGGCGCCTTCCCGGCCGCCGTGGCCGTGCCCGGGAAACAGAGCGCCAGCGCCAGCAGCAGCGCCACCAGCCCGAGGCCAGGACGCTCCCGGCTCATCTCAGCTTCAGCGTCTCGCCGGCGATCAGGATCTGCGGATCGACTTCGGGGTTGAGAGCGAGGATGTGGGCAACCGGCACGCCGGTCCTGTGCGCGATCGAGACGAGGGTGTCGCCGCTCTTGACGACGTAGGTGCTGGCCTGCGTCCGTGGACGGTCCCTATGGGCGGAGGGACTGTGACCGTTCTGCCGTCCCGACGAGGAGTCCGAGCCGCCGAGCGAGCTGGAGATGACCGCGATCACGACCACCACGGCCCCCGCCAGGGCGACGGTGGCGAAGATCCGGGCGAAGGAGCTGGTGCGTTTTTCCATGACTGGACCGAGGAGCGAGCTTCGGGCCGCTGATCGTATAGCCGCCGCAGGCGGCCTCAAGCGGTCGAAACGTCCCAGACGGCGGCGCGCAGGCGCTCGGCGGCGGCGGCCGGATCGGGATCGTCGGCGATGCCGCGCGAGACCGCGACCAGGGCCGACGATCGCCCGCCGACGAAGGCGGCGCCGAGCAGCTCCGGCTTGCCGCCCTGGGCGCCGACGCCGGGGAGGAGGAAGATCGAGTGCGGCATCAGCTCGCGCAGGCGGGCGATGTGGAGCGGCTCGGTGGCGCCGACGACGGCGCCGACGGCGCTCAGCCCGTTCCCTCCCGCCAGGCGCCCGGAGAGTCCGTCGACCAGCCGTGCCAGGCGCTCGTGCAGCGGCTGGTGCGGCGCCGGCAGGTCCTGCACGTCGGAGGCGCCGCGATTGCTGGTCCGGACCAGTACGAAGACGCCGGCGTTGGCGTCTTCGGCCGCGGCAAGAAGCGGCTCGAGGGCGTCGAGACCGAGCAGTGGGTTGGCGGTGAAGGCGTCGGCGCCGAGCCCGGCAACCGGGCCCCACGACGTCGGCGTCACCCCGACCAGCGACTGGGCGTAGGCGGCGGCGGTGACGGGGACGTCACCGCGCTTGCCGTCGGCGATCGTCAGGAGGCCGGCTTCGCGGGCGGCCGCGCAGACTTCCGCCAGCGCCGCCCAGCCCGGGGCGCCGAGGCGCTCGAAGCAGGCGAGCTGCGGCTTGACCGCCACGCAGGAGGGGCCGGCGCGCTCGATCAGCGTCCGGCAGTGCGTGACGACCGCGGCTGCGGCCAACTCGGCGGCCAGCGCACCCGGGCCGGGGGCCGCGAGCCCCTCCCCGGCCAGCTTGGCCGGGTCGGGGTCGAGGCCGAGGCAGATCTGACTACGGCGCTCTTCGACGAGCGCCGCGAGCCGATCAGCGAACGGCGTCAGGTAAGTCAGCCGCCCTTGACCTTGGTCTTCAAGGCCGAACCGGCGGAGAAGCGGGGAACCTTGCCGCCCGGAATCGTGATGCGCTCGCCGGTGCGCGGGTTGACTCCCTGGCGGGGGCCACGCTCGGCGACGTGGAATTTGCCGAAGCCGGTGAAGCTGACCTCGCCACCCGAACTCAGGGTGTCGGTGATCGCCTCCAGGACGGCATCGACGGCGTCGCTGGCAGCCTTCTTGCTGCCGAGCCGGTCGTCGCCAGCCAATTGATCCAGAAATTCAGCCTTGGTCACGTCGGAAATCCTCCTCGGGGTTGAAGACCGGCCGCAATCTAACAGTGGTCACGGCGTAACCGCCACGCACGGCTGATGCCGTTTGTCACGAACCGCTGACCGCGATCTCGCCGACCAGCAGCGGCGGCGTGCGCACCGAGCCCCCGAAGGGGACCCAACGGGCCTCTGCCCCGGCGGCCTGGACGTCACCCAGCATCGCGATCAGGTCGCCCGCGATCGTGAACTCCCGCAGCGGCTCGGCCAGCGCGCCAGCGCGGATCGCCCGGCCCGAGGCGCCGACGGAGAAGACGCCGGTGACCGGGTTGACGCCCGAGTGCAGGCCGGCCACGTCGGTGACGAAGACCCCCTCCCCCGCCGCGCCGAGCAGCGCGTCGAAGGAGAGCGCGCCGGTGGCGACGACCAGGTTGGAGGGCGCGACCGTGGGCTGCGAGCGATAGCCGTGGCGGGAGGCGTTGCCGGTCGAGGCCCGGTCGCCCTCGCGGTTCGCCGTGTAGGTGTCGTAGAGGAAGGTGCGCAGGCGGCCGCCCTCGATCAGGGCCGTGCGGCGGTGCGGCACGCCCTCGCTGTCGAACGGCGCCGAGGCGGTCCCGCCGGGGTCGCGGCCGTCGTCGTGGAGGACGAGTGCGTCGGCGGCGAGCTGCTCGCCGAGGCGGCCGGCGAACGGCGAGCGGCCGCGCTGCACGGCGGCGGCGCTGAGCCCAGCGGCGATTAGGCCGGCGAAGCTGGCGGCCACGGTGGGGTCGAGGACGACGGGGCAGGAACGCGAAACGGGCTTGGCGGCGCCGATCATCGCCACCGCGCGGTCGGCCGCCTCGGCCCCGATCGCCTCGGGGTCGAGGCCCTCCGGTCCGCGGGCGAGGCCGAAGCCGAGGCCGGTCTCACGGGCCCCCTCGCCCTCGGCCAGCGCCTGCAGGAAGGCGAAGCAGTCGGAGGACTCGAACTCGCCGGCGACGCCGGTCGACGAGGCGATCGCCACCCGTTCGGCGGAATCGGCGTAGACGACCTGCTCGACGCCGGCGACGCGAGGGTCGGCAGCGAGCGCGGCCCGCTCGACGCTCAGCGCCAGCTCCGCCGCCTGCGCCGTCGTCCAGGAGCCGACCGAGGGGTCGCTGAGGCCCGGCAGCGCCTCGAACGAAGCTGGCTGCGGCGGCGCGGCGAACTCGTCCTCGTCGGCGACGGCCGCTGCCTCGGCGGCGCGGCGGGCGATCGCGGCGGTCCCGGTCGCGGAGAGATCGGTGCCGTAGGCATAGCCGACCCGGTGCCCGGCCCAGGCGCGGACGCCGATGCCGCTCTGGGTCGCCGCCGCCAGGCTCTCGACCTCGCCGCCGTGGGCCCGCACCTCGCGCCCGCTGTCGCGCGAGGCGTAGGCCTCGGCCTCGCCGGCCCCCGCCGCCAGGGCCGCCTCGACGGCCTGCGCGGCAATCGCGCTCAGCTCGCTCAACGCTCGGTGCCTCCGACCGTCATCGCCCCGACCCGAACGTGGCCCTGGCCGGTGCCGACCGGCGCTTTCTGGCCGCCCTTGCCGCAGATGCCGGTCTTCATGAAGAAGTCCTCGCCGACCGCGTCGATCGCCATCAGCGCCTCCAGGCAGTTGCCGATCAGGGTCGCGCCGCGGCAGGGACGCGTCACCTTGCCGCCCTCGATCAGGTAGCCCTCGGAGACGCCGAAGACGAAGTCGCCGGTTGCCGGATCGACCTGGCCGCCGCCGAAGGAGACCGCGTAGAAGCCCTTCTCGACCTCGGCGATCATCGCCTCCGGCGTGGCGTCGCCGGGGGCGATGTAGGTGTTGGTCATGCGCGGGATCGGGAGGTGGCGGAAGCTCTCGCGGCGGCCGTTGCCGGTCGGGGCGGCGCCTTCGCGCTCGGCGGTCAGGCGGTCGTAGAGGTAAGCGGTGAGCCTTCCCGCCTCGATCACCTGCGTTTTCTGGGTCGGCGTGCCCTCGTCGTCAATCGCGTCGCTTCCCCACTCGTTTGGCAGGCGACCGTCGTCGTAGGCGTCGAGCAGCGGACGGGCGACCTGCTGGCCGAGCTTGTCGACGTAGACGCTGGCCCGCTTCTGGATGTGATCGGCCTCGAGCCCGTGCCCGGTCATCTCGTGGAAGAGGACGCCGCCGAAGCCGCCGCCGACGACCACCGGCATCGAGCCGGACGGGGCCGGCCCGGCGTCGAGCAGGGTCAGCGCCTTGCGGGCCGCCTGTTCGGCGATCTGGCCGGGGTCGTCTTCGAGCAGCTCGAAGCCGCGATGGGCGCCCAGCGTCTCGGCGCCGGTCTCGACCGTGTCACCGCGGCGGGCGACCGCCTGGGCGCCGATCCTGACCCGGGTGCGGTCGTCGCCGGTGAAGAGGCCGTCGGAGTTGGCGACGCTGACCTGGCGCCGCGCCTCGGCGTAGGAGGAGGTGAGCTGGGCGATCTCGCCGCCCTGGCCGCGGGCGCGCTCGTCGAGCTCCCGCAGCAGCGCCGCCTTGCGCTCGGCGGGAACCTCCTCGGGGCGGTGCTCGATCGGGAGCGGGGTGCTCGCCACCGCCTCCAGGGCGTGCGGCTGGCGGCGCTCGCCCCGCAGCGCCGCGGCGGCCTCGTCGGCGGCGCGCTCGAGGTCGGCCGGGTCGAGCCCGTCGACATGGGCGAAGTAGGTGGTGCCCCCCTCGACCACACGGACGCCGGCGCCCTCCTCGGCGCCCGACTGGACGGCCTCGATGCGCGACTCGTCGATCGACATCGAGAGGCCCTGCCGGCGTTCGGCGAAGACCTCGGCGAAGCGGCCGCCGTTGGCCAGCGCCCGCGCCAGCACGCGCTCGGCCACGGCGGGATCGATCAGCTCGCTCACGCCTTCTTCCGCTTCCCCGCGACCTCGATCAGACGACCAGCGGCGACGAACAGCTCCGCCCCGGCGGGCGAGTCGTCGGCGTGATCGTCACTGCGCCCGTTTGGGTAATAGAGGCGGGCAAAGGGCCGGCGGGAGATGCGGCGGCGGCGCATGTAGGCGGCGGCCTCGTCGGCGTAGCCGGAGACGCGGTCGAGCAGGACGCGATGGGGCTTGGGCGGCATCAGTCCTCCCCCCCTGGGGCCGATGGGCCGATTTCCCCCGACGTACGTGGGTTTTCGGCCCGTCGGCCGGCAGTTGCGAGATCGCGCAGGGTCGAGCGCATGTCGAAGAACATCAGCGAGGCGAGCGCGAAACGCTCCGTGACCGCGACGGCGGCGAGACCGGCGTGGCGCAGGGCGAAGACCTCTCCCTGCTCGGTGGCGACGTGGACCTGCTCGGCCGGCTCGGCGCCGGCTCGATCGGCGACGGCGAACAGGGCCGCCGCGTCCTCGCCCCACCGATCGCGGTCCCCGCTGGCGGCGAGGACTGCACCGCCCGAATCGAAGATCGCCGCCCCCCGCAGATCGGGCGACATCTCGGTCAGGAAGGCCAGCGCCGCCTCCGCGGCGTCGCCAGGAACCACCTCTGTCGCGGCAGCGTCGGCCATGTGGGTGAAAATACCGACCGTGTCCCTCGCCCGAGCATCCTGGATCACCGTGGTCGTCGTCTGTGCGATCGCCGCCATCCTCTTCGCGATCAGCGGCTACACCGGCTACACGATCACCCTGGTTGCCGTCGGCCTGGCGGCCGCGGTCAACCTGTTGCCGCCTCCCTGACTACTGCTTTTCGGTGTCCCTGCCGGGGCCGCCGACCAGCTTGTCGTTCCCGCTGCCGCCCTTCAGGGTGTCGCGGCCGGGCCCGCCGAGCAGCTTGTCCCCTGCAGAGCCGCCAAGGAGAACGTCGTCTCCGCGCCCACCGTCGATCTTGTCGCTGTCCGCGCCGCCGCTCAGCCTGTCGTTGAGGTTGCCGCCGGTGATGGAGTCGAAGCCGAGCCCACCGTCGAAGACGTTGATGTGACCCGGGGCCCCGATGAATTTGTCGTCGGAGAATTCGGTCGGATCGTTCACCGTGGAGGTGGCGTGGATCTCGATCAGCCCCTGGCCGCCACCGAGGTCGTCGGGCAGTTGCGAGAAGTCGAAGAGGGTGGACACAGCCGAAGAAGCCTCGATTCGCCTCAGGTCGCGGCAGTAGACAGGGCCGTCGTCGACGGAAACGCCGCTGACGGTGAGCTCGCCGTCGCTCGCGCAGCGAGGGACGACTTTCCCCTCGCCGCCACTGACCGTGAGCACACCGTTGGCGAAGGTGCCGAAGGCATCCGCCCGCGCCGGCGTGAGCACCGCGATCGCCAGCGCAAGGGTCGCGCCGATCAGCGCCCAGCAGAACGATCCACCGAACCGAACCCGAATCGTCGCCATCGCTGCCACAAAGCGAGTGTAGGCGCTATCTCCGGTCTCGGAGGCGTGCGGTCCATTGCGCGTGACGGCGGCGAAGCTCGTCTTCATCGAGGTCGGCGCGGCCCAGCGGCCGGTAGTTCGGGGCCCAGGACCCAACCGCGTCATCGGACCGAGCGACGGCCCAGGAGTCCCAGAGGCCCATTTCGCCGACTGCCTGACCGGCCCCTGCTTCATAGGCCGCAAGAAAGTCGTCCGCAACCTGCTCGTCGTACAGGAGGACGAGATCGAGTCGGCACCAGCCGAGGTCGAAACCACGGGGACCGCGTGACCCGTCCGACCAGTCGACGATGCCGGTGAGCCTTCCGTCCCGCCAGACGACGTTGCCCGACCAGAAATCGCAGTGGGTGAGCACCTCCGGCGACGCAACGACCTCTGACCAGCGAGACCGAACCGCTGCCGCCAGCGGGCCACCCAGGATCTCCTGCGATCCCCCGCTGCGGTCGAACACGCTCGGCAATCCCGCCAGCCGCTCGGTCGGCACCGCGTGCACCGCAGCGAGCGCGCGCCCCAACTCGCGCGCCCACCCCCTGGGGTCGGTCGGAGTGATGTCCGGCTGACCGTCGAGCCAGCTGATCAGAGAAGTCGGGTTCTCCGACCACCGGCCGTTCAGGTCGCCGCCGAGCGGCACCGGGGCCAAACCGCCGAGTCCGTCGAGGGCCCGCAGTACACGCTGCTCCGACGAGGGGGCAGGGTCGTCGACCGGGAACTGGCGGACGACAACGCTGGTCGCGGGACTCTCGGTATCGACCCTCCAGGTGTCCGCGTGCTGGCCGCCCTCGAGGCGCGCGGCGCCCAGGACCACGGCTGACGAACCCGCAAGACGCCGGACTTCCTCCAGTGCTCCAGATGAAGGCAGGGCCTCGGATCGGGTCATCGCCGAACCCTAGGTTGACGGCGCATAGGATTGCGCCGTGCCGTTCACGCTCAGGAACCTCAAGAAGGACCTTGAGGACGTCGGGTCCAATTTCGACGGCGCACCGGACCTGGAGTTCCGCTTGGCGACCGCAGCGCTCGAGCTCGAGCAGTCCGGACTGGGCTACCAACGCGTCCCGCCCGACTACCGCTTTCCCTACGGCCACACGCACAAGACGCAGGAGGAGGTGTACGTGGTCCTGCGCGGGAGCGGGCGGATGAAGCTCGACGACGAGATCGTCGAGCTCGAGGAGTGGGACGCGGTGCGCGTCCCACCCGGTACCTGGCGAGGCTACGAGGCCGGCCCGGAGGGCCTCGAGATCCTCGTCATCGGCGCACCCAATCTCGGCGAGGCCCCGCGCGAAGACGTCGAGGGCCAGCGCGACTGGTGGGCTGACTAGCGCTGTCGGACGTTGTTCGGAGCGTCTACCCTCCGGCACTCGCGAGGAGCCCATCGATCTGTCCGAGCGCTTCGGTCATGCCCTGCTCCATCTGCATCTCGATTGCCCGCTCCAGTGCCTCGCGATCGGGGAAGCGAGACTCGATCGACATCGTCGTGGTGCCGTCGAGCTCGGCGATCGTCACAGTCATCTCCGCCGGGCCCCCGTCGTTCGGCTTTCCCTCCTCGTCGGTGTCGTCGTCCGCGAAGCGCAGCAGCTTGGGCGGCTCGATCTCCTCTACCCGCCAGCGGCCGTGGAACTTCCCGCCCTCTGGCCCGGTCATGAAGTAGGTGGTGCGCCCGCCGGGCGAGAGGTTGTGGTCGACGAAGGTCGCCGGATGGGACGGCGGCCCCCACCAGCGCTCTAGCTGCCGCGGGTCCGACCACAGCTCCCAGACGCGGTCGGCGCTGGCGTCGAGCTCGGCGGTGATCGTCATGGTCAGGGCGTCGAGGTCTCTGCTCACTGCGGTGACGGGCATCAACTGTCTCCTTTGTCGGTTTCGAGGATCTGGTCCATCCGCTCGACCCGGTCGCGCCAGACCGCCTCGAGGCGGTCGAGCGCAGCGTGGGCGCGTGCGAGGGCGTCGGTCTCGGCGCGGACGATCGACTCGCGACCGACCCGGTGCTTGCTCACCAGCTCGGCCCGCTCCAGGACGGCGACGTGCTTCTGCACCGCCGCCACGCTGATCGGGTACTCGCGGGCCAGGGCCGAGACCGAGAACCGGCCCTCGTGGGCGCGGCGGAAGATGTCGCGGCGGGTCGGATCGGCCAGCGCCCCGAACAGCCGGTCGGCGGCCTTCTCGTCGTCGCGGCTGGGTGACTTACTTACAACCATCTGGTTGTAGGTTAGCAGCGACGGCGCTAGCGGGGCGGGATTCGAACCTGCGACCTTCGGGTTATGAGCCTTGGCTTTGAGATCGGCTGGGCTAGGTGGAGCTAGGTTTCAAGCGGATTTCGGGCGATCGAACTACGTGGGGATCGGCTGGAATCTGTGGGGCATGTTGCCCCATTTGTTGCCCCAGCAGCGGAATCGGCGCAGCCACCCTTGGCCCGAGCCATAATAGCCTGTGTGAGGAAGGTTATTGTCTACATGCCTGACGATCTTCTTGCGGAGATCGATGCCGAAGCTGACCGTACCGGCGCAAGTCGTAGCGCATTCATGCGGGACCTCGCGTACACCGCCTTGCGCCACCGCCGAGTCGGCCGTGCGACGGAGATGCGGACCCTGCTACGTCACGCCGGCCCCCATGGAGGCAATGCCGCCGAGCGGGTGAAGCAGATGAGGCCTCGCGACCCCTGGGTCCCGTCTGCGGACCTTCGCCAAATACGACGCGAGGCACCGGCCGATTCAGGACTCTACGCCGACCTCGATGTCATCCGGCGCTGAGCTCGAGGCTTAGTCAGATTTACACGGACGAAGCCGCCACGACGGAGACGTCGTCGTGGGCGATCGCTCCGCGCTTCTGGGCGCGCGCCGTCACGAGCGCCGGTTTGCGGCTCGTCGGCGCCACGTCGAGCACAAACTCGATTCCCAGCCGCCTGACCGCGTTGATGATCGTGTCGACCTCCGGGTTGTGCTCCCCGGACTCGAGCTTGACGATACGCGGCTGCGAAACGCCCAGCTTCTCCGCCAGGGCCCTCTGGCTCAACTTGTACTCAGCGCGATAACGCAGCAACGTTGCCGCAAACTCCCGCGCAGGAGTGAGCCTCTGCCACTCTTCCCGGAAGCTCGGATCGGCAAGCTGCTCCTCTGCAACAACGGAATCGAAGCTCTTATCTGAGTTCTTCATCGCTGCCTCATGATAATAAACTTATTATCAGAGTCAACTGCGACGCTTCAGACGATCACTCGCTGCCACAACCGCTCGATCGAAGTCTTTCTTCTTCGCAGCTACCGCCAGGACGACGAATCGATCGCCGAACCGCGCATAGATCGGCCGAGCCTCACAAGCCCCCTGCTTCGGCCGCAGCTCGAAGAGATTCGCCTCCCCCTTCAGCGACTTCATGTGCGGCGACGGCAAGTCCGGCCCAAGATCCCTCAGCTTCTGCACGACGTTGAAGACCGCCTTGCGATCGCCGCGCGCCTTCACATCCTCGAAGTCGATGACCGCATCGCTGTCGAAATCCACGATCCAATTTTTCGGCTGCTTGGCCATCCCCCGCTCGATGTCGCTCAGGTCTAGACCTTCGTCCGAGTCCCGACTGCTTGCCGGGCCAGACGAACACGACAGCGGCGGCGCCATTCGCGTGCTCGCTCATTGCACGGCTCCGTGAGCAAGTCAAGGATTCGTGCTGGGCAACCTTCCTCCGCCGGCCCCATGTCCTCGGCGACAGACTTCGTATAGAGGACGCCGGATTCTCGCTTAGTCAACAGGACTAGGCCGAAAACATCGCTTGAGTCGACCGAACGAACTGCTGCATAGACGATGCTCCCACGAACCGCCGTGGCAAGCACTCGCTCAACGAAGTCTTCTCCAAGATCGAACGCGATCACGGCACGTGCGGAAAACGGCTCTTCAATTCGTCCAGCTGTCCATCCCACGCTAGGTCTCCATGTTTCGCCTTTCCCTTTAAGAAGCGGCGGCCCCCCATTCGTCCCCTCATCTGGTTGAACTCCGCGCAAAGCGCGGAGTTCAACGGCCCCATCAAACTGAGGTCACCCGATGAGATCAGCGCGGACTCGCCAGTCCCACTGCCGAACCAGCGCATGCTCAAGACCCCAAGGGGGCTACTTGAGCGCTCGCTCAACTGCGGCCTCGATCGAGCCCACGTGGGTCGCCCGCAGGTTGCCGTCCTGCTTCCTGCCCCAGACCGTGAACCCCTCCGCATCGACCTGGTCGACGGCCGGGCTCCACCTACCCGCTGAAACGAGGCGCACAAGCAGGCGGCCCCCCTGCCGCTTCGCGGGCGCGATCGAGAGCAGCTTGCGAGCGGTCTTCTCCTTCAGCAGATGCCCTCCCGTCGTATCCACGGCGACCACGTCATCGCCATTCCAGACGATGAAGTCGGGGTAGAAATTCCGGATCCTCCCTACTGAGATCAGGGGAATCTTGTACCCGCTCCGCGATGGGTTTCGAAACCAGCGCATCCCGGTGGCGTCCAGCGCCTGCGCGAATTCACGCTCAAGCTGGTTGAGGCCGTCGTAACCGTCATGAAGAGCGTTCTCGAACAGGTCCATCTCGTCCTTCCGGACGAAGGCGGATCCGACTGGAAACTCGTCCACCGAACTCTGCTTAAGAAAGACGTTGTCGACGTAGGCATCAACGATCTGTCCCGCTGCCTGTGCGATCTGTTGGTGGGCTTTGCTTCCGAACCCAACCATCGCGTCGAGCTTCGGCTCCGCGGTCGGCGTCACGCCGAGGGCCAGCGGGAAGCGCTTAACAATCTCGCGGATGAGCAACCATCTCGCGGCGACCAAATTGGTGTGCTCGAACTCCTCCCACTCGAAGACTGGCTCGGCCCCATCGCCGATCAGGTACTGAACGGTCGTGCGCCCCCCAGCGCTTGTCACGTTCTCGCCCTTGTCGCCGCGGAAGTCGATCAGGCTGCCAATCAACGCTTCGATGGGCGCGACCGCGTCACCGGCCACATACGCCGTCTCAAAAATGCTCCGATCCTCCTTGGGCAGGAGCCCCTGCGGCCTTGCCTTCCCGGGCGCAGAGGTCATCACCCGGATCCCCGGTGCCTCGGCACGAAGCTTCTTGTTCACTTTGCCGAGCAGCTCGTTGAAGGTGCCTTTTTTATCGACACGCACGTAGAAATGCGCGGTGTTCAGGCCCTCGCTGGGCGCGTGGCTGCCGCCCGGCTGACGGAGGAGGCGTCCGATGATCTGCTCGACCTGAATCGACGACTCCATGCTCTTGTCAATGTAAGCCAGGTAGCAGAGTGGATCGTCCCAGCCCTCCTGCAGGCTGAGATTGAAGATGATGTGTCGAAATGCTCCTTCTGAGAAGGATTCGTAATCCTTCTCACCCCCCTTGAAAAGGTTGAAATCAGCCGGTAGCGGGAAGTCCTTGCTCGTCTGCAGCGAGGCATAGACCGCGATCTCCTCGGCAGGAACCTTGCAGCGCTCGGTCAGATGCCTCCAGATCAGGATCGGCGGCGAGCGGCGGTCGCGAAAGGGCTGCTTGGGGTTGTCTTTCTGGAAGCTGTTGCCCTCAGCGATGTTCGTCTTGCACACGTAGATCGCTTTCGGTGCCGCGAAGCCATGCTGGCTCGCTTCCTGTTCGAGTCCGCTCATATCGGCGACCAAAGAGTCGACCGTCTCCTCCATCGGCGCCTCGTATCCGGCCAGAATCACCCCGGACTTGACTAGTCCGGATTCGGACACCGCCTTCGCGTCGACCGCAGTTACCAGCTGCTCGTCAGTCCACCCAGCCGCCTTCAGAGCGTCAATCTCCACCGCCAGCTTCTCGGGGATCTTCATCGTCGCACTGGCGGCGATCAATCCGTCTGGGGCCAACTCAAGGAGCAGATCCATCTGCTGGTCGGTGAGGTTGTGGCCCTCGTCGTAGACGATCATCAACGGCCGTCGTATCCCGTCCGACGTAGCGCGGATCTTCAGCGCCTCCCAGATGCTCTTCTCGGCGGTGTCAATCTCGCTTTTGAAGATCAGCCGGTCCCCCTTCTCCTTCTGGCGCTCGTTGAACGTCCCGACGGTGGCGAAGTAGATCAAGGGCACCTCTGAAGCCGCGACCTCCGCCCCGTCATACTGGGCGAGGTAGGAAAACCGGGCTGAGCCAAGCAAGTGGTGGTACTTGCCGCCGCCAGCAAGGTTCTCGTAGCTCTGGTCCACCACTACTTTCCCCTTCGAGAGCCAAAGGATCACCGGGGCGATTGGCGACTCGGCGCAGATCGCGGCAACGGCGTCAGCGAGAATCACGGTCTTGCCCGAGGCGGTGATCGAGGACAGCGCCTGAAAGAACGGGACCGGATGCAGATCCTTCTTCGTCCCGCGCATCGGCGGGTCCTGGAAGTAAGCGGCGAATCGCTGCGCGATCTGATCGGAGGCGAGACTCTGAAACTCCTTCAACTGGATCATCGGCTAGTCCGAGGCGAAGTACGGCTCACCACTCAGGCTGAGGCCGAAGTCCATAAGGATCTGATCCGGAATCGGATGGAAGTCGACGGTGTTGACCTGGTAGCTATTCAGCCTTGCGTAGACGTGGTACGGGGGCTTGAGACCGACCATGGCCGCCTCGGCGACACAGGCTTCATAGGTCTCCTCGTCAAGATCGGAGCTGCCAGAAACTCCGCTCCAAACCAGGAAGACTCCCGCGCCTTGCTCGGTCCGCGCAACGAGGTACCGGTGCTCAGTGTCCCCCGACATCTCAATGAGGGAGTCGCGGCGCTGGGAGGAGCGGTCGAAGTGCGAAGCGATCAGCGTGTCGGCCAGTTCCTCACGCTCCATCTTCAGCAAGGCCTCAGCGTCAATCTTTTGGTCAAGGCGCGCCACTCGGAAGCCGCCCCCGATCCCCTCCTGTCTCCCGATCGCCCATTTGCCGCTTACGACCCGTTTGAGGCGGTTCGCGGTCAGGGACCGAGCGTAGGAATCGTTCTTCTCTGGGCGACCCTGCTCGATCAGGATAAACCTACGATTTGTGGCCGCTACCGCATTCAGGTGAAGAACAGCATGCCCCGTAGTACCAGAACCGGCGAATGGATCGAGAGTCAGTCCGTCCGCTGGGCACCATAGTTGGATCAACTTCGAGAACAGCTTGAGCGGCTTCACCGTCTCGAAGCCATGGTCCTTACCGACAACAGCACCGAGCTCCTTTATCCCGGACTGGCTTAGCCCACTCTCCTCGAAATCCCAGGACGTTGAACCGAGCTCAATCTGTTCATCCACATTGTCGCCAGCCCAATACGTCGTCGGGACCATGCCCTTCTTCATGTCCTCTAGGTAACGCTTGACCCGAGGCCCACCAGTTCCATCAAGTCCAAACCAGATGAAAGGCCACTGCTTTTCCGCAAGTCGCCTCCTAGCCGCTTTCTGACGGGCCACCGGCAGCTTGTCCGGCTTGGCCCCCTTGACGAGAAGTGCTGGACTGCGGCCGTCATCTATCGCTTTTTCTACGTAGCCACTCCCCCACTCTTCCAGCCATTTCCTGATTTTTTGCTTGGGGTAGCGCCACGCGTATTTCCCCGGCGGGTAATACAAAGCCCCGGTAAACGGAGACTGGATCGCATAGTCGGCTGCCTCGGATGGCGTTCGGGCTGACAGATCGTGCTCTCGCCAACGACCCCGCGGATCATCATCATGGTCTCTGTAGCGACTGTTTGCCGACTCGGTGCGCGGCAGCGTGCCGGTCTCAGCACTACCACTGTCCTTTGCATAGACCAAGACATACTCGGTCGCAGTTGAGACATGGGTGGCGTCGTTTCTAGGTGCCGTCGACTTCTGCCAGTTGATGATCGCCAATCGGTTCTTCGAACCAAACAACTCATCAAGCATCTGGCCCAGATGAAAGAGCTCGCGATGGTCGATACAGATCGCGAGGACTCCGGACGGCTTCAGCATTGACCGCATCATCTGAAGCCTGGGCCACATAAACCGCATCCACTTCGTGTGGCGCGCTCGATCATCCGGCGTAACCCATTCCCCTAGGCCCGGATCATTGGGGTCATCCTCCCACCGGTCGTTGTAACGCCAATCGTTTCCCGTGTTATAGGGAGGATCGGTGAGTATAAGGTCGACTTGCCCCCGCTGGCGGTACAGGGTCGCCATCGCCTGCAGATTGTCGCCCTCAATGAGGAGGTTGTGGGCTTGCTCAAGCTCCGAGCCGCACGAGTACTTCCGCATCGGCTTCAGCACTCGTGGCCGCACCCGCCGGGCCAGCCCGCGGGCATTTGCTTTGCCCGAGAACTGGATGTGGATGCCGCCCTCGTCGAGCTCCTCGAGCAGGGTCAGGAGCTGCTCTCGCGAAAGCTCCTCGAGAGCTGGAGCCCCTGCTTTCCCGGCCGCCAAGCTCGTCATTCACTGGGAAACATACGCGACGTCTCGGGGGCGTTGGCGCAGCCTTCGCACCATGCGCCCCGATCGAGGTTCCGGCCCCCTGCTTAAAGCGAACCTCCCCGGCTCACGCTGGCGCGACGCGATCCACGAGGCCTACATCGGCACTCTCCCCCATCGAAGGCTCGCGTCTTCGGTGCCGGGAATCGTTGGTGTGTCGCCGGGACCGCTTACTCGTGTTTCTCGCGGGCGAACGTAGATGGACCGGGAGCCCCGCGCAAGGCCGAAATCGACCTCTCTCAGACCTTATGTTGCCCCAGGCGTTGCCCCACGGCCGATTTTGCACCCTATTGTCTGTCAGACAAGACAAACAAAAACCCCGCATTTGCGGGGCTTTCGTCCTATAGCGGGGGTAGGATTCGAACCTACGACCTTCGGGTTATGAGCCCGTAGGTCACTCTTGAGCGCGTGAGCCGCTCACCCTGCTTCAACCCGAGCGGAAGGGGGTGTCGTCGCCTTTCTCTGGCTCGTGGAAGGAGGTCTCGGGCTCGACGTGGATCAGAACGTCGGCCATCGTGATCTCGGTCTCGATCGAGTCCCGCATCTGGTGGGCCAGTTCGTGGGCGCGCTCGAGGCTGGTGCCGGAGCGGTACTGGACGTGGAGGTCGATGTGGCGGCGGCTGCCGGCGCGGCGGGCGCGGAGCTTGTGGTAGCCGGCGACCTCGGGGGTGCGGGCGGTGGCGATCGCGGCCTCGATTCGGTCCAGCTCCCCGGCCGGCAGGGTCTCGTCGACCAGCACCCCGGAGGAGCGGCGGATGATCCTGATCCCGGCGGCGACGATCGCCATCGCGACGACCAGCGCCGTGATCGAGTCGAAGGCGGCGATGCCGGTGATCTCGACCACGGCGAGACCGACGAGGACGCCCGCCGAGGTCATCGCGTCGGTTCGCAGGTGCGCGGCATCGCCCTCGAGGGCGGGCGATTCGAGCGCCTTCGCGCGCCGGTAGAGGACGGTCGAGACGGCGAGGTTGGCGACGACCGAGATGCCCATCACGGCGATGCCGACCCCGAGCGACTCGACCTCGGCGCCGACCACCAGCCGGTGGGTCGCCTCGTAGACGATGATCCCGGCGCCGACCAGGATCAGCATCCCCTCGATCGTCGCCGCCAGGCTCTCGACCTTCTCGTGGCCGTAGGGGTGGTCGGCGTCGGCGGGCTCGTCGGCTTTGCGCACCGAGACAAAGGCGACCACCGAGGCCACCAGGTCGATCAGCGAGTGGACCGCCTCGGTGAGGATCGCGATCGAGCCGGTGATCGCCCCCGCCGCGAGCTTGAGTGCGATCAGCAGCGCGTTGGAGGCGATCGAGAGCGCCGCAGCGCCGCTTTTGGTGCGAATCACGGCGCTCCCTCGACCGCGAGGCCGAGGTGGGCCGCGAGCAGCCGGACCGCCTTGCCCCGGTGGCTTATCGCGTGCTTCTCCGCATCGCTCAGCTCCGAGTAGGTGCGAAGGTCGTCGGGGCCCGTCTCGTCGGGAACGAAGGCGGGGTCGTAGCCGAAGCCGCCCTCGCCGCGGCCACGCTCCAGCAGACGGCCCTCGCAGCGGGCCTCGAAGACGTGCTCTTCGCCGCCCTCGTCGATCAGCGCCAGCGCGCAGAAGTAGGCGGCGCGGCGGCTGCCGCCGGCAGCGGCGACGTCGCGCAGCAGCTTCTCCAGGTTGACCTCGTCGCTGGCTCCCTCGCCGGCGTAGCGGGCCGAGTAGATCCCCGGGGCGCCGTCCAGCGCCTCGGCTTCGATCCCGGAGTCGTCGGCGATCACCACCTCCCCGGTGGCGGCGCGAGCGGCGCGGGCCTTGATCAGCGCGTTGGCGGCGAAGCTGTTGCCGTCCTCGGGCGGCAGCTCCACCTCGTCGGGCAGCGGCTGCAGCTCGACCGACGGCAGCAGTTCGCCCATCTCCCGCAGCTTGTGCCGGTTGCGAGTCGCGAGGATCAAGCTGCCCGCTCCTGCACCTCCCGCAGGCGGCCGATGCCGCCCTCGGCGAGCGCCAACAGCTCGTCGAGGGAGGTCCGCGAGAGGGGCGTACGCTCGGCCGTCGCCTGCACCTCGACCAGGCCGCCGTCCCCGGTCATGACGACGTTGGCGTCGACTTCCGCGTTGGAGTCCTCGACGTAGTCGAGGTCGCACAGCGCCCGCCCCCCCACCATGCCGACGCTGACCGCCGCGACCGAGCCGGTCAGCGGCATCGCCTCCAGGGCTTTCTTGTCGATCAGCTTCTGGAAGGCCTGATGCAGCGCCACGTAGCCCCCGGTGATCGCGGCGCAGCGGGTGCCGCCGTCGGCTTCGAGCACGTCGCAGTCGACGTAGACGCTGCGTTCGCCCATCGCCTTGAAGTCCACGACCACTCGCAGGGAGCGGCCGATCAGCCGCTGGATCTCGACCCCGCGACCGTCCTGCTTGCCCTTCGAGATATCGCGCTGCTTGCGCTCCCCGGTCGAGGCCGGCAGCATCGCGTACTCGGCCGTGACCCAGCCTTTGCCGCGCCCCTGCATCCAGCGCGGCACCGATTCGTTGATCGAGGCGGTGCAGATGACCCGGGTCTTGCCCACCGAGATCAGCGCCGAGCCGTCGGCGCTGGCGACGAAACCGGGGTCGATCGTGACCGGGCGGATATCGGCTGGGGCGCGGTCATAACTGCGAGAGGCGGGCATCGGGCGAGTCTTTCACGCCGGGCCGCCAGCGCGCCGGCCGCGGCTCAGCCCTGCGGATGGACCCGCAAGCCGCGCTGGCCGAAATGGGCGTCGAAGGCGAACGCCTCGCCGCCGCCGTCCCGCTCGATCAGCGCGAACGAGGTCGCGTCGACATAGCTCCAGTGCTTGTCGCCGTGACGCTCGAGGATCTCCCAGGCAGCACTCTCGACGTCCTCGTCCAGCCGCACCAGCTCGATCGCGTCGCTGGCGCGAAAGCGGCGGCCCCACTCGATCGCCTCGGCGCGGCCGACCCGGACCAGCAGCGCCGTGTAGGTCTCGGCGAAGACGTAGTTCGAGGTGAAGAGGGCGGCGCCCTCGGCGAGCAGGGCCGAGAGCGCCGCCCGCGCCGGCTCGTGCTCCGCCTCGGCGGCGTTGCGGAGCGCGACGAAGGCGCTGGTGTCGACGAAGACCGACCTCATCGGCCGTAGAGGTCGCGGTCCAGCGTGGTGACGCTGGTTCCCTCCCGCCCGCGGCCCGGGGACTCGTCCACCAGGTAGCGGAGCAGGGGGTCCGCGGCCAGGTCCGGGCGACGGGCGCGCTCGGCGTCGATCAGCTCGCGCACGACGGCGGCGATGCTGCCCGACTTGCCGGCCCGCTGCCGGAGCCAGCGGTGCTGGCCGTCGTCCAGATATAGCTGCGTCCTGTGTTTCATGCTGTCATACAGCATACGTCGCAGGGCGGACGGAATCGGGGTGGCCGTGGCCTGTGCAGTCGTCATTGCGCGTTCTCTCGCTTTCCTCTCATCTGCAGGGACAAACGCCCGCTCGGGGGGCGTCCACCTATTTGAAGGCGACCTTGTCCACCGCCTCCTTGATCTTGTTGACGATCACGTCCGCCAGCTCGGTGCCCTGCTTGCCGTTGAAGCCCTTCATCGCGGCGACCATCCCCACCATCAACAGCGAGACCAGCAGGATCAGGCCGACGTACTCGACCGTGCCCTGCCCCCTCTCGCCCACCAGCGCCCGGATCTGCCGGACCCGCTGCTCGGCGACGGCGTGCAAGTAGCCCATCAGCGCGTAGATCATCGAAGCCTCCTCTCTCGGTTGCAGGCCGATGCTCGGCGCTGGGACCGCACGGATCCAGACTCGGAGGCGCCAAGTTCGCAACGCGATTGCGCCGGAACGCGCCACCGATGGCTGCCGCCGTGGATACCCTCCCCGCGTGCGCGTGCTGGTCGTCACCAACTTCGAGCCCGACGACGCGGCGCCGCAACGCGGACGCTGGGTGCGCGATCAGGTCGACGAGGTGCGGCAGCGGGGGATCGACGTCGACGTCTTCAGCTTCCCGCCCGGCCGCGGCGAGTACCTCCCGGCGACCCGCCGGCTGCGGTCGCTGCTGCGGCGCGAGCGCTTCGACCTCGTCCACGCCCATTACGGCCTGGCGGCATGGTGCGCCCGCCTGGCCGGAGCGCGGCCACTGCTCGTCACCTTCCACGGCACCGACGTCCGCCACGGCATCGTCGGCCCGCTCTCACGCCGGCTCGCCTGGCGCGTCGAGCGCGTCGCCGCCGTCTCGCGGGCGCTGTTCGAAGACGAAAACGGTCGCCCCGGCCTCCCCCCCGTCCCCGGCTCCGCCGTCCTGCCCTGCGGGCCGGACCTGAGCCGCTTCGGGCCGCTTCCCCGCGCCGAGGCGCGGGCGCGACTCGGGCTCGACCCCGACCGCCCGCAGCTGCTCTTCCCCGCCAATCCGGCCCGGCCGGAGAAGCGCCACGACCGCGCCGCCGAGGTCGCGGAGGCCTGCGGCGCCGGGCTGCTGACCGGCGGCTCGATCGAGCCGGAGCTGATGCCGCTCTGGCTCAACGCCGCCAACGCCGTCCTCGTCACCTCCGACTACGAGGGGTTCGGGATGGCGGCGATCGAGGCGCTGGCCTGCGGGGTGCCGGTCCTCTCGACGCCGGTCGGGATCGCGCCCTACGCCCTGGCGGGGATCGAGGGCTGCCTCTGCGCGCCCTTCGACGCCGCCGCCTGGAGCGCCGCCGTCCGCCCCCATCTCGACTCGCCCGAGCCACGGGTACCAGGGGCCTCACGGGCCGCATCGCTCTCGGCCGGGCGCATGGCGGAGCGCGTGATCGAGGTCTACCGCGACGTCAGCGGCACCCCGGTATTAGATTGAGCCCATGAGTGCCGAGGGAGCAAGCGCCGAGAGCCTCAGCGCGCAGGTCGAGGAGGCCGAGCGCAGGCTGCGGGCCGCGGCCGACGTCGCCAGCGCCGCCGAGCGCCGCGCCGGTGCGGAGATCGAGGCGCTGGAGGCGGACCTGGAGCGCCAGCGCGCCGCCGCCGAGCAGGCGCGCGAGGAGCTGCGCCTCGCACACGAGGAAGAGCTGCAGCGCGAACGGCAGGCAAAGGAGCGGGCGATCGCGGCGGCGGCGGAGCGCCTCGGCGAGATCGAAGCGCAGACGGAGGCCGCGGAGGAGCGCGTCGCGGAGGCCGAGCGCCGTGCCGAGGAAGCCGAGCGAGCCGTCGCCGAGGAGAAGGCCCGCGCCCGCGAAGGGGCGGCGGCCTGGCTGCGCGAGCAGATGGACTCGATCCGCCGAGAGGCTGAGAGGCGATAGCCATCCCAGCGGGCGAGTTCGACGTCGTCGTGGTCGGCGGCGGCGCCGCTGGACTCTGGACGGCGCTGCGGGCCGCCGAGCAGGGTGGCAGCGTCTGCGTCATCTCCCGCACCCCGCTCTCCCAGAGCGCCAGCTTCTGGGCCCAGGGCGGCCTGGCGGCGGCGCTGGAGCCCGACGACTCGCCCGACAGCCACGCCGCCGACACGATCGCCGCCGGCCGCGGCCTCTGCCGCAGCGCCGCCGTGCGGGTGCTGGTCGACGAGGCGCCGGGCGCGGTGCGGGACCTGCTCGCCCGCGGCGTCGTCTTCGACCTCGACCACGAAGGCCGGCTGGCGCTGGGCCTGGAGGGAGGCCACACGAGCCGGCGCATCGTCCATGCCGGCGGCAGCCAGACCGGCCACGAGATCACCTCGAAGCTGGCGGCGATGGTCGCCACCGAGCCCCGCATCGAGGTGCGGGAGAAGACCTCGGCGACGGCGCTCTGGAGCGACGGCGAACGCTGTCACGGGGTGATCACCGATGCCGGCGGAGTGGGCGCCGCGGCAACCGTGCTGGCCACCGGCGGTGCCGCCGCGCTGTGGCGCCGGACGACCAACCCGCGCGGCGCCATCGGCGCCGGGCCGGTCCTCGCGGCCGCCGCCGGGGCCGACCTCGCGGACCTCGAGTTCTGCCAGTTCCACCCCACGGCCCTCGCCCTTCCCGACTCGCGCTTCGACGGAGTCCTGATCACCGAGGCCGTCCGCGGCGAGGGCGCAAAGCTGCTGGACGCCTCCGGGGAGCGCTTCACCGACGAGCTGGCGCCGCGCGACGCGGTCACGGCCGCCATCCTCGATTGCATGCAGGCCGAGGCCAGCGCCGACGTCAAGCTCGACCTGCGCGAGATCGACCCCGCCCGCTTCCCCAACGTCTTCGCCTCGCTCGCCGACGCCGGCCTCGATCCGCGCCGCCAGCCGGTGCCGGTCGCGCCGGCTGCCCACTACACGATGGGCGGCATCGCGGTCGACCTCGACGGGCGCGCCTCCCTGCCCGGCCTCTACGCCGTCGGCGAGTGCTCCTGCACGGGCCTGCACGGCGCCAACCGGCTCGCCTCGAACTCGCTCAGCGAGTGCTTCGTCTTCGGCGCCCGCGTGGCCGCGGCAGCCGTCACCGAGGTCGCCGGCGGCAAGCGCCCGCCGCTCCCGCAGTGGCAGTTCGAGCCACCGACGCAGGAGACGCGGGACGCCGTCTGGCGCCGGGCCGGGCCGCAGCGTAACCCCGACGACCTGGCGGCGCTGGTCTCCGACCCCTACCCGCTGGCGACGGCCACGGCGCGCTGCGCGCTGCAGCGGCGAGAGTCCCGCGGCGGGCACCTGCGCAGCGACTGCCCGGCGACCGACCCCGGGCTCGACGGCACCCACTTCGTCCTCGCCGCCGGCGGCGAGGTCCGCAGTGAGCGGTGGCCCTAGGCCAATGCTGCTCGGCGTCGACGTCGGCGGCACCTTCACCGACGCGGTGCTGCTCGAGGGGGGCAGCGTCCACACCGCCAAGGTTCCGACCACGCCGGGAGATGAGTCGGCCGGGGTGATGAGCGCGATCGGTGCGGTGCTGGAGCGGGCCGGCGCCGGCGCTGACGCGGTCGAGTCCTTCGCCCACGGGATGACGGTCGGGACCAACGCGCTGCTGGAGGAACGCGGCGCCCGCACCGCCCTGATCGCCACCCGCGGCTTCGCCGACCTGCTCGAGATCGGCCGCCAGGACCGCCCCCACCTCTACCGCCTCTGCGCCCCCAAGCCGACGCCCCTGGTCGCGCCGGAGCTGCGCCTCGAGGCCGACGAGCGGACCGGGCCGACGGGGGTCGTCACGCCCCTCGGCGAGGACGAGCCCGAGCGCCTGGCCGAGCTGCTGCGCGAGCGCGAGGTCGAGTCGGTCGCCGTCTGCCTGCTCTTCTCCTACCTGGACCAGACCCACGAGCGCCGCATCGCCGAGCGCCTGCGCGAGCGCCTGCCCGACGTCCACGTCTCCGCCTCGCACGAGGTGCTGCCCCGCTTCCGCGAGTACGAGCGCTGCTCGACGACGACGATCGACGCCTACCTCAGCCCCCTGCTCGGTCGCTACCTGGCCCGGCTCGGGGAAGCCGCCGCGGCGGCGGGGCTGCCTTCGCCGCTCGTGATGCAGTCCTCCGGCGGTGTCGCCCCGGCGGCGGAGGCGGCCCGGGCCGGCGCCTGGAGCGTGCTCTCCGGGCCAGCCGGCGGGGCGGTGGGGGCCGGGCTGCTCGCCCGCGTCAGCGGCGACGGCAACGCCCTCGGCTTCGACATGGGTGGTACGTCGTGCGACGTCTGCGTGATCGAGGAGGGCCGGGTCCGCCGCACCGATGCGCGCAAGATCGGCGGCCGCACGATCCAGCTCCCGATGGTCGACGTCCACACCGTCGGCGCCGGCGGCGGCTCGATCGGCTGGCGCGACTCGGGCGGGGCGCTGTGCGTGGGGCCGCGCTCGGCCGGTGCCGAGCCCGGACCCGCCTGTTACGGCCGCGGCGGCACCGAGCCGACCGTGACCGACGCCAATCTCCTGCTCGGCCACCTCGGCACCGACTCCCGGCTCGCCGGCGGCGTCGAGCTCGACGCCGAGGCCGCGGAGGCGGCGGTCGCCGGCCTCGGCCGGTCGCTCGGCCTCGAACCGCTACAGGCGGCCGCGGGGATCGTCCGCGTCGCCAACCAGGAGATGGTGCGGGCGCTGCGGGTGGTCACGGTCGAGCGCGGCGTCGATCCGCGCCGCTTCGCGCTGCTCCCGTTCGGCGGTGCAGGACCGATGCACGCGGCCGCCATCGCCGCCGAGCTGGGGATCGAGACGGTCCTCTGCCCACGCGCCAGCGGCGTCCTCTCGGCGCTCGGCCTCTGCGCCTCCGAGCGGCGCCGCGACACCACCCGCACGGTGATGCTGAGCGGCGCCGAGCTGAGCCGGGAGCGCATCGCCGCGGAGGTCCGCGAGCTGGTTGCCGGCACCGGGTCCGGCCTCGCCGGCGCACGCCCCGAGGTGGTCTACGAGATGCGCTACGACGGACAGGCCTTCGAGCTGCCCGTCCCCGGCCCGACCGATCCCGACCCCGCCGACCTCGCCGAGCGCTTCGAGCGCGCCCACGAGGAGCGCTACGGCCACCGCGACCCCGACGGCGAGATCGTCCTCGTCGACATCCGCCTGGCGATGGTCGCCCCGGGGCCCGAGCCGCGCCCCGCCGCGGCGCCCGGCGACGGGCTGGAACGGAGCTCGCGGCCGCTGCGGTTGGGCGGCGAGTGGGTCGAGGCCCCGGTGCTGCGCGGCGAGCCGGCCGCCGGGACCGCCGCCACGGGCCCGGCCGTCTTCGAGCTGCCGGAGGCGACCCTGGTCGTGCCGCCGGGCTGGCGGGCCGAGGTCGACGCGGCCGGCACCGTGGTCGCGCGGTCCCAGGGACGGGACGCGACCGCGAGGGAGAGCGCGCCTTGAGCGGGATCGACCCGATCGGCCTGCAGGTGCTGATCGGCGGCCTGCGCGCCGCCTGCGAGGAGATGGGGGCGACGCTGGTCCGCTCCGCCTACTCGGCCAACATCAAGGAGCGCCACGACTGCTCGACCGCGCTCTTCGACGCCCGGGGGGAGCTGGTCATGCAGGCCGAGCACATCCCCGTCCACCTCGGCTCGATGCGGGACGCGGTCGCCGCCGTGCTCGGCGAGGAGCAGCGGCCGGGCGTCGCCTGGGTCCTCAACGACCCCTACCGCGGCGGCACCCACCTGCCGGACGTGACCCTGATCTCGCCCGTGTTCCACGAGGGCGAGATGCTCGGCTTCGCCGCCAGCCGCGCCCACCACGCCGACATCGGCGGCCCGACGCCGGGGGGAATGCCGGCCTTCTCGAAACGGCTGCAGGACGAGGGCGTGGTGGTCCCGCCCACGCGGGTCGACGACGCGACGCTGAAGCGCCTCGCCGCGCAGATGCGCTCGCCGCGGCAGCGCCTCGCCGATCTGCGGGCGCAGCAGGCCGCCAACCGCATCGGCGAGACGCGGCTGGCCGAGCTGGCGTCCCGATACGGAGGGGACGACCTCCGCGCCGGGATGGAGGAGATCCTCGCCTACGCCGAGCGCCGCACCCGGACCGCCCTGGAGGCCCTGCCCGACGGCGTCTACGAGGCCGAGGACGTGCTCGAGGACGACCGCGAGGGGAGGCAGCGCGACGCGACGCTGCGGGTCGAGGCGACGATCGCCGGCGACCGGCTGCGGCTCGACTTCAGCGGCACCGGCCCCGAGGTCGAGGGCAACCTCAACTGCCCACTCTCGGTAGCCAAATCCGCCGCCTTCTTCGCGGTCAGGGTGCTGACCGACCCCGACGCGCCCCCCTCGGCCGGGGCCCACCGGCCGATCGAGGTGATCGCCCCCGCCGGCTGCCTGCTCAACGCCCGCTTCCCGGCCGCGGTGGCCGCCGGCAACGTCGAGACCTCCAGCCGCGTCGCCGACCTCGTGATCGCCGCGCTGGGCGGCGCCCGGCCGGTCCCCGCCCAGGGACAGGGGACGATGAACAACCTGACCCTGGCCAACGACGACTTCACCTACTACGAGACCCTCGGCGGCGGTCAGGGGGCCTGCCCGGACGCCGACGGCCCCAGCGCGATCCACGTCGCGATGTCGAACACGCTCAACACCCCGGTCGAGGCGCTCGAGACCGAGTTCCCGCTGCGGGTGCGCGAGCTCTCGGTCCGGCGCGGAAGCGGCGGCAAAGGGGCCCACCGCGGCGGCGACGGGATCGTGCGGGAAATCAAGGCCCTGGCTCCGATGCGCTTCACCCTGCTCGGCGAGCGCCGGCGCCACCCACCCCGCGGTCGCAACGGCGGCGGCGACGCCAAGCCGGGGCTGGACCTGCTCAACGGCGAGCCGCTGGCGAGCAAGGCCGAGGGCGAGCTCCGGCGGGGCGATCGGCTCAGAATCGAGACGCCGGGAGGCGGCGGCAGCGTTTAAGGACATTTAATTTTGCGATCTGGCCCCGCTGGTCTAGAATGCGCGACCTCGGGCAGGCAGCACGGCCTTGCACCAGGCCAGGAGGCGCAGCCAGCCCCCTGTTTTTTCCACGACTTATCACCTTCTCAGGTACTGATTTCACATGCCGATCGCTTTCAAGGAATGGGCAGTAACGGTCCGCGCGCTGGCGGAGGGTGAGCAGTTGCTGACGCTGCGCAAGGGCGGCATCCGCGAGGAGAACAAGCACTTCGAACTCGAGCACGAGCGCTTCTTCCTCTACCCGACCTTCGATCACCAGCGGAACGACCTGGTGCGCGAGTCCCACCACCCCGAGCTGGGACGCGCGCTCGAGGAGGGTGTCTGGCCCGACGAGGAGCCGCCGCCGAAAGCGCTGCTCCAGGACGGCGGCATCCCCCAGCCCGATCGCGTCCGGCTGCGTGCCTGGGCGGAAGTGACCGACCACGTGACGATCAACGACCGCCGCACCCTCGACAGCCTCTCGCCGTATTACATCTGGACCCCCGATTACGCCGAAAAGCGCCTGGCCTGGAAGCGGCGTCACCCACTCCACATCCTGCTGCTGCGGGTCCACCGCATCCCGCGCCCGGTCACGGTGCGCGTCCGCGACGAGTACCACGGCTGCCGCTCCTGGGTCGAGATCGACCGCGACCTGCCCTTCGAGGGCACGCCGGTGATGGCCGACGAAGAGTTCGACCGCGCTCGGCAGGAGATCCGTTCCGTGTGCGGCGACGCCGAGCCCGCTCTCGTTTGAGCTTCAGGCCCTCTCGCTAGTCTCGGTCCGTGTCCTGGATCGAGACGGAGTCGCTGAGCTTTACGGCGAGGCACGACACCGAAGACTCCGCGTTTGCGGAGCGGACGCTGGACCGGATGGAGGATCTGCGGCTGCGGCTGGAAGACCGCTTCGAGCGGGTGCCGGGCGAGGTGACGGTGGTCATCCACACGAACCCGGCCTGGCTGACGCTGGCGCATCCCTTCCTGCCGGCGGCACGCTGGTCGGCGGCGCCGGCCGGGCGCCGCTACCTGGCCGGCTGGGCGATGGCAACCGAGCTGCACGTGCTCAACGACCCGCACATGGAGCGCCGCGCCGCCGGCGACGACTCCAAGGAGGCGCTGCGCGGCACCGCCGAGCGCCTCTACGCGCAGCTCGTGATCGCCGCCAACAACGGCGCCCTGCCGCCCTCCTGGACCCCGCGCCGCTTCGCCCGCTACCTGCGCTGGGCCTGGCTGGTCGAAGGCGGGGCCCAGTACTTCGCCCGCCAGGTCGGTCTCTACCGCGCCGCCGTGATCCGGCGCCTGCGCGAGAGCGCCCGGCCGACCTTCCCCCCCTCTCGCCGCGACGCCGTGATCCTCGGGGGCACGATCTTCGACCTGCTCGAGAACGAGCGCGGGCCGGAGGCCTGCGAGCGACTGGTCCACGAGCTCAAGCCCGGCGGGCCGGTGCCGACGATCGAAGACGCCTTCGACGCCCGCTTTCGCGACATCGAGGGCGCTTGGCGGGACCACCTGCGCAGCATGGCCCGGCCCAGCGGCGTCAGCTGAGCTGGTAGAGCAACCAGGCCAGGGCCAAGCCGCCGAAGAAGACGGTCAGGATCCAGAAGGCGAGGCGGCCGGGCGACGTCTCGCCGCTGCCACCCAGCCGCGTCTCTTCTTCGAGCGCGGTCCACTCCGGGTCTTCGCCCTCCGCGACCATCGTCTCGGCCAGCACCTCGCGCGCTTTCGCGGCGAGGTGGGAGCTGACGTAGACGTCGTGCGGGCCCGCGGCGAGGAAGTCCGGGTTGTCGAAACCGCGGCTGCGTTTGAGCACGCTGGGGACGTCGGACTCGAGCAGCAGCCCCTGCAGGAGCTCCGCTTCCGCCTGGTTGCGGGCGAAGGCGACCTTGACCAGCGGACCACCGCCGCCGCCCCCGCCTCCCCCGTCGTGACCCTCGTCCGAACCGCCGCCGCCGTGGGCGCCGCGACGGTGCGAGCTGGGGCTATGTGACGTCGAGCGCGACATCGGCGATCTTCATGTCCCGCAGCAGGAAGGCCTTGACGTCCGGGGACTCGGCGTCCGCCAGCGAGACGATCACGTAGACCTGGTCCGGCCAGGCGACCGCCTGGTTGACGTCGGTCTGCGAGGGATAGGCGGCGCTCTTCGTATGCGAGTGGTAGATCGCCAGCAGCTCCCCGCCGTCGTCCTCGATCGCCTTGAGCGCGTTGTACTGGCCCTGCGGGTCCATCTCGTAACGCAGCGGGCTCGCCGCTGCGTTACTGACCCTGACCACCTCGGTCGCCTCGCCGTCGCGGCCGCCGATCAGCCCGCAGCACTCGTTCGGGAGGTCCTCCCGCGCGTGCGCGACCATCTCGTCGAGGAGGCCCTGAGGGATTCGCATCAGCTAGTCCGTGGGGGCGGACACGTCACCACCACACGGTGGAGTCGAGGTTCTCGATCTCCTCGATCGGCTTCGTGTAGACCCCCGAGGAGAGGTACTTCCAGCCGTCGTCGGGGATCAGGAAGACGACGTTGCCGCCGTCGAGCTCGCCGGCGATGCGGGTGGCGATGCGGGCGATCGCGCCGGAGGAGACGCCGGCGAAGACGCCCTCCTCCTCGAGCAGCTTGCGGGTCCAGACGATCGCGTCGCGGTTGGAGACCATGATCTTGCGGTCGAGCAGGGTGATGTCGATGATCGGCGGGATGAAGCCGTCGTCGAGCGAGCGCAGCCCGTCGACCAACTCCCCCTGCATCGGCTCGGCCGCGACGATCAGCGTCTCCGGGTCCGCCTCCTTGAGGCGGCGGCCGTTGCCCATCAGGGTGCCGCCGGTGCCGAGCCCGCCGACGAAGGCCGCGACCCCGTCGAGCTCGTCGAGGATCTCGACCGCGGTGCCGTTGTAGTGCGCCAGCGGGTTGGCCTCGTTGCCGTACTGGTAGGGCATGTAGTACTCGGGCTGCTCGGCCATCTCCAGCGCCACCTCGACGGCGCCGTTGGAGCCCTTGGGCCCCTCGGAGTAGACGATCTCCGCCCCGTACATCGAGAGCAACTGCGTGCGCTCCTCGGTGACGTTGTCGGGCATCACCACCTTCAGCGGGTAGCCCTTGCGGCGACAGATCATCGCCAGGGCGATGCCGGTGTTGCCGGAGGTCGGCTCGAGGACCGTCTGCCCCGGTTCGATCGCCCCTTCCGCCTCGGCCGCCTCGATCATCGACTTGGCGACGCGGTCCTTGACCGAGCCGGTCGGGTTGTGCCCCTCGAGCTTGGCGTAGATGCGGACGTCGGGCTTGGGCGAGAGGCGTGGCAGCTCGACCAGCGGCGTGTTGCCGATCGACTCGACGATGTTGCCGAAGCGTCCCCCGCAGGGCCTGTTGAGTAGCTCGTCGCGAATCACTCCATCTCCCTTTACTTCAAAAAGTATAGCCAGGGAGGCGCAGCCCTCGAGCCGCCTTGCGCCCGGCCCGAACGGCGAGTAACTTCGCTCTCGTCCGGGTAGTGCCTTCCGGGGTACTTGTCCTTACGGAACGGAGGAAGCGATGAAGAAGAGGCACCTTGCCACCCTGCTCGCGGCCGTGGCGGTCCTCGCCCTCGCCGTGCTCGCCGCCGGGTGCGGCAGCAGCGACGACGACAGCACCGGCGCTGGAGGCAGTGGCGGCGGCGCGAAGCTCACGGTCGGCTCCGACGTCCCTTACCCGCCGTTCGAGGAATTCGGCAAGACCAAGTCCGAATTCAAGGGCTTCGACATCGAACTGGTGGAAGCACTCGCCAAGAAGATCGGCCGCACGCCCGAATTCAAAGACACCTCCTTCGACACGATCTTCCGCGACCTCGCGCAGGGCAAGTTCGACATGGTCGCCTCGGCGACGACGATCACCGACGAACGTGAGGAAACCGTCGACTTCACCAATCCCTACTACCTGCCCTCGGCGCAGTCGATCGTGGTCAAAAAAGGCAACTCCGGCCTGAAAACGGACAAAGACCTCGAGGGCCTCGTCGTCGGAGTCCAGCAGGGGACCACCGGTGAGGAATACGTCGAAGAAGAAATCGAGACCAAGGAACTCCGGACCTTCCCGCAGGGGCCCGACACGATCCCGGCCCTGAAGGCGGGGACGATCGACGCGGTCGTGATCGACCGTCCGGTCGCCGAAAACATCATCGAGGCGGACCCCGACCTCGAAATCTCGGGCGGGATCGAAACGGAAGAACAGTACGGCTTCGTCGTGCAGCAGGGCGACGAAGAACTGCTCGACGAACTCAACCAGGCCCTGCAGGAAGTCATCGACTCCGGCGAATACAAGACGATCTACACGAAGTGGTTCCACAAGCCGGTCCCGCCGGGAATCGGCACCACCACCCACGAAGCGGTATGAGCCGGGGGCGACCCACCGTCCGGGGGGCAGCGGTGCAGTGAACGAGATCCTCGAGCAGTACTTCGACGTTTCGCAGATGTCGAAGCACTTCGGCGAGGTCTTGGACGGGTTCGCGATCACGCTCGAACTGGCGCTGGTCGCGACCGTCCTGGCGCTGATCTGGGGCCTGCTCCTCGCCCTGCTGCGCCAGCTCCCGGGCAGGGGGCTGCTGCCGGTCCGCTTCCTCGCGATCGGCTACATCGACGTCTTCCGCGGCGTGCCCCTGCTGATCCTGATCCTGCTGATATCCGGGAGCCTCGCCTTCCTGCCGCTGCCGGAGGCACTGACGATCCCGCAGTGGTTCGGCAAACCGGACAACTTCTGGTACGGGATCATGGCCCTGGTGCTGGTCTACGGCGCCTACTACGCCGAGGTGTACCGAGCCGGGATCGAAGCGGTGCCGAGCGGGCAGATGGAGGCGGCCAGATCGCTCGGTATGAGCCACGGCCAGGCGATGCGCAACGTGATCGTGCCGCAGGCCGTCCGCAAGGTGATCGCGCCGATGCTGAACGAATTCACGGCGCTGCTGAAGGACACCACGCTGGTCAGCGTGATCGCCCTCAACGAGGTGGCGCTGGTCGGCCGCGACATCCAGTCCAAGACCTTCAACAGCTCGGCCCTGACCCTCGGCGCGATCCTCTTCCTGATCATCGTCCTGCCCCTCGCCAGGCTGGTCGACAAATTGATCGCGCGCGAAAGGGCGCGCACCTCACGCGGCGGTGCCCCTCCCGTCATGCACCACTAGCGCCGATGGCGGAGCCGATGCTGAGACTGGTGGGGATCCACAAGCGCTTCGGCGAGCTCGAGGTGCTGCGCGGCATCGACCTCGAGGTCCAGCGAGGGGAAGTCGTCTGCGTGCTCGGCCCCAGCGGTTCCGGCAAGAGCACGCTGCTGCGCTGCGTCAACCTGCTCGAGCCGCCTGAGAAGGGGGAGGTCTTCGTCGAAGGCAAAGACATCTGCAGGGGGCCCGCCTCGCCGGCGGGCGAGGCGGGCTGGAAACTGGACTTCGTCCGCCAGCGGGTCGGGATCGTCTTCCAGCAGTTCAACCTCTTCCCGCACAAGACGGCGCTGGAAAACGTGACGATGGCACCCGAAAAAGTCCTCGGCAGGCCCACCGCGGAGGCGCGGTCGAAAGCCACCCAGTTGCTGGAGCGGGTCGGGCTCGGCGACAAGCTGGGCGAGTACCCGGAACGACTTTCAGGCGGCCAGCAGCAGCGCGTCGCGATCGCCCGGGCGCTGGCGATGGACCCGCACGTGATGCTCTTCGACGAGGTCACGAGCGCGCTCGACCCGGAGTTGGTGAAGGAGGTCCTGGACGTGATGCGGGAGCTGGCGGAGGAAGGGATGACGATGATCGTCGTCACCCACGAGCTCGGTTTCGCCCGCGAGGTCGGCGACCGCGTCGTCTTCATGGACGACGGCGCGATCGTCGAGCAGGGCAACCCTGCGGACGTCCTCGACAGTCCGCGCGAGGAGCGGACCCGGAAGTTCCTGGGACTGGTTCTCGACCGCTAGTTAGCTGCCGCCGGCCATCGCCGGGAGAATCACCACAGTGTCGCCGTCGGACACCGCGGTGTCGAGCCCGTCGAGCACCCGCACGTCCTCGTCGTTGAGGTAGACGTTGACGTAGCGGTTGAGCTCGCCGTCCTCGCCGAAGAGCTGCTCGGAGGTCTGTGGGTGCTCCGCGATGAGCGCACGCAGCACCTCGCCGACGTTGCTCCCGGCGGCCTCGACCTCGGGCTGCCCGCCGGTCTTCGGGCGTAGTACCGGTGGGATCCTCACGGTCGCCATGGAGCGGTGATCCTAGTCGAGCCGACCGCTTGCTAGCGGTCTCCGCCGGCGCCGGCGCAGAAGAGCTCGTAGTCGGGGAACTGGCCCATCTCCGACTCCGGCACCTCGGGCGCGTTCTCGCCGCAGATCGGGCACTCCGGGTCGCGCCGGACTTTCAACTCGGTGAACCTGGTGCCGAGCGCCTCGTAGAGGAGCAGGCGCCCGACCAGCGGGTCGCCGACGCCAAGGACGAGCTTGATCACCTCGTTTGCCTGCAGCGTCCCCATCGTCCCGGCCATCACCCCGAGCACGCCGTTGGCCGAGCAGCTCGGCGCCAGCTCGGCCGGCGGCGGCGTCGGGTAGAGGCAGCGGTAGCAGGGGCCCTCGAAGGGGACGAAGGTCGAGATCTGCCCGTCGAAGCCGAGAATCGAGGCAGAGACGACCGGCTTGCGCAGGCGCACGGAGGCGTCGTTCAGCAGGTAACGGGTGGGGAAGTTGTCGGCGCCGTCGACGACGATGTCGTAGTCGCCGATCACGTCGAGGATGTTCTCGGCGTTGAGCCGCATCCGGTGCTCGACCACGCTGACGTCGGGGTTCAGCGCTTCGACGAAGAGGCGGGCGGACTCGGTCTTCGGCATCCCGATCCGCTCGGTGTTGTGGATCACCTGGCGCTGCAGGTTGGAGGCGTCGACGACGTCGTCGTCGACCAGGCCGAGGGTGCCGATGCCGGCCGCCGCCAGGTAGAGCGCCGTCGGGGCGCCGAGCCCACCAGCCCCCAGCAGCAGCACCTTCGCGTTCAGCAGCTTCAGCTGGCCGTCGACCCCGACCTCGGGCAGCAGGGTATGGCGGGAGTAGCGGTCACGCTGCTCGGCGGTCATGCCGCTGGCGGCGACGACGGGCAGCCCCTGCTCCTGCCAGGCGAGGATGCCGCCGGCCATCGAGGCGACGTCCTCGTAGCCCAGCTCCTGCAGTTGGGCGGCGGCGATCGCCGAGCGGTTGCCCGAGCGGCAGTAGAGGATCGTCCGCGCCGACTTGTCGGGCGCGGCCTCGCCGATCTCGTCGGCGAGCAGTCCGGGCGGCACCAGCTTGCCGTTCTCCAGGTGGGCCTCCTGGTACTCGTGCGGCTCACGCGTGTCGATCAGGACGACGTCGCCGCCCTCGATCTCGGCCGCCGCCTCAAATGGCTCGATCTCCTCGATCGTCTGAATGCCTGCACCACTCGCCATCGCCAAATCTCCTAAATCCCGATCAGCTTTACTTCAAAAAGTATAGCGACCACCTGGCACCCGTTCATTTACGGCGCAGTTTCTTGACCTGGGTACTTTCGCGGTCTTAATTAAGTACTCAACGGAGGGAAACATGAAGATGCGCACGTGCCTTGCTGTCCTGACCACGGCAATCGCCCTGGCTTTCACGGCTGTGCCCGCCTCAGCAGCGGACAAGGACTGCTCCGACTTCAGCACCTGGCGGCAGGCCCAGAACTTCTACAAGAAGCACGGCGGCCCCCGCTACGACCCGCACCGACTCGACGGCGATAACGACGGCGTCGCCTGCGAGAGCCTTCGCTACTAAGCGAAGCTGGGGCGCATCTGGCGCAGCCTTTTGACCCGCTCCTCGATCGGGGGGTGGGTCGAGAAGAGGCCGGCGATGCCCTTGCCGGAGAAGGGCTTGACGATGAAGAGGGGCTCGGCGGCCTGGTTGACCTGCATCGGCATCGCCGCCGCTCCCTGCTCGAGGCGCAGCAGGGCGCTCGCCAGGGACTCCGGGTTGCCGCAGATTTCGGCGCCGCCGGCGTCGGCCGCGTACTCGCGCTGACGCGAGATCGAGAGCTGGATGATGCTCGCCGCGATCGGCGCCAACAGGACCATCGCCAGCGAGGCAACCAGGCTCAGCGGCGACTCGTCGTCGCTGCCGAACCACATGAACATGTAGGCGAGGTAGGTGATCGCGGCGCCGATTGCCGAGGCAACCGACTGGATCAGGATGTCGCGATGCTGGATGTGCGCGAGCTCGTGCGCGAGCACGCCGCGCAGCTCGTCCTCGGAGAGCAGTTTGGTGATGCCGCGGGTGACCGCGACCGCGGAATGCTTGGGGTTGCGACCGGTGGCGAAGGCGTTGGGCTGGTCCTGGGGGATCATGTAGAGGCGGGGCATCGGCAGCCCGGCGCGGGTCGTCAGCTCGCGCACGATCTGGTAGAGCCGCGGCGCTTCGGACTCCTCGATCGGCTTGGCGCCGCTCATTTTCAGCGCCAGTTTGTCGCTGAAGAAGTAGGAGCCGAGGTTGATCAGCAGGGCGATGATCAGGAAGAGGCCGGCGGTGCTGGGTCCACCGATCAGGGCGCCGATCAGGACCAGCAGGCCGGAAAGCGAGGCGAGCAGGATCGTCGTCCGCAGGGTGGCGCCGAAAGTCGACTGCTTGGTGGTCTTCATCGCGTCATCGCTCCTAGGTCGAGGTGGTCGCTCCAGTATGCGAGCAAAGCCGGATTTCTCCTATAGGGGCCAGCCCCCTACCCGGACAAGGCCATCCCCTACGCCGGCGGCTTTTAGGCTTGGGCGATGACCTTCGTGGTGATAGGGCTGGCGCTCGTCGTAATTGCCCTGGTGCTTGCCCTGGTGCGGGAGCGGCAACGCATGCGGCCGTTGGAGCGGCTGATCGAGGAGATGGAGAAGGTCGACCTGAGCCGTCCCGGGCCGATGCTGCCGCGCTCGATCGACGGTGTCGGCGAGACCGAGGAGGTGGAGCGGCTCGAGCTCGCCTTCCTGCGGATGATGGACCGGCTCGAGGCCGAGCGGCGGCGGGCGGGGTCCGCTGCGCTGCAGGCCCAGGAGCAGGAGCGAGCACGGGTCGCACGCGATCTGCACGACGAGGTAAACCAGTCGCTGACCGGCCTGCTGCTGCGGCTCGAGGCGGCCCGCGAGGCGGCCCCGCCCGAGCTGGAAGCGGAGCTGGCCGAGACCAAGGCGCTGGCCAACCAGGCGATGCGCGAGCTGCTCTCGTTGGCCCGCCAGCTGCGCCCCACCGCGCTCGACGACCTCGGCCTGGCGGCGGCGACGGCGGGCCAGGTGGAGCAGCTCGCGCGTGGGGAGACGGAGGCCGAGTTCGACGCCGACGGTGACTTCTCCGACCTCGCCGACGACGCCCAGCTCGTCGTCTACCGGGTCGCCCAGGAGGCGCTCTCCAACGCCGCCCGCCACAGCGGCGCCAGCCATATCGAGGCGCGATTGCGCCGGCTCGACGGCGGCGGCGTCGAGCTCACTGTTACCGACGACGGCCGCGGCTTCGCCTTCGCGGAGTCCGAACGCGGGCTCGGGATCGGCGGCATGCGCGAGCGGGCGCTCCTGGTCGGCGGCGAGCTGACGATCGAGTCGCGGCCCGACCACGGCACCACGGTGCGCCTGGCCGTACCGGGGCAATAAGAAGAGTTTCTAATACTCAACCTTCAATAGGGTTGCCCGGGTGAACGCGACCCGCCAGATCCTGCGTTACAGCATCCCGGGCTCCTTACTGCTGCTTCACGGTGTCGCCTGCTTCCTTCTCTACCGTCGCTTGCAGGGCGTCCCGTTTGCCGCTTCGTCCGAGGTACTCGGTGAAAACGTCAGGGCGCTGATTGCGATCCTCGCGACGATTCCCATCGGGTTCGTCATCTACCAGGTCTATTACTTCAGCTACTCGCCATTGCTTCGCGCCTGGCCACGCGGGTGGCAGGGGCGCCTGATCCGCCCCGACAGGGGGTCGGAGATCCTCTCCGTCCTGCAGCCGTCTCAAATCACGGCCCTAAGCGTGCTCTTTGGATCCCCCCTCGACGTGAGCCGGCCGCACCAGCCGGTCCAAAAAGACCCCAAAGGGTGGTATCGCGATCTCCTGCACAAGGCCATGGCCCGGCTGGGGCTGCTCGAGCTCACACCGCACTGGCAAGAGGCCTTTCCCGACACCGAAGAACGAGGTCGCGCCTACTCGGCGCGCTGGTACGCGAACTGGGACGCGGTCAGAGCGATTCTCGATATCGCCAGCTCGACCGAGGGCGGGCGCCAGATCAAAGAGGAGTACACCACCCTCTCGGACATCTACCACGCCCTGGGCGCGGCCCGCACCGCCCTCACCCTCGCCCTGCTCGGTGTCATCGTCCTGGTGCCTTTCAGCGCGGAGCGGTTCCTCGAACATCCCGTCGGATCGCTTCTTGGCCTGCTTCTAATTTCACTCCTGACGCTGGGGTTCGGCGTGGTCCTCCACCTGGCACGCGTGCGCACCTGGCAGACGGCGGCTGCATCCCTGCAACTCGGCCTACGCTGGTTTTTCTGGGTCCATGCGGATGACTTCACGCCTCCGGCGGAGGCAAGCAACGGTGCGCAAGACGGTTGGCTGAACACCGCCCTGCGCGCGGAGATGCCCGCGGCGAGCTAGCCGGCCCTGGAAGACTTGGGCCAATGAGAGTGCTGATCGCCGACGATCACGGGATCGTCCGCTCGGGGATCCGCTTGCTGCTCGAGCGCCAGCCCGACATCGAGGTGGTGGCCGAGGCCGGCGACGGCGCCGAGGCGCGCGAGCTGGCGGTGCGGGAGCGGCCCGACCTGGCGATCCTCGACGTCAAAATGCCGAAGCTGACGGGGCTGCAGGCGACCCGGGAGATCAAGAAGCAGGCGCCGGAGGTCTCGGTCCTGATCCTCTCCATGCACGACGACGAGCGCTACCTGTTCGAGGCGCTGAAGGCGGGCGCCTCGGGCTACGTGCTGAAGGCACAGGCCGACACCGACCTGCTGGCGGCGATCCGCGCGGTCGAGCGCGGTGAGCCGTTCCTGACGCCGGAGGCGCAGCGGACGCTGATCAAGGACGTGCTCGAGCGCGGCTCCAGCGGCGAGGAGGAGCTGACGCCGCGCGAGGAGGAGATCGTCAAGCTGGTTGCCGAGGCGCACACGACGAAGCAGATCGCCGAGGTCCTCCACCTCTCCGAGAAGACGGTCGAGAACCACCGGGCGAACGCGATGCGTAAGCTCGGAATGCGCGACCGGGTCGAGCTCGTCCGCTACGCGATCCGGCGCGGCCTGATCGAGCCATGACCACCGCCCGGGAATTCCAAGAGAAGCGCTGGCTGGCGCTGGTCCTGCTCTGTTCGGCCCAGTTCGTCGTCGTCCTCGACGCCTCGATCGTCAACGTCGCCTTGCCCTCGATCGGGAAGGCGCTCGACTTCTCGCAGGAGAACCTGCCCTGGGTCGTCAACGCCTACGTGCTCACCTTCGGCGGCTTCCTCCTGCTGGGCGGCCGCACCGCCGACCTGCTCGGTCGGCGGCGGGTCTTCATGGCCGGCCTGCTGCTGGTTGCCGTCGCCTCCCTGGCTGCCGGCTTCGCCGTCAACGAGGCGCAGTTGATCGCGGCCCGTGCCGCGCAGGGACTGGGCGCCGCGATCATCTCCCCCGCGGCGCTCTCGATCGTCACCACGATCTTCAGCGACGGGGCCGAGCGCAACAAAGCGCTCGGCGTGTGGGGCGCCGTTGCCGGCTCCGGCGGAGCGGCCGGCGTCCTGCTCGGGGGCATCCTCACCGACGGGCTCGGCTGGGAGTGGGTGCTGTGGGTCAACGTTCCGGTCAGCCTCGTCGCCCTCGCGTTCACCCCACGCCTGATCGCCGAAAGCCGGGCCGAGACCGAGACCCGCGCCTTCGACGTCGCCGGCGCGGTCACCGTCACCGCCGCCCTCTCGATCCTCGTCTACGCCGTCGTCGACGCCACCGACAAGGGCTGGGGGTCGACCCGCACGCTCGGCCTGATCGGCGTCGCGCTGGCCCTCTTCGCGGCCTTCGTCGTGATCGAGCTGCGGGCGAAGAAACCGCTGGTCCCCTTCTCGATCTTCCGCATCCGCACCCTGACTGGCGCCAACGTGGTCGGCGTGCTGGTCGGCGCCTCGCTGTTCTCGATGTTCTTCTTCATCTCCCTCTACATGCAGCAGGTGCTCGGCTACAGCGCCATCCACGCCGGCCTCTCCTACCTGCCGCTGGCGCTGACGATCATCGCCACGGCCGGGATCGGCTCCCAGCTGGTGACCAAATTCGGCTACAAGCCGGTGCTCGCGGTCGGGCTGCTGTTCATCGTCGCCGGGCTGCTCTGGTTCAGCCGCATCTCGGTCGGCGGCGGCTTCACGACCGACATCCTCGGGCCTTCGTTGCTGGCGGCGGCCGGCCTTGGCTTCTCCTTCGTGACGACGACGATCGCCGCCGTCTCCGGCGTCGAGGAGCACGAGGCCGGGCTCGCCAGCGGCCTGATCAACACCTCGCAGCAGGTTGGCGGCGCGCTCGGGCTGGCCGTGCTCGCGACGATCGCGACCACGCACACCGAGAACGCGGTCGCCTCCGGCACCGCCCTCCCCCAGGCCCTCACCGACGGCTTCCAGTACGCCTTCCTCGGCGGCGCCGCGATCGCCTTCGTCGGCTTCGTCCTCACCCTGGTCCTGATCCGCGGCAGCGACAGCCGCGCCCACGTCGAACTCGGCAACGCCGCCGCCGAGGGCGTCGAGGCATAACCGACCGGTTCAGTAGGATTTAGGTCGATGCTGTTCTCGACCAAAGCCGAGTACGGAGTGCGCCTGATGGTCGAGCTGGGCCGCCAGCCCGGTTCGACGCCGATCTCGCTCAGCACAGTGGCCGAGGCCGAGCGGCTGCCCCTCTCCTACCTCGAGCACCTGGTCGCGAAACTGCGCAAGGCGGGCCTGGTCACCTCGACCCGCGGCGCCCACGGCGGCTACCGGCTGGCCAAGCCGGCCGACCAGATCACCATGGACGCGGTGGTCGAGGCGCTGGAAGGGCAGATCGCTCCGATGGAGTGCTTCCACGAGACGCCGGAGGGCAAAGTGCTCTGCTCGCACGAGGACGACGGCGACCGCGCCTGCGCGACGAAGCTGCTGTGGACGCGGGTGCAGGGCGGCGTCACCAAGGCGCTGGCCGGCACCACGCTCGCCGAGCTGGTCGAGTTCTCCAGCCCTGGCGGGCGCAGCGAGGGCGCGGTCGTCCGCGCCGCCTGACCTCGAGACCTTTTCGACAATCCCAGAAACGGAGTGAAATTGGCTGAGCTGGAGATACGCAACCTGCACGTGAGCGTCGAGGACAAGGAGATCCTCCGCGGCCTCGATCTCGACGTCGAGAAGGGCAAGGTCCACGCGCTGATGGGGCCCAACGGCTCCGGCAAGTCGACCCTCGCCAACGCGATCATGGGCCACCCGGCGCTGGAGGTGACGGAGGGCTCGATCGTCTTCAAGGGCGAGGACATCACCGAGGCCGATCCCGACGTGCGCTCGCAGGCCGGCCTCTTCATGGCCTTCCAGTACCCGGTCGCGATCCCCGGCGTCTCGGTCAGCAAGTACCTGCGGATGATCATCAACTCCCACCGCGAGGCGCGCGGGGAAGAGCAGATCAAGATCAAAGACTTCGCCAAGACCGCCCAGGCGGCGATGGAGCTGGCCAACATCCCCAAGGACTTCTCCAGCCGCTACCTCAACGACGGCTTCTCCGGCGGCGAGAAGAAGCGGATGGAGCTGCTGCAGCTGGCGCTGCTGCGGCCGGAGGTCGCGGTCCTCGACGAGACCGATTCGGGCCTCGACATCGACGCCCTGCGCACGGTTGCCGAGGGCGTCAACAAGTTCACCGGCCCCGAGATGGGCGTCCTCATCATCACCCACTACCAGCGCATCCTGCACATGGTCAAACCCGACTTCGTCCACGTCATGTTCGAGGGCCGGATCGTCAAGGAAGGCGGCCCGGAGCTGGTCGGCGTGCTGGAGGAGAAGGGCTACGGCTGGATCCGCGAGGAGGTCGAGGCGGGCGCCAGCGCCTAGCCTCGAGGACCGTGGAGCCGGCGACCGCGAAGAGCTCCTTCCCGCTCGAGAAGGTCCGCGCCGCCTTCCCGGCGCTGGAGCGCGAGGTCAACGGGCGGCCGGTCGCCTACCTCGACAGCGGCGCCAGCTCGCAGCGGGTGCTGGCCTCGATCCAGGCCGTCGACCGCTACGAGCGCCGCCACCACTCCAACGTCCACCGCGGCTCCCACACCCTCTCGGCCGAGGCAACCGACGCCTACGAGGGGGCGCGGGCAACCGTCGCCGACCACATCGGTGCCGCCGACCGCCGCGAGGTGGTCTTCGTCCGCAACGCGACCGAGGCGATCAACCTCGTCGCCCGCGCCTGGGGCGACGCCAACGTAGGTGCCGGTGAGCGCGTGCTCCTGACGGAGATGGAGCACCACTCCAACATCGTCCCCTGGCAGCAACTGGCCGAGCGGGCGGGCGCGGAGATCGACTGGGCGCCGATCGACGACGAGGGGCTGCTCGACATGGACGCCTTCGCGGCTCTGCTGGAGCGAGGCCCGAAGCTGGTTGCCGTCGCCCACGTCTCCAACGTGCTGGGGACGGAGAACCCGCTGGCGGAGATCTCCCGGCTCGCCCACGCGGCGGGCGCGCTGGTGCTGGCCGACGGCGCCCAGGCGGCACCGAAGCTGCCGCTCGAGATGGCCGAGCTTGGCGTCGACTTCTACGCGATCACCGGGCACAAGCTCTACGGGCCGACCGGGATCGGCGCGCTCTGGACCAAGCTCGACCTGCTGCGCGAGATGCAGCCTTTCCTCGGCGGCGGCTCGATGATCCGCAAGGTGACGCGCGGCGGCACCACCTACGCCGACGTCCCCGCCCGCTTCGAGGCCGGCACCCCGGCGATCACGCAGGCGATCGGGATGGCCTCGGCGCTGCGCTGGCTCGACTCGGTGGGGATGGAGGCGGTGCTGGAGCACGAGCGGCAGATCGCCGACTACGCGCTGGCGCGGCTGCCCGAGGTGCCGGGGCTGCGGATATTCGGCCCGCCGCGCGGCCCGGAACGGCTGGGCCCGGTCTCCTTCGAGGTCGAGGGCGTCCACGCCCACGACGTCTCCGAGATCCTCGACCGCCACGGCGTCGCCGTCCGCGCCGGCCACCACTGCGCCCAGATACTGATGGACCGCCTCGGCATCGCCGCCACGGCCCGCGCCAGCTTCGGCGTCTACACGACGCCTGAGGAGATCGACCGCCTGGTCGACGGCCTCGAAGACGCCCGCCGCGTCTTCGGCTTATAGACCGTGGCGGATTGACCCGCCTATAGCCGGGTCAATCCGCCAACTGCCGCTAGTCGATCGGGAGGACTTTGGATTTCGCTGCCTTGCATTTGCCGCGCTTGGCGACGGTCGCAAAGTAGGCGCCGGAGGTGAGGTTTTTCCCGACCGGGATCGCCCACTTGCCGTTGTCCTCACTCGTATCGCTGCCCAGCAGCTTTTTCTTGCCGTTCCGTTCGCGGTACATCTTCACCTTGCGACTGCCGAGGCAGCTTTGCCGGGACGAGGTCAGCTTGCCATGGAAGGCGGGGAATTTGAGGCTGACGACGACCTTGGTCGGGGTCGCGGCCGAGGCCGTGGTGGCCGGGAGGAGCACAGCAATTATCGATACGGCAATCAGAAGACAGCGATTAATAGGCATAAGAGCACTCTATCCGGCTGCGCTAGCCTCGGAAGCCATGGACGAGCTCTACCGCGACCAGATCCTCGAGCACTACAAGCGGCCGCACAACTTCGGCCGGCTCGACGATCCCGACCTGGAGTTCGAGGACACCAACCCGTTCTGCGGTGACGAGCAGCACGTGACGATCCGCCTCGACGGGGACGACCGGGTGGCGGAGATCGCCTTCGACGGCAAAGGCTGCGCGATCTCGACCGCGGCCACCTCGCTGCTGACCGACGAGCTGGTCGGCAAGTCCCGGGAGGAGCTGCTGCGGCTGCCGAAGGAGTACGTGCTGGAGCTGCTCGGGATCGAGATCTCGGCGACGCGGATGAAGTGCGCGATGCTGGGCCTCAAGGTCGTCAAGAGCGCCAGCCTCGGCCAGCCCGCCGAATGGGAGGACGAGGGCGAGGCCGGCGACCCGAACGAAGCGGTCGCCGACCTCGGCTGAGCGCCGGCGGCTACGGCATGTTCGCCAGCGTCTCCTCGCTCGGCTGCATGACCGCGAAGACAGCGCCGAACTGGTCGGCGACGACCGCGAAACGACCGACCGGGACGTCGATCGGCTCCATCCGCACGTCCCCTCCCCCGCTCTTCACCTTCTCCACCGCGGCGTCGGTGTCCTCGACCGTGAAGTAGACGAGCCAGTGGGGCGGCACCTCGTCGGGCACGCCGACGGCGCCCAGGTCGAGCATGCCGCCGACCATCGCGTCGCCTGCTTTCCAGACCGTGTAGGTCCCGGCCCGCGCCGACTCTTCGTCGGCGTGGCCCCAACCGAAGACCTTGCCGTAGAACTCTTTTGCGGCAGCCGTGTCGCGGGTACCGAGCTCGTTCCAGCCGAAGGTGCCGTACTCGTTGACGAGCTCGGCGCCGAGGAACGTGCCGGGCTGCCAGACGCCGCAGACGGCGCCGGTCGGGTCGGTGAAGACCCCCATCGTGCCGAGCCCGACCACGTCGAGCGGCTCGACGACCACCTGGCCGCCCGCCTCACCGACGGTCGCCAGCGTCGCGGCGGCGTCGACGACCGAGACGTAGGTGCTCCAGGCCGGTGGCTGGCCCTCCTGCTGCAGCGGCGAGACGCCGGCCACGTCCTTGCCGTTCTTCTTCGCCCGGCGGTAGCCGCCGAGCTGGACCGAGTTCGGCTGCTCCGGGATCTCCCACCCGAACAGCTCGCCGTAGAAGGCCTCGGTGGCCTCGACGTCGGGCGTGCCCAGTTCGACCCAGCAAGGGGTGCCGGCAGCGTAGCTCGTCCTCTCGCTCATCTCTCCGTCCTCTCTTTCGAAGTTGCTTGCCAACATAAGAGCACGTCAGCGCCGGGAGCTCATCGCGATCTCGTGAAGAGCCCGCCCACCCCGGCCGCTAAAATCCGACCGGAGAAGTAGGATTAAGTCTCGATCCGCACTAACTGGCACGTGATCGTGTGCCGGAGAGCAACCACCCTCTTGACCGAAACCGCAGCAACGACCATCTCCGTGTGCCCGACCGCCGAGCTGCCGCCCGGCGAGATGCGCCTGGTCGAGCACGACGGGCGCAAGATCGGCGTCTTCAACTGCGAGGGGAAGCTCTACGCGATCGAGGACCGCTGCTCCCACGACGACGGGCCGCTGGCCGAGGGCGAGTTCGACCCCGCCTCCTGCACCGTCGAGTGCCCCCGTCACGGTTCCCTCTTCGACCTCAGCACCGGCAGGCCGAAGACGCTCCCCGCTTTCGCGCCGGTGCAAACGTTCCCGATAGCCGTCGAGGACGACACCATCACCCTGGAGGTCTCCTGACATGGCAACGCCCGAGGTAGTCGCAGAGAAAAGAGAGCTGGCCGGCATCAACGCCGACTACAAGGAGAAGTTCGGCTTCCACGACTCCGAGTCCGGCTACGCCTACAAAGCGCCGAAGGGGCTCTCGCGCGAGGTCGTCGAATCGATCTCCGAGTACAAGGACGAGCCGCAGTGGATGCGCGACTTCCGCCTCAAGGCGCTGGAGCACTTCTACTCGCGCCCGACCCCGACCTGGGGCGGCAACCTCGGCCAGATCGACTTCGACGACATCCATTACTTCGTCCGCGCCTCGGAGAAGAACAGCCGCGACTGGAGCGAGGTTCCCGAGGACATCAAAAACACCTTCGACCGGCTCGGCATCCCCGAGGCGGAGCGCAAATTCCTCGCCGGCGTCGGCGCCCAGTACGAGTCCGAGGTGGTCTACCACCAGGTCAACGAGAAGCTCGAGGCCCAGGGCGTGATCTTCACCGACATGGACACGGCGCTGCGCGAGCACGAGGACCTGGTCCGCGAGTACTGGGCGACGATCATCCCGCCCAACGACAACAAACTGGCGGCG
>DASTNW010000048.1:0-33106 GCA_035762685.1 Solirubrobacterales bacterium | reverse complement strand
GCCGGAGAGGGGGACGTCGTCTTCTCCGACTCCCTCAATCACGCGAGCATCATCGACGGCTGCCGGCTCGCCCGGGCGGAGACGTTCGTCTACGACCACTGCGACATGGAGCACCTCGAGTGGGGCCTCCGCCAGGCGGAGGGACGCGGCTCGCTGATCGTCACCGACGGCGTCTTCTCGATGGACGGCGACGTCGCGCCGCTCGCGGAGATCGCCGAGCTGGCGCAGCGCTACGACGCGCGGGTGATGGTCGACGAGGCGCACGGCACCGGCGCGCTCGGCCCCGGCGGTCGTGGGTCGGTGGCGGCGGCCGGGCTCGAGGACGAGATCGACGTCGTCGTCGGCACGCTCGGCAAGGCGCTCGGCTCCTACGGGGCCTACACCTGCGCCACGGCGGAGACGATCGACTTCCTTCTCAACACCGCCCGCCCGTTCATCTTCTCGACCGCACCGGCGCCGCCGGCAGTCGCCGCGGCCGCGGCGGCGCTGGAGCTGCTCCAGACCGAACCGGCACTGGTCGCGCGACTGCAGGCCAACGGCGCGGTCCTGCGCTCCGCCCTGCTCGCCGAGGGGCTGGCGGTGGCGCGCTCTCAGACCCAGGTGGTGCCGATCGAAGTCGGCGACGCCGACCGCACGATGCAGCTCTGCGAGCGCCTCCTCGAAGAGGGCGTCTTCGCACAGGGAATTCGCCCACCGACCGTCCCCGAGGGCTCCTCGCGCCTGCGCCTCACGGTTATGGCGACCCACCGCGGCGACGAGCTCGAGCACGCTGCAAAAGTGGTCGGGGCCGCGGTCCGCAAGCTGGGTCACGGTGTGTCCAGCGCCGGCCTCGCCCAGGTCGCCTAGCCGGCCATGGGCGAGCCGGCGGCGGGGGTCTTCGTCACCGGAACGGGGACCGAGGTCGGGAAGACGGTCGTCGCTGCCGCGATCGCCCACACCCTCGCCGCGGAGGGCAAGCGAGTGGCCGTCTTCAAGCCCGCCGTCACCGGCCTCGACGAACTGCCCGCCGATGGGCCGATAAGTCGACGTGGAGGCGACTTATCGGCCCATCGGCCGCTGGCGGACCATGAGCTGCTGCGGATGGGGGCGGGATCGGGGCAGAGCGACGAGGAGATCGCCCCCTATCGGTATGGACCACCCGCGTCGCCACACCTCGCTGCCGAGATGGCCGGGGAGGAGATCGAGCCTGGGAGGCTGCTCGCCGCGGCGCGGACCGCGGCGGCGAGCGCCGACGCACTTGTCTGCGAGGGCGTCGGCGGCCTGCTCGTCCCGTTGGCGGGGCGACTTTGTAAACCCATGGGTGACAAAAGCGCCCCGCCCTACCTGGTTCGCGATTTCGCGGCGGACCTGGGGCTGCCGCTCGTGGTCGCCGCTTCGCCGGGACTCGGCACGATCAACCACACGCTGCTGACGATCGAGGTGGCCCGCGCCGCCGGGCTCGAGGTCGCCGCGGTCGTCCTCACTCCCTGGCCAACGGAACCCAGCGAGATCGAGCGCTCCAACCGCGACACGATCGCCTCCCTCGGTGATGTGCCCGTGCAGGTGCTCCCGCACCTCGACCCGGCGCACCCCGGCACCTGGCCTCCACTCCAGGTGCCGATGGGCCGATAAGTCGACCCAGGGTCGACTTATCGGCCCATCGACCGGGTTAGACGATGACGTCGAGGGTGCTGGGGGTGAGCTCGGCCTTGAAGCCGGCGGCGCGGGTGATCTCGGCCGCGTCCTTGGGGTCGGCCGGCACCGCCTTCGCCAGCAGCAGCGCCCGGGCCACGTCCCCCCGCACCGCCTTCGCCATGTGGGAGACGGGCTTGCGCTTGCCGTCGACCTCGCTGAACGCACGCACCGCCAGGAGCGTCGCCCGTCGTGGCTTCCAGGCCGCGGCGTAGGCGGCCGAGCGCATGTCGACGATCAGGTTGCCCGGTTCGTCCGGCAGCGCCTCCCCGAGGGCGTCTCGCCACCAGGCCGAGAGCGGGCCGATCCCGTCCAGCCTCGCTTTCGCCGAGAAGCGGTAGTAGGGGATGCGGTCCTCGGGACGCACCACTCCCCAGAGGGCGCTGGCGATCAGCACCCGGCGGCGCGCCCTGGCCGGTAGCTCGGATAACCGCAGGCGGTCGTAGAGGACGCCGGCGTAGACCTCGGCCGCGGCGGCAGCCGGGGCGCCGCGCAGCTCGGCATCGACTGCGATCTCTCCCACCTGCCCCGCGGAGACGGCGAGTTGCTTCACGGCGCGCGGCGTCGACACCTCGGCCAGCCGCTCGAGCGCGTCGAGCAGGGTGGCGCGACGCTCGCCCAGCTCGGCGGCGAAAGCGAGCGAGTCGAGATCGACCGGCTCGCCTTCGGTCGGAGCGGACTTGCCCTCGGAGGGCGGCAGCAGGACCAGCATCCGCGGGATTCTTACCCGGTGGCGACCTCGCGGGCGGCGAGCACCTCGCCGCCCGGGTTGACCTCGGCCTCTGCCGCGTCGAGCCCGACCTGCTTGCGCTTGGCGCGGATCGCCGCGGCGGCAAAGAAGGCGCCGGCCAGCGCGACCAGCGCCGAGACCGTCATCGCCACGCCCAGCGCGTCGACGAAGTCCTGGGGGCTGGCGCTCTCGAAGTTGCTGGCCCCGACCGAGCCCTGGAAGATCGCGCCGGTGACGGCGATACCGAGGCTGCCGCCGACCATGCGGAACATCGAGAGCACGCCGGAGGCGATCCCCGCTTTCTGCACCGGGACGGCGTTCATCGCGGCGCTGGTCATCGGCGACATCGTCATCGCGATCCCGATCCCGAGCAGCATGAACCCGGGCAGCAGGTCGAGGTAGGTCGAGTCGACCGCGATGCCGCTGAAGCTGAACAGCGAGGCGGCGACGATCGCGAGCCCACCGGCGATCAGCCAGCGCGGGCCGATGCGGTCGGAGAGCCGGCCGGCAACCGGGGCCACGGTGACGATCATCAGCGTCGAGGGCAGGAACCTGACCCCCGCCTCCAGCGGCGAGTAGCGGAGGATGTTCTGCATGTAGAGGGCGAGGAAGAAGAAGACGCCGAGCATCGCGAAGGAGACGATCAGCGCCACCACGACGGCGCCGACGAAGTTGCGATCGGAGAAGAAGCGGAATTCGACCATCGGCACCCGGACCCGCAGCTCGATCGCGACGAAGGCGACGGCGCCGATCGCGGCGCCGGCCAGCAGGGCGACGATCCCCGGCGAGCCCCAGCCCCAGGCGTTGCCCTCGACCAGGGCCAGCACCAGCGCCGTCAGGGTCGCGGTCAGCACCGCCACGCCGGCGAAGTCGACCTCACGGCCGACGCTGGTGTCGCGCGACTCGCGCACCGCGAACAGGGCCGCCGTCACCGCCCCGATCGCGACCGGGATGTTGAGGTAGAAGATCGCCCGCCAGCTGACGTGCTCGGTGAGGAAGCCGCCCAGCACCGGCCCGACGGCCAGGGCCAGCGCCGACACCCCCGCCCACATCCCCATCGCCTTGCCGCGCTCGGCGGCGGGGAAGGCGTCGGTGATGATCGAGAGCGTCGCCGGCATCATCAGCGCCGCGCCGACTCCCTGGACGACCCGGCTCAGGACCAGCGCGGTCGCGTCCGGGGCGAAGCCGGCGGTGGCCGAAGAGAGGGCGAAGATGACGACGCCGAAGAGGAACATGCGGCGGCGGCCGAAGATGTCGCCGAGCCGCCCGCCGGTGGCCAGCAGCACCGCGAAGGAGAGCGTGTAGCCGTTGATCGTCCACTCGAGGCCGGAGATCGAGGCGTCGAGGTCGCGCTGGATCGAGGGCAGGGCGACGTTGACGACGGTGTTGTCGAGCATGATCATGAACAGCGCGAAGCACATCGCCCCGAGCGTCCACCACTTGCGGTTGTCGTCGGTGATCAGGTGGCGGTAGCGGGTCAAGCGGGTCCGGCCCCTTTCAGGTGCTGATAGGTCTGGGCGATGTCCTCGCGGTCCATCAGCGCCTCGACCGCGGCGTCGAGCTTGCGTCGCTGGGCGGCGCTGAGGGTCGCGGCGAAGGCTTCGATGCCCGACTGGCGCACGGCAACCAGGGTCTCGACCAGGCCCTTGCCCTTGGCCGTGATCCTCACCTGGCGGGCGCGGCGGTCATCGGGGTCCTCGACCCGCGTCGCCAGCTTCTCCTTGACCAGGGCGTCCACCGCCCTGCTCATCGAGGGCAGGGAGACGCCGAACACCTCGGCCAGGTCACCGACCTGCCAGGCCTCCGCCGTCTGCCCCAGCCCCCCGAGCTCCAGCAGGACCTTGCACTGGGTCAGCGAGAGGCCCGACTCCTCGATCACTCGCAGCTGGTTGCCGCGGTCGTAGAGGAAGACGTGGCGCAGCAGCGCCGTCAGTCTCGCTGCCGTCTCCTTTGCGTCGCTGCCTTGCACAGGGAGATAGTTGCACGACTGCAACTGTTCCTCAAGCGCAATAGTTGCTCGCGTGAGCTATGTCACAGAGCGGCGGCGTCCTCCTCGCGCCGGTAGGGCCCTGGCTTCGGTCGCTGCTTGCCGCCGGGGAAGGCGAGCCGCAGGATCGTCCGCTGCACCATCCCCAGCTGCTGCATGAAGGGACCGCTGTTGTAGGGGAGCCCATAGCGCTCGCAGATGTCTTTCACCTGCGGCGCGATCTCGGCGTAGCGGGTGCTCGGCAGGTCGGGAAAGAGATGGTGCTCGACCTGGAAACCGAGGTTGCCGCTGGCGACGTGGAAGAGGGGGCCGCCCTCGATGTTGGCCGAGCCGGACAGCTGGCGCACGTACCAGCCACCCGCCGACTCGTTCTCGACCTCCTTCTGGCTGAAGGTGTAGGTCTGGTCCGGGAAGTGACCGCAGAAGATGATCGCGTAGGCCCAGACGTTGCGGACCACGTTGGCGGTGGCGTTGGCCTTCGCCGCCGATTTGTAGGCGCCGGCGCCTTTGCCGAGGGCGCGGCGCACGCTGCCGGCCAGCCCGCCTTGGCGCCGCCGCTTGCTGCTGCGAGGCAGGGCGCCGCGCTGGTCGAGCGCGTCGAGCCCCAGCTCGACCGCCGCCGTCGCCAGGCCGCTCAGCAGCGGCCAGGCGATGTAGTCCTTGACGACCTGGCTCTTGGCCTTTTCGCGGATCCCCTTCAGCTCCCGCTTCAGCTGGCGCTTGGACTTCTCCCCGGTGCGGATCGCCTCGAAGTCGAGGTCGTGCAGCGCCACCCCCCACTCGAAGAACGCCGCCAGCAGCAGGTTGTAGAGCGGCTGGAAGAGATAGACCGGGTTCCACTTCTGCTCCGGGTCGATCCGCATGATCTCGTAGCCGAGGTCCTTGTCCTTGCCGCGGATGTTGGTGAAGGTGTGGTGGACGTAGTTGTGCGAGTGCTTCCAGGCCTCCGCGGTCGAGGCGGTGTCCCAATCCCAGGTCGAGGAGTGGATGCGGGGGTCGTTCATCCAGTCCCACTGCCCGTGCAGGACGTTGTGCCCGATCTCCATGTTCTCGAGGATCTTCGCCGCCGAGAGCGCCGCCGTGCCGCCGAAGCGGGCGGGGCGGTTACGGGAGGCGAGCAGCAGCACCCGGGCGATCGCGCCGAGGCGGCGGTGCATCTCGATCATGCCCTCGATGTAGCGGCGGTCGCGCTCGCCGAGCTCGGCTTTGACGCGGTCGCGGATCGCGTCGAACTCGAGCGCGAGGGCGTCGATCTGCTCGGGCGAGAGCCGGCTCAGCGGGCTCTCGATGGCGAGCGGTGGTGCGGTTGCAGTTGCGTTCATCGTTTCCTCTCGGTAGTCAAAGTGCGATCTCGATCGGGCCCTCGGGGGCGTTGACGCAGGTGCGGACCATCTCCCCCTCGACGCCGTGGACCTCGCCGGTGCGCAGGTCGCGGATCCGGCCCTGGCGCAACTCGCCGACGCAGGTGTGGCAGATGCCCATGCGGCAGCCGAAAGGCAGGGTGGCGCCGGCTTCCTCGCCGGCGACGAGGATCGGCGTGGCGCCGTCGCAGCGGGCCTCCACCCCGCTCTTGTCGAAGCGGATCGTGCCGCCCACGCCGCCGGCGGAGACGCCGCCGATGATCGGCTGGAAGCGCTCCATCTCCAACCGCGTCGGGTCGCCCTCCGCCTGCCAGTGGGCGGTGAGGGCGTCGAGCATCTCGGCCGGGCCTGAGGCAAAGGTGTGGCGCTTGCTCCAGTCGGGACAGATCTCCTCGAGGTGGGCGGCGGCGAAGCGGCCCTGTTCGCCGGTCAGCTGCAGGTGCAGGCGGTAGCCGTCGTGGGCGTCGGCGAGCGCGCGCAGGCGCTCGCCGAAGATCACCCCCTCGGCGGTCCGGGCCGAGTGGACGTGGACGACGTCGCCGACCCGGTCGCGACGGTGCAGGCTGCTGAGCATGCTCATGATCGGCGTGATGCCGCTGCCGGCGCTGAGGAAGAGCAGCTTCTCGGGTGGCGGGTCGGGCAGGACGAAGGTGCCTTCGACCCCCCCGAGACGGACGATGTCCCCCGGCCGCGCCGCCCGCACCAGGTAGGGCGAGACCTTCCCCGCTTCGACCAGCTTCGGGGTGATGCCGATGCAGCCGTCGGCGCGCTTGGGATCGGAAGTCAGCGAGTAGGCGCGCCAGTGGTGGACGCCGTCGACGACGACGCCGATCCGCAGGTACTGGCCGGGACGGTGCCCCGGCCATTCGTGGCCGGGGCGGATCAGCACCGTCGCCGCGTCGGCGGTCTCGGGCTCGATCCGCTCGATCCGCCCCCGCAGTTCCCGGGTCGACCAGAGCGGGTTGATCAGTTCCAGGTAGTCGTCGGGGAGCAGCGGCGTGAACAGCGAGCGGACGGCGCGCAGCGCGCGGCGGCGAATCGCCGGTACCTGGGGTATCGCACCTCGCTCAGCCATCCGCACAGATCATGACATGAATCGATGTAACATTTGTGGGTGTAATCACACAGGCCCCCTACCCGGCCCCGGCGATTCCCTACCCGAGTTCCAGCCGGACCCACGTCTAACGTCGCCGCCGATGCTGGACGCCGCGCAGTTCGACCACGACCACATCTGGCACCCCTTCACTCAGCAGCAGGGCTGGAGCGAGGAAGAGCCGCTGCTGATCGAGGGAGCCGAGGGCCCCTACGTGATCGACAGCCGGGGGCGCCGCTACATCGACGGCACCTCCTCGCTCTGGTGCAACGTCCACGGCCATCGCCATCCCGTCATCGATGCTGCGGTGCGCGAACAGCTCGACCGGGTCGCACACTCGACCATGCTCGGCCTCTCCCATCCCGGCGCTGCCGAGCTGGCCGCGCGCCTGGTCGAGATCGCGCCGACGGGCCTCTCCCGCGTCTTCTACTCGGACTCCGGCTCGACCGCCGCCGAGATCGCCCTGAAGATGGCCTTCCAGTACCAGGCCCAGCGCGGCGCCGGTGGCCGCAGCTCCTTCGTCAAGCTCCGCGGCGCCTACCACGGCGACACGATCGGCTCCGTCTCCGTCGGCGGGATCGACCTCTTCCACGCCGCCTACGGCCCGCTGCTGTTCGAGACCCACGCCGTCGAGCCGGGCGACGCCGACGACCTCGAGCGCGTCCTCGCGACCAACGGCGACGAGATGGCGGCGGTGATAGTCGAGCCGCTGGTCCAGGGCGCGGCCGGCATCCTCGTGCAGCCGCCCGGGTATCTGGCCGCCGTGCGCCGCCTCTGCGACGAGCACGGCGTGCTGCTGATCTGCGACGAGGTGGCGACCGGGTTCGGCCGCACCGGGACGATGTTCGCCTGCGAGCAGGAGGGCGTGGCCCCGGACCTCCTCTGCCTCGCCAAGGGGATCACCGGCGGCTACCTGCCGCTGGCGGCGACCCTGGCCACCGAGCGCATCTACGAGGGCTTCCTCGGGGCGCCGGAGGAGCAGCGCACCTTCTTCCACGGCCATACCTACACCGGCAACCCGCTCGCCTGCGCGGCCGCTCTGGCCAGTCTCGACGTCTTCGAGCAGGAGCGGACGATCGAGCGCCTGCAGCCGAAGATCGAGCTGCTCGCCGAGCGCCTGCGGAAGATCGAAGCGATGCCCGAGGTGGCCGAGGTCCGCCACCGCGGCTTCATGGTCGGGATCGACCTCGGCGAGCACGACCCGGCGTTGCGGATGGGGCACCGGGTGACGCTCGCGGCGCGCGAGCGAGGCGCCATCGTCCGCCCGCTCGGCGACACCGTCGTCCTCGTGCCGCCGCTCTCGATCGCCGCTGCGGAGCTCTCGCGGCTGCTGGACATCGTCGCCGAGTCGATCGAGGCCGCCTGTGCCCCGGTCGGGCGACCGGCTGTCCCGCTCGGCGACACCGGGCGCCTCCCGTTTGCCGCCTGAGCGAGGCGACGCCGCAGGCGCGAATATCTCCTTGTGACGGATGCGCGCCTGGGTCGTAGTAGGGACATGGACGGCACCTTGGTCGCACCCACCGCGGAGGCCCCCAGCGACGCGGACCTGGTCTTCGACCGCCTCTACAGGTCGAGCCGCGACGATGTCTACGCCTACGTCGCCAGCCTGGTCCGTGACCCCGCAGCGGCCGAGGACGTCACCGCGACTGCCTTCGAGCGCGCCTACCGCAGGCGCTCGCGCTTCGACCCGAGCCGGGGCGAGCCGCGCGCCTGGCTGTTCGGGATCGCCCGCAACGCCGCCCTCGACGAGCTGCGGCGGCGCGGTCGGCAGGCCGAGCTGACCGTCGAGCCGGCCGACCTCACCTCCGCCCCGGCCGAGGAGAGCGCCGCGGAGAGCGAGCGGCGCCTCGCGGTCAGCGCCGCACTCGCCCGCCTCGAGGGAAGCGAGCGCGAGCTGATCGCCCTCAAGTTCTTCGCCGGACTGACGAATGCCGAGATCGCCGCCGTCGTCGGCATCGGCGAGTCGAACGCCGGCACCAGGCTGCACCGAGCGATGACCAAACTGAGGGAGGCCTGCGATGGAGCCATTTGAAGACGACCGCCTCGTCACCGCGCTGGAGTCGCTGCGCCCGGCCCCGCGCCCGGCCTTCGCCGCCGAGCTGGACGAGCGCGCCGCCGCCGGCTTCCCGCGGCGGCCGCGGTCCGGCGGCGGCCTGCGCGACCGGCTCGGCGCCCGGGTGCGGGCGATGCAGCCGCGGCGTGCCCTGGTCCCGGCCGGAGCCACCGCCCTCGCCGCCGTCGCGGCCGCGACCGTGGTGATCGCCGTCGGCGAGCAGGAAGGCGGCTCCCCTACGCAGATGCACCTCGACTCGACCGTCGAGAGCGCCGCGTCCTCCCCACCTCCGCCCCGGCACGAGGCCCCCGCACGCCTGTCGCAACAACTGCCACAGGGCGCCGGGCTGCCACAGGGCGCGGTCAGGGGCCTTCTACGACAGGAAGCCGCGACGGCCGCGAGCAGCGCCGCTGTCACGGAGCAGCTGGCGAATGCCGCCGGGCAGCTGCACTCGCTCGCGTTCGCAGACGGCGCGGGCAAGTACGCCCTGCGGGCACGCCACCGCGAGATCGAACGCTCCGCCCAGATCGTCCTCGCCGCCGAGCCGGCCGAGGTGCGCAAGGTCGCCGCCGACGTCTTCGAGACCGTCCACGCCTACCGCGGCATCGTCCTCAGCAGCTCGATCCGCGACGGCGCCGAGGGCGAGGCGGGAGCGCGGTTCGAGCTGCTCGTCCCCAGCGCCAGGCTCGGCGACGCGCTCGCCGCCTTCTCCGAGGTGGCCGAGGTCCGCTCACGGCACGAGGCCACGGCCGACATCACCGCCCCCACGGTCCGCACCGGTGAACAGCTACGCGACTCCCGCGCCACGATCGAGTCCCTGCTCGCCCAGCTCTCCCAGGCGGACACCGACGGCGAGCGCGCCGCTGCCGAGGCAAAGCTGCGTGCCGAGCGGCGCCACAACGCCTACCTGCGCTCACAACTCGCGAGCCTGCAGCGCCGCGCCAACCTCTCGCGCGTTTCCCTGCGGATCGAGACCGGCGATGCCACGAGCTCGCCTGGGAGCGACGGCAATTGGGGCGTCGGCGACGCGCTCGGCGACGCCGGCCACCTCCTCGCCGTCGCCGCCGGGGTGACGATCGTCGGCCTCGCCGTCCTTGGCCCCCTCGCCCTGATCGCCTTCCTCGCCTGGCTCGGCAACCGCGTCCGCGTCCGCCGCGCCCGCGACCGAGCGCTCGCTTAAGCTGGCCCGATGAGCGAGAGAGAGCGGGGGCCGGCGGAGGCGCCGAACCTCGGCACGCCCTCGGAGCCGCGGCCCGCGGCCTCGGTGGTGCTGCTGCGGCGCGGCGGCAAGCACGGCGACCGCGAGCTCGAGGTGCTGCTGCTGAAGCGCAGCGCCGAGGCCAAGTTCATGCCCAACGTCTGGGTCTTTCCCGGCGGCGCCGTCGACCCCGCCGACGGCAGGGACGAGGCCGGCCACCGCGCCTGCGCACTGCGCGAGCTGGCCGAGGAGGCGGCGATCGAGCTCCCGCCCGACGAGGAGCTGGTCCTGTTCTCGCGCTGGATCACTCCCGAGGTGATCTCGACCCGCTTCGACGCCTGGTTCTTCCTCGCCCTGGCGCCCGCCCACACGCCGCCGCGGCCCGACGGGACAGAGACCGTCGAGGCCGCCTGGCTACGCCCGGCGGCTGCCCTGGAGGCGCAGACGGAAGGCACGATGGCGCTCGCCTTCCCCACGATCAGCCAGCTGCGGTCCCTGCTCTCCTTCCGCACCTCCGAGGAGGCGCTCGCCGCCCACCGCGACCGCTCGATCGAGCCGATCCTGCCGAAGGTGATCGGCACCCGCGAGGACCACCGCGTCGTCCTTCCGGGCGACCCCGACTACCCCGCCTGACTCAGAACTGCCTGAGACTTTCGCCAGTGACGGTTGCGGTCGAGCAGGCGTTGCCGGCGGGGTCGTAGTTGGAGGCCGACGGAGTCCAGACCGGTTTGTTCTTGGTGGTTTCGGTCCTGGCGTTGCCGGCCGAGTCGGTGCCCAGCACGATCGTCACGGTCGAGCCGCTGACGGACATGCTCGACCCGGTGAAGGTGGTGGTTTTGCCCGGGTTCGTGTAGTTGCCCTGCAGGGCGACGCTGCCGACCGTGGCTCCGCTGACGCTGAGAACGTCGTTGGAGGAGCTGTCGGCAATCGAGACGGTCACGGATTTGGCGCCGCTGCCGTTCCAGCCGGAAACGATCGAGCTGGCGTCGGGGGCCTTGCTGAAAGTGAAGCTGACGGTGTCGCCTTTCTCCGCTTTGCCCGCGGTGCCACCGGCGACGTTGGCGGTTTCGAACTCGCTCCCGGCGAAGGGACCGTTGTCGACCGTCACCGAAAAGCCGCTCTGGGTGCGCGAGTTGCCGGCGGCGTCGGCCAGCGCCAGCGTGTAGGCCTTGGCGCCGGCGCTGAGGCTGCTGCCGGCCGTGAGCTGAGCGCTGCGGTAGCCGTAGGAGACGCCGTCGACCGAGAAGGGCCCACCGCTGCTGCCGAGGCTGACGGCGGTCTGACCGGCGGTGACTTCCGCGACGTTGGCTTTGACCGAGGCGATGCCGCTCGCCGGGTTGCCCGAGTCGCTGACTTCGGCATAGACGTAGTACGTGCCCCCTTTCTTCACGTAGCCGTCGACGCCGCCCTGGGACTTTGCGATCACACTCGCGGAGGCGGTCGGGGCGAGGAAGTCGGGGACGGCGCTGACCGTCTGCGGGTTCTGGCTGGTGTCGGTGAAGCTGGCCGTGGAGAAGCCCGCCACCAGCGCACAGGCCGCCAGGGCCGAGAGGCAGAGCGCGATCAGGCCGCGGCCGCTCACGAGCCGCCCCCTTTGGCGCTGCCGTTCCACTGGAAGGTGAGCGAGGTCGAGGCCCCCTGCAGCGAGGCTTCGTTCGAGGCGGCAGGCCAGCTCAGGGTGAACCTGTAGTCGCGGGTCGTGTTGGCCGCGAGAGGACCGAGGTCGACACTGCCGAAGGCGCCGAGCTTGCCACTCCACTTCTGGGTCGAGCCTCCCCCGGTGACGTCCTCGACCTTGAGGTCGATCACCGCGGCGAGGGCGGTCCCGGTCAGCCCCGTCGCCCTCAGGACCACGACGCCCGGCGCGGTCCCTTTGTTGCCGATCGAGATCGTGCCCTGCCTGCTGTCGCCGGGGCGCATCCCGGTCGCCGCGACGATCGCCTGGTTGGCGGCCGTAGAGCTGAGTTGGATGCTGGCAGCAGCCAGGGAGGCCGAGTTGGCGCTCTTCGAGGTGAAGCTGGCGCCGCTGAAGATCGCCGTGCCCAGCGTCAGCGAGACCAGCGCGAGCGCCCCCAGCAAGAGCCAGCGGCGCGAGCGCACCAGCAGGCTCAGCCGGTCCATTGTGGTCCGGCCCCTCTCGCTTCGGCTTCGCGCCGCCGCGCCTCCTCCCCCGCGTCGCGCCAGATACCGGCGAGGATCAGCAACGCGACGAGCACCGCCGGGACGCCGATCACGAGCATCCGCACGGCCGGGATCGACAGCCCCGCCAGCAGGTACCCGACGTAGGGGACCGAGAACGCGACCCGCGCCTGGTCGGTTCGGTCGAGGTTGAAGGTCCAGGGATCCGCGCTCGGGTTGGCGTCTCCCCTGGTACGGAAGGTCCGCTCGCCCTGCTCGTCGGTGCCGATCCAAGCGATCCGGTGGGTGACCAGGTCCTGCGAGAAGGTGCCCTGCGGGGGCTCGTAGGTGATCACGTCGCCGACCTTGAGATCGTCCACCGGCACTTCCTCGTCGAAGACGATCGAGCCCTTGTCGTAGGTGCCGGTCATCGAGCCGCTGACGATCACGTAGCGCTGGAAGCCAAGCGCAGCGGGAACCAGGAGGACCGCCGCCAGGGCGAGGCAGAGCACGGTCAGGCTGGCGCCAAGCAGGCGGGCTACCGGGACCGACCTCATCGGTCGGCCCCGGCGCCTCGCCCCTGGGACGCCGCTAGGAAACGGCATCCCACTGATAGCCGACGCTCATCGTCGAGCCCTTGTAGGCGTTGTCCCCGGTCGTCGCAGACGCCGGAGTGCCGCCGTCGGGGAACGTGACGGTGAATTCGTAGGTGCGGGCCTCGCCTGCGGCGAATTTGCCGAGCGACTGGGCACCCATCGCGCCGACCTTGCCCGAGTACACGCTGACCGGCGACCCCACTTTGGTCACGTCCTTGATCGAGAGATCCAGCACTCCCGACAGCTGGCCGCCGTTGGCGCCCGGCGTGTCGACGAGGTTGGTCTTCGAAAGGGTGAACGTGCCCGCAGCGTTGCCGCTGTTGGTAATCGTCACCGTGCCGCTGGTCGAGGACCCAGGCAGCAAGCCAGCGGAGGTCAGGACCGCCGCGCCTTCCTTGGAATTGGACTGCGCGAGGTTGCCTGCGCTGAACGTGTTGCTGGGGTTCGCGGACTTCGAGGTGAAGCTCGCGCCTGATCCAACGACCGCGCCAACGGCCAGCAGCGCAACGAGCAGCGCTCCCAGCAGATGGCGGGGACTCGAGAGGATCACGGAAATGCGAGACATAGGTGCCTCCTTCGGGGCTCGGAAATAGGGCTCCGAAAGCGGCAGCTGAGCTATCTCGGCCGGAGCCGAGACCTCTAGCTTTGCGTCCCCGCCTCACGGCGGGTTTGCCTTGAATCGCTTCCATGCTCGATTCGCATCGGCACGGGAGCGGCGGAAATTGAGGCGACGACGGGAAAAGAAACCCGGTGTGCCCAGGGCCGCGAACGGCCGGACGGCGTCCTAGAAGAACCGAGCCGGGTCGACGCCGCCGTTCCAGACGCCGCCGCCGAAGGCGACGGGCAGGGCGAAGGCGAGGATGGCGACCGCGATAGCCAGGGAAATCGCGGAGCGCAGCCACCAAGCGGGGGATTGGGGGATCGCGATCACCCCCACCCATCGGCAACGGCTGGACAGCCTTCAGACGATTGGACCGATGTTCGAGCTGTCCCGGTCAGGTAGCGGGGAAGGCCTCGAGGCCCGCGTGCCAGGGCCCTGGCGGGTAGGTGTGGATGCCGCTCTCGTCCATCTCGCCCTGCAATCGCTTGAACAACTCGCCCGCGTTTTCCAGGGCCGTTTTCAACTCCGCCTGGCTGCGCTCGTGCAGGCGCCAGAGAAACCAGAGCTGGCGGTCGTTGACGCCGAAGTCGATCTCACCGGTCATCGTCGTCACCCAGGCCAGGAAGCCGGGCCCGAACAGCTCCCGCAGCGCCACCGGGTCGTGCTCCTTCGGCACCGTCGCCCAGAACCGCTTGTTGAAGTCGATCGACTCGAACTCGACCTTGCGCGAGAAGCGCTGCGCCACCGCCTCGTGCCCCTCGATCGACTCGACGTTGAAGGGAGGCACGACCTTGGCCAGGTCCGGCATATGGGCCTTGGCGAGAATCGCCGTCGGCAGCACCGCCTTGCCGAAGAGGCCGCCGACCTCTTTTTCACCCGCGTCGCAGGAGGCGCCCCAGAAGCCCTCGACGAGCTGACCGGTGAGGCGGTTGACGCCGCCGACGCAGAGGGCCACCGGGCCGTCTTTGGGATTGATCCCACCGACTTCCTCGTAGGCGAGCCCCCTCCCCTCGCCATAACGACGCACCACCTCAGCCCACTCCTGCGCTTCCTGCTTGGCCCCCATCCCCGGATCCTATGGCCGCCGACGGGCCGATTTCCCACGGCATGCGTGGGTTTCCGGCCCATCGGCGGCTAGGATGGGCAGACGCCCGGTCGACCCCAGGGAGCCCTTCATGACCATTGCCATCATCGTCGTCGTCGCGATCATCGTCATCGCGGTCCTCTACTTCATCGTCAAGCGCAACTCGATCATCGCTCAGCGCAACCGGGTCGACGAGTCGTGGAGCGGGATCGACGTCCAGCTCAAACGACGCCATGACCTCGTCCCCAACCTGGTCGAGACGGTCAAGGGCTACGCCGAGCACGAGAGCCAGACGTTCGAGAAAACGACCAAAGCACGGGCCGAGGCGATGGCGGCGCAGAGCGTCGGCGACACCGCCCAGGCCGAGCAGAAACTGACCCAGGCCCTGGCCGACCTCAGGGCGGTGGCCGAGAACTACCCGACCCTGCGGGCAACCGAGAACTTCCAGCAGCTCAGCCGCAACCTCTCCGAGCTCGAGGACGAGATCCAGGCCTCGAGGCGGATCTACAATTCCAACGTCCAGTCCTACAACACGGACATCGAACAGTTCCCGGGCTCGATCGTGGCCAACGCCGGCGACTTCACCAAACGCGAGTACTTCGAGATCGACGACGCCGAGCGCGAGCCGGTCGCGGTCAGCTTCGGCGACAAATAGACACCTCTAGAATTCCTTTCCATGACCGCGACCAAAGAAGCGACCCTCTGGATCTGCGACAGCTGCGGCTTCATCTACGACCCCGAGATCGGCGACCCCGACGGCGGCATTCCGCCCGGCACGGCCTTCGAGGACATCCCCAAGGACTGGTTCTGCCCCGTTTGCGGCGCACGTACCAGCGACTTCCGGCCCCTGGAGCCGGGCGAGGCCTAAGCAGCGCCGTTAAGGTCTGTTCGTGAGATACGACTACGATTGGCTCGTGGTCGGATCGGGGTTCGGGGGCTCCGTTTCGGCACTTCGGTTGGCCGAAAAGGGCTACAAGGTCGGAGTGCTGGAGTGCGGGAAGCGCTTCGAGGACAAGGACTTCCCGAAGTCGACCTGGGATCTGCGGCGCTACTTCTGGGCACCGCGGTTGGGGATGCGGGGGATCTTTCGGGTGACGCCGTTCAAGGACGTCGCCGTGGTCAGCGGCTGCGGCGTCGGTGGTGGCAGCCTTGGCTACGCCAACACGCTCTACGTCCCGCCCAGGGACTTCTTCCAGGACTCGCAGTGGCGCGACCTCGCGGACTGGCAGGCAGAGCTTGCGCCGCACTACGCGGAGGCGCAGCGGATGCTCGGCGTCGCCGTGCACGAGAACGACGACCCCGCCGACGAGCTGCTGCGCGAGTTCGGCGAAGAGCTGGGCGTCGGCGACACCTACCAGAAGACCCCCGTCGGGATCTTCTTTGGTGAGCCCGGAAAGACCGTCGCGGACCCGTATTTCGCCGGTGAGGGCCCCGACCGGACCGGCTGCACGCAGTGTGGGCGCTGCATGGTCGGCTGCCCGCACGGAGCCAAGAACACCCTGGTCAAGAACTACCTCTGGCTGGCGGAACGGCGCGGCGTCGAGGTGACCTCCGACCGCATGGTCACAGAGATCCGGCCACTTGGCGCCGGCGACGGCAGCGAGGGCTACGCCGTGACCAGCGAGCGCTCGGGAATGCTGCGCGGGCGCGGGCGCCGCACCGTGACCGCGCGCGGCGTCGTCGTCGCCGCCGGCGCCCTCGGCACCAACAAGCTGCTGCAGCGCTGCCGCCTCGGCGGCGCCCTGCCGCGGATCTCGCCGCGCCTCGGTGAGCTGGTGCGGACCAACAGCGAGGTGATCCTCGCCGTCACCGTGCCCGAGGACTACCCCGACGACCTGACCAAGCGGGTCGCGATCAGCGGCAGCATCTATCCCGACCCCCACACCCACATCGAGACCGTCTCCTACGGCAAGGCGGGCGACTCGATGAACGCCCTCTACACGCTGCTCGTGGGCGACGGCACGCGGCTGACCCGGCCGCTGAAGCTGCTGGCGCAGATCCTCCGCCACCCCGCCAGGTTCGCGCAGGTGATGTGGCCCAAGGGCTGGTCGCGGCGAACGATCATCATCCTCGTCATGCAGACCTTGGACAACGCGATCGCCCTGCGGCCGAAGCTGAAGCGCTCGGGCGACGTGCGCCTGCAGACCGAGCAGGATCCCGAGAAACCAAACCCAACCTTCATCCCGGTCGCCAACGAGGCCGCCGAATGGCTGGCCAAGCGGACCGGCGGGATCGCCCAGAGCTCGGTCAACGAGGCGCTGATGAACGTGCCGACGACGGCGCACATCCTCGGCGGTGCCGTGATCGGCCACAGCCCCGAGGACGGCGTCGTCGACAAACACCAACGCGTCTTCGGCTACGAGAACCTGCTCGTCTGCGACGGCGCCGCCGTGCCCGCCAACGTCGGCGTCAACCCCAGCCTCACGATCACCGCTCTAGCTGAGCACGCAATCGCAGAGATACCGCCGGCCGCGACCTCCGAAGAGGCCGCGGCGACGGCGCAGAGCGCTTAGCTAGCAGCGTCGGCCAGGCGCTGGGCGACGTAGTCCCAGTTGACGACGTTCCAGAAGGCGTCGATGTAGTCGGGCCGTTTGTTCTGGTACTTGAGGTAGTAGGCGTGCTCCCAGACGTCGCAGCCGAGCAGCGGCGTCTGGCCGTTGGAGACGGGCGAGTCCTGGTTCGCCGTTTTGACGACGGCGAGACCGGAGCCGTCGTGGACGAGCCAGGCCCAGCCGGAGCCGAACTGGGTGATCCCGGCTTCTTTGAACTCGCTCTTGAAGGCGTCGAAGGAGCCGAACTTGTCGGCGATCGCGGCGCCGAGGTCGCCACCGGGCTCGCCGCCCCCGTCCGGAGCCAGCATCTGCCAGAAAAGGCTGTGGTTGTAGTGGCCGCCGCCGTTGTTGCGGACCGGCCCCTGCTTGTCCGCGGGCAGGCTGGAGAGGTTCTTGAGCACGTCCTCGACGTCGCGGTCGGCCCACTCCGTGCCCTCGAGCGCGGCGTTCGCTTTGTCGACGTAGGCCTGGTGGTGCTTGTCGTGGTGGACGCGCATCGTCGCCTCGTCGATATGCGGCTCGAGCGCGTCGTAGGCGTACGGAAGGTCGGGAACGGAGAAAGGCATCTGGCGACTCCTCGGTTTGGTTCGGAACTGGTCCCCGGAGCCTAGCGGCGCCGGAGGGCCAGGGCGCCGATGGTCCTGTTCCCCCACTCGATCCCACCGGCCCCTTCGGTTTCCTCGGCGCCTTCCAGTTCTTCGCCGAGCGGACCGAAACGCCCGCGCTCGACGATGTCGGGGTCGCCCCCGGTCCAGGCGTTGAAGCGGTACCAGGCCGGCTTGGCCCGGCGCCTCGCGGTCAGCAGCCCGGCCGAGCGGCAGAAGCTGCAGCTACCGCCTTCGTCGGTCCAGGTGAACCACCAGACGCCGCCGACCCGCCAGCGCACTCGCTGGGCCGAGAGCATCGCGAAGGCCCGCGAGAGCTGGTTCGCCTGCCCGTACAGGCCCCGCTCCCACCGCGTCGGGCCGCTGCGCGAGCCCCAGCCGAGCTCGGTCACGTAGATCGGCGTCGCGCCGTCGCCGTGGACGCGCATGATCCGACGCAGGTTGTCGAGCTGGGCCCCCATCGCACGGGCACGGGCGACATAGGGGTGGAGGGCGACCCCGTCGAAGTAGCGCTTGACGTTGCCGGCGCGGTAGAAGCGGGTGAGGAAGTCGCCGGAGGCGACGTTCGGCGGGATCTGCAGCGGCCGCCCGAAGAGGCCGCCGACGATCACCTTGGCGTCGGCGTCGGCACGGTGGATAACCCGGCCAGAGGTCCGGACCAGCTTCGCGAACTCGACCGGGTCCGGTTCGTCGGCGAAGGTGACGATGTTCTCCTCGTTCCAGATCTCCCAGCGGTGGATCGGCAGGAAGGGCAGGTCCGGGTGTTCCTCCCAGAAGGAGCCGTCGGGGCCGTAGCGCCAGACCGCTTCCCGCAGCATCCGGCTCCAGCCCCAACGTTGCCAGGCGGACCGCACCGGCAGGTCGATCACCTGCGGCGCCACCCATTCCGGCGAGCCCCAGACGAAGGGCATGACCCGAATCTCAGATTCTGCAGCCAGCTTGACCTCGCGGTCGAAGCCCTCCCAGTCCGCCTCGGCGATCGCCGGCGGCCGCGGCTGGACCACGGTCCAGTAGAGCGGTATGCGCGCGCTGGTGACTCCCGCTTCCCGCATCAACTCGAAATCGGCGCTGCTGGAGGGGTTCTGCGGGGAGACGCCGATGAAGCCCGGCGGCAGGTACGCCTGGGCGGCCGGCGCCATCACCGCGGCCAGCACCGACACCAGGGCAGGGAGGATCTTGCGGGTCATCGCCCTACTTGAACAGAGCACCCACGCAAAGTAGCGGCCGCCCTCACCAGGGCCGTGACCGCCCTCCGCCCCCACTCTGAGATAATCGCCCCTCTCGGGGCGTGGCGCAGCCTGGTAGCGCGCACCGTTCGGGTCGGTGAGGTCCCCGGTTCAAATCCGGGCGCCCCGATTGGATCGAGCGGTCCCGCATGGCGCCCATTGCCAAGCGGGGCCGGCGATCGCTCTACGCCAGGTCAGGGGCTGGCCCCGCCCGCCAATCTGTCGCCAGCGTCGAGTAGACGACGCAGTCGAGGTAGCGGTCCCCGACCCGTTCGACCTCGCGCAGCGTCCCCTCCTGGCGAAAGCCCAGGCGCTCGGCAATGGCCCTGCTGCGGCGATTCTCGACGGCGGCCCGGATCTCGACCCGGTTCAACCTCCAGACCGCCAGCGCGTGGTCGACCAGGACACGGACCGCCGCGGTCGCGGCCCCCCTGCCCTGATGCTCCTCGGCGAGCCAGTAGCCGATGCCGGTCGAGCGATTGTCCCAGTCGACGCCGGTGAAGCCGATCACGCCGACGATCTCTTCCTCGGAGAGGATCGCGGCCTGGAAGCCATCGCTCTCGGTCAACTGCGCGCGGGCCTTGCGGATGAAGCCGACGGTGTCCTCCAACGTCTGCCCGGCGGCCCAGGGGAGCCAGCGCGCCAGATGCGCGCGGTTGGCGGCGATCAGCGCCTGAAGCTCCCGCGCATCGGCCTCTTCGAGCAGACGAAGATCGGGCGTCTCCGAGATGGGCAGCAGCATCATCACGCGCCGTGGGCCTGACGGTCAGCTCACTTCGTCGATGGCCCGTTCGATCTCACCCAGCTTCGGCCCGTCCTGCAGGGTCTCGGTGCCGTTGGGGCCGGTGACGATCGCCGCCTGCCGGATGCGAATGCCGAGGTCGGAACCGAGTTCCTCGTAGCCGGCCAGGCGCTTGGCGATGGGGCCGTCCGCCTGGCCCAGCTTCTCCATGTCTTCCTTCCATTTCGGAAAGTCGAGTTCCTCGATGCCGCCGGCGATCGCTTCGAGGAACTCCTGGTCGACGCCGAAGTGACCGGCTTCCTCCTGGTTGCGGAAGAACAGGTAGGTGTACTGCCAGCCGTAGTTCTGCTCGGCGGCGGCCTCGGCACCGAAGAAGCCGAGCTGCTCGACGTTCTCGCTGTTCGAGTAATGGCGGTAGAGCAACTGGACCTCGCCCGGGCGCGCGTAGTCTTCGGCCAGCGCCGGGACCGTGCCGAGGAAGTCATCGCGGCAGTCGGCGCACTGGAGGTCGTTGAAGACCTGGATCGTCACCGGCGCGTTGCTGGACCCCAGGCGATCGCCTTCCTGTGGCACCCCCCCGAAGAGCCGCTGCGCGTCGTTGATGCCGGCGACCTCGACGGTCGGATCGCCGGGCTCGAGGGTGGCGATCGCGACGACCAGGTAGCCGAGGGCCCCGACGGCCAAGACGAGCGCTGACAGCACCCACAGCCGCCCCCGGCGCGGGATCGCTTTGACCGCGGCTTCCGACATGCGGGCCATTATCGCGACCGGTGGCATCGGGTCGCCGCAACGTGCGGGGGGTGATTGACACGTCCGCGCCGACCGATAACACTGCGTCTACCCACTTTCAACTACCGGGAGGTCTATATGGCCAATCACCTCACGCCCAGCGAGCTCGCCGACCAGCTGCAGATGAAGCGGCAGGAGGTGATCGGGAAGTGCGTCGAGATGGGTGTGCCGATCTTCCACGGACGCATCGACCGAACGCTGTTCGAGTCCTCGTTGCGCAGCCGGGCCACCCGGCCAGCGGCGCCACGAGCCTCCACCGGCTGAGCTGAACTAGACTTTCCCCGTCAATGGGGCGGGGAACCCACTCGAAGACGCTCGCTGACCTGCTGCCCTTGGCGGCGCAGGCCTATGGCGACACGCCCGCGGTCCGCTACAAAGAGGGCGAGCAGTGGGTCGACCGCAGCTTCGACGAGGTGGTGGAGATCGTCCGTCCGCTGGCTCTGGGCCTGGCCGAGCTCGGGGTCGAGAAAGGCGACCGCGTCTCGATCCTCGGCAACACCCGACCCGAGTGGACCTACTTCGACTTCGCCGCGCTCTCGATCGGCGCCACCGTGGTCCCGATCTACCAGACCAACTCCCCCGAGGAGTGCCGCTACGTGCTGGAGAACTCCGACGCCAAGGTCGTCGTCGTCGAGGACGACGAACAGATGGAGAAGGTCCGCAAGGTCCGTGACCAGCTTCCTCAGCTCGAGCACGTGGTGCGGATGACCGGTGTCAGCGACGACGCGCTCTCCAGCGATGACCTGGCCGCCAAAGGCGCGGCCGTCGACGCCGCCCGCTGGGAGTCGCTCTACTCGGCAGTGGCCCCGGCGGACATCTGCACCTTCATCTACACCTCCGGCACGACCGGCCCGCCCAAGGGCTGCATCATCAGCCACGGCAACTACCGGGCGATGCTCGACATGGTCAACGAGACCAGCGTCATCGAGGGCGAAGACGTCACCTACCTGTACCTCCCCCTCGCCCACTCCTTCGCGCTGCTGATCCAGCTCGGCAGCTTCGACCTCGGCGCCACCATCGCCTACTGGGAGCGCGACCCGCTGAAGATCATGCCGAACCTGGCGGAACTGAAACCGACCTACTTCCCCTCGGTCCCGCGCATCTTCGAGAAGATCTACACGATGGCCACCAGCGCCATCGAGAAAGCCGGCGGCCTCAAAAAGGCGATCTTCAACTGGTCGATCAAGGTCGGCACGAAGATGCGCGAGGTGGAGCGAGGCGGCGGCAGGCCCGGCTTCCTGCTGAAGCGCCAGTACGCCTTCGCCGACGAGAAAGTGCTCTCGAAAATCCGCAACCTCTTCGGCGGCAAACTGCGCCTCGCCGTCTCCGGCGCGGCCCCGATCAACCCCGACATCCTCCGTTTCTTCGACGCCGCCGGGGTGCTCGTGCTCGAGGGCTGGGGCATGACCGAGACCTCGACCGCGGCGACGATCTCCTCGCCCGACGACTTCAAGATCGGCACGATCGGCAAACCCTTCCCCGGTTGCGAGGTGCGCATCGCCGAGGACGGCGAGATCCTCGTCAAAGGGCCCAACGTCTTCCAGGGCTACCACAAGAACGAGGAGGCGACCCGGGAGACGATCGTCGACGGCTGGCTGCACACCGGCGACATCGGCGAGATCGAGCCCGACGGCTTCATCAAGATCACCGGCCGCAAAAAGGACATCATCATCACCGCTGGCGGCAAGAACATCACCCCGGCGAACCTCGAGGCCGAAATCAAGCAGCACCCCCTGGTCTCCCAGTGCGTGGTCGTCGGCGACCGCCGTCCCTACCTGGTCGCGCTCGTGACCCTCGACCCCGAAGAGGCGGCCGCCTACGCGCAGGAGAACGAGCTCGAGGCGACCCCCGAGCAACTCGCCGCCAATCCCGACGTCAAGGCTTCGATCATGGCCCACGTCGACCAGATCAACCAGAACTTCGCCCGCGTTGAGCAGGTAAAGAAGATCGCCGTCCTGCCCCACGACCTCTCACAGGAGTCCGGCGAGCTGACGCCCACTCTGAAGGTCAAGAGAGCGGTCGTGACGAGCAAGCACGAGGACGAGATCGAGCAGCTGTACGCCGGGTAGCTGCGGCTACCTGGCGGCGTTGAGGGGGAGGGGGTGAGGTGCCCCCTTCTCACTGCACCTCGCAGGGAGGATCCTTATTTCGCTGTCGCCTCGGGCGCTCTTAGCCCTGCTCATGCTGAGACGTTCGAAGGGGGCACCTCACCCCCTCCCGTGCATCGGAATCAGCTAAACGGAGCTGGACGGGCGGGTTTAGCTGAGGCCCTCTCTCTGAGTTGCTGCGGCACTCCATAGGGGCTGTCGAAGCTTCGAAACCGTGGAGAAGGGGCCGGTGGGGGGCCTCGAACGTCTCAGCATGAGGCGGGCCGACCGGACCGTGGCGCCAGCTGAATAAGGCCCCTCCCGCCGAGGTGCAGTGAGAGGCCCCCCACCGGCCCCTTCTCCCCCTCTACCGAACCCTCAGGAGGCCTCGCCCGACTGCCGCAGCAGCACCGACGTCGTCTGCTCGAGAACCCGTTTCCAAGCGGAGATCTGCTCGGGCTCCTCCTCCGCGGCCCGCTCGACGACGCGGCGGACGCGGCGCTCGGAGATCTCGAGGCCGTGGCGCTCGGCGATCTCCTTGTAACGGTCGTAGTCCTTGGCCAGGGTGGCGGTGACCGATTCGAAGCCGTGGCGGGCGATCTTCAGCCGCCGCGAGTAGTCCATGATCGGCGTACCGAACATCAACTCGTCGTTGGGCTCGGGCTCGACCAGGACGATGTCGACGCCGGGGTATTTCTCCTGCCACATCCCGACCGCCTGGTGCAGGCGCTGATGGGCGATCAGGCGGAAGGTCTGGTTGGCGATCGCCGGCAGGCCCATGTCGGAGACCCGGCGCACGCGGCTGCCGGTCACCGTCGGGATCGTCTTCGAGAAGTCGTTGACGAAGGGAACCAGGGGGTTGACGACGACGATGAATTTGGCGCCCTTCTCGACTGCGATGTCGACGTTGGTGGTCGAGCGGATGCCGCCGTCGACCAACTGGCGCCCCTTGAGGTCGACCGGCTTGTAGACGATCGGCAGGCAGGTCGAGCACTGGATCGCCTTCGAGATCGGCACGTCGGTCCAGCCCTCCTCGCCGAAGACGATCCGCTCGCAGGTGTCGAGGTCGGTGGCGGTCAGGTAGAGCTCGCGGTCGAGCAGGCGGAAGTCGTTGACCCGGCCGCTTTCGCTGAGCGCTTCCTCGACGTAGTCGGCCAGGCCCGAGCCCGAGTAGAGGCCGCTGGGCAGGCCCTCGGCCAGGCCGACGCCGATGTCGATCGCCGAGAGCTCGCCGATCCGGGCCAGCTGCCGCACCAGCTCCAACGTGCGTAGCGGCAACGACACCGCCTTGCCGAGAAAACCGAGGTAGTTGGGCTTGAGGACTCGGTTGAGGTCCAGGTCTTCGAGCTCCGAGGGCACCCGCGCGTTGAGCACCTGCATCATCTCGTCGGGGCTGACGCCGTTGGCCAGCATCCCGCCGACGAAGGAGCCGGCGCTGGTGCCGACGTAGACGTCGAAGTTGTTGACGGTGCTGTTGACCGCCAACAGGTCGAGGGCGCGCAGGGCACCGATCTCGTAGACGCCGCCGGTAAAGCCGCCGCCGCCGAGGACCAGGGCCGTCTTCGAGGGCTTCTTGCGCCCGCGCGCTTTCTTACGGCGAGGTTTCGACTCGATGTCGACGACTTTGCCCATCAGGAGACATGGAGTATCCCAGGTGGTTCGGCCGGCCAGGGCGCTACCTTGGCGCCCCCAGGTGTTGCTACCGGCGATGAGACGAGCTTCGGTCCTGCTTGCGGCGCTCTGCGCCGGGCTTTTACTGCTGGCCGGCAGCGCTCGGGCCAGCGCGGTATGTGACCAGATGCGGGGCATGCTGACCCGCGGCGGCGGCGCGGCGAGCGGCCTGGTCGTGGTCGAGGCCGAAAGCCGCGACGTGGTCTGCGCCCGCGCCCCGGGGCGGCAGCTGCCGCTGGCCTCCAACATGAAGCTGTTCACGACCGCCACCGCCCTCTCCCGGCTCGGCCCCAAGGCCCGGATCCCGACCAAGGTCTTCGGCGAAGGACGCATCGACGCCGGCGGCGTCCTCCACGGCAGCCTCTACCTGCAGGGCGGCGGCGACCCGGCCCTCGGCACCCCGGCCTTCTACAACGGCTACCTGGGCGGGCTCGGCACCAACCTCTTCTCGTTGGTGCCGCAGGTCCGCGCCGCCGGCATCCGCGCGATCAGCGGCCGCCTCTATGCCGACGACACGATCTTCGATCGCCGCCGCGGCGTCGCCGACTCCGGCTACGCGACCAGCCCCTACATCGGCCCGCTCTCCGGCCTTGCCTTCAACTCCGGCTTCAGCAGCGCCAGCAGCAGTGGCGGCTTCTCCTCCGACCCGGCGAAGCTGGCCGCCACGAAGCTGGCGCGGGCGCTGAGGGCGGCGGGCGTGGCGGTGCCGTCGCAGGTGGCGGTGGCGCCGGCGCCGGTGAGCGCGGAACAGGTGGCGATAGTCCGCTCCCCGACCCTGAACCAGCTCGCCAACATGACCGATGTCTACTCCAACAACTTCTTCGCCGAGACGCTGATCAAGCTGCTCGGCGCCAGGCTCGGCGGCGCCGGGACGACGGCGGCCGGGGCCACGGTCGTCGAGGACTTCGCCCGCTCGCTGGGCTCCGAAGTGCACGCGGTCGACGGCTCCGGCCTGACCCGCTCCAACCGCGCCTCCCCGCGCCAGGTCGCCGACCTGCTGCTGGCAATGCGCGACGATCCTGCCGGCGACGACTTCATCCAAGACCTCGCCCTGACCGGCAAGGAGGGCACCGTCGACGACCGCATGGTCGGGACCGCTGCCTACGCCCGCTGCCGGACCAAGACCGGCACGATCAGCGGCGTCAGCAACCTCTCCGGCTACTGCTTCAACGAGAGCGGCCGAATCATGGTCTTCTCGGTCCTGATGGGCGGCGTCACCGACCTCGGCCTCGCCCACCTGATGCAGGACCGCATCGCCGGGCTGGTTGCCGGCTACTGACCGCGCCGGCGACGGCGTTTGTTGCGCTCGTCGAGCGCGAGGAAGATGGCGAAGGGAAGCAAGACGCCTGCCATCGCAAAAGCTTGCAACAAGCCCTCGTTCGCATTCCTGAGCAGAATCGCCCCAGCAAGGAGGATGGGGATCGTGATCGCGACGGAGATATTCGCCAGGCGAAACAACTCCCTCAGTTCATTCATGAGATCGCCTCAGACAACTCATTTCATCCACCATAACGTAGGACGAGGTCAATCGACACTGCTACCGCCCCAATCGCACCGCCGGCATAGCCAATGGCGAGTACTCGCGCATCCAGCAAGGGGCGTGGCCACCGGGCGAGGCTCCCGACGGAGCCTGCCAGAAAACCACCGAGCAAGATCCCAGCCCCCACTGCCGTCGCCAGCGTCTCGATCGCGGTCGTGAAAAAGCCGATCTGTGCCGTCGCCATGTGGCTGGAGCCTGACCACTGCGAGCGCAAAAATGGCGCGTGGATCGCACCGTCTGTGCGTCCTTTTTTCTACCGAACCAGCGCCAATAGCCCGGCTTCGTCGAGCACCTCGGTGCCCAAGGACTCCGCTTTGGCAAGCTTCGAGCCCGGGCTCTCGCCGGCGACGACGTAGTCGGTCTTCTTCGAGACCGAGCTGGCGACCTTGCCGCCGGCCCCCTTTACCAGCGCCGCCGCCTCCTCGCGAGTCAGCTCCGGCAAGGTGCCGGTGAGGACGACCGTCTTGCCTTCCAGCGGCCCACCGCTGGAGCGTTTTTCCGACTCGTTCGCCTCCAGGCGCAGGCCTTTCTCCTTCAGCTTCTCGACCAGCGCCCAGGTGAGCTCGTCGGCGAGCGACTCGGCGATCTGCACGGCCATGATCGGCCCCACCCCTTCGACCTCCTCGATCTGCTCGGGGTCGGCCTCGCGCAGGGCGTCGATCGAGCCGAAATGGTCGGCCAGCGCCTCCGCCGTCACGTAGCCGACGCCGGGCAGGCCAAGCGCGTAGAGGACGCGCTTGAACGGCCGCTGGCGCGAGGTCTCGATCGCCGCCACCAGATTGCGGGCGGAGGTCTCACCGAAGCGATCGAGCTCGACCAGCCGCTCCTCGGTGAGGTCGTAGATGTCGGCGACGTCGGCGATCACCCCCTGCTCGAGGAAGACACTCGCCTGTTTTTCGCCCAGCCCGTCGATGTCCATAGCGCCCTTGCTGACGAAGTGCTTGACGTGCTGGAAGGACTGGCCCGGGCACCCGGCCCGGTTGGGGCAGATCGTGAAGACAGCGCCCTCGGGCTTGACCGTCTCGGTACCGCAGGCCGGGCATTTCTTCGGCGGCTTCGGTTTGCGCGCCCCCCTCTTGCGGCGCTGGACCATCGGCGCCACCACCTGGGGGATCACGTCGCCGGCCCTCATCACCACCACCTCGTCGCCGACCCGAGCGTCCTTGCGAGCCAGGTCCTCCTCGTTGTGCAGGGTGGCGGTGCTGACGGTGACGCCGCCGACGTGGACCGGCTCCAGCATCGCGAACGGGACGAGGTGGCCGGTGCGACCGACGTTCCAGACGACGTCGAGCATCTTCGTCGTCGCCGTCGTCGGCGGGAACTTCCAGGCGATCGCCCAGCGCGGCTCGCGGCCGACCACGCCCAGCTCCCGCCACAGTGCCCGCTCGTCGACCTTGACGACGACGCCGTCGATCTCGTAGTCGAGCGCCTCGCGCCGCTCCTCCCACCAGTGGCAGCGCTCGACGACCCCCTCCACCCCGCCGTGATGGCCGGTGTCGGGATTGACCTTGAAACCGCGCTCGCTCAGCCACTCGACCTCGTCCATGTGGGTCGCGAGGTCGAGGCCGCGGACGGCGCCGATCCCGTAGGCCCAGGTCGAGAGCGGCCGTTCCGCCGCCAGCGCCGGATCGAGCTGGCGGATCGAGCCTGCGGCCGAGTTGCGGGGGTTGGCGAAGGTCGGTTCTTCGGCCTCGGCCCGGCGCTCGTTGAGGGCTTTGAAGGCGGCGATCGGCAGGTAGACCTCGCCCCGCACTTCGATCAGCTCGGGCGCATCCGGAACCCGCAGCGGCACCGAGCCGATCGTGCGCAGGTTCTGGGTGACGTCCTCGCCGACCCGGCCGTCGCCGCGAGTGGCGCCGCGGACCAGCACCCCGTCCTCGTAGGTCAGCGAGATCGCCAGGCCGTCGATCTTCGGCTCCGTCGTGTAGCTGAACTCCGAGGCGGCGATGTCGAGCCGTTTCAGGTAGTTGGCGAGCCGCGTCTCCCAGGCCCGCAGCTCCTCCTCGTTGCGGGCGTTGCCGAGCGAGAGCATCTGCTCCAGGTGCTCGACCTGCTGGAAGCGCTCCAGCGGCGGCGCGCCGACGCGTTGGGTCGGTGAGTCGGCGGTGCGCAGATCGGGGTGCTCGGCCTCGATCTCGCGCAGCTCGTTCAGCAGGGCGTCGTACTCGTCGTCCCCGATCGCGGGGTCGTCGAGGACGTAGTAGAGGCGGTTGTGGCGCTCGAGCTCCCGCCGCAGCTCCGCCGCCCGCTGCTCGGCGGAAGCGCTCACGCCGCCGGTGCGCTCGCCGCCAGCATCTCCTCGAAGCCCCAGCCGCGCAGCCGCTCCAGACCGCCGTGGTCGGTGAGGTCGAAGTGGATCGGCGTGACCGAGATCCTGCCCTCGGCGACGGCGAAGAGGTCGGTCCCCTCGATCTCCTCGTACCCGGGCTGCCAGCCATAGATCTCATAGCGGCGGCGTCCCTCGGCCTCCTCGCCGACCAGCCTCAGCTTGTCGTTGTAGATCCGTTTGCCGAGCTTCGTCACCTCGATGCCGCGTGGCTCGCCGGCCGGGCAGTTGACGTTGATCAGCGTCGCCTCCGGCATCCGCTCGGTCGCCAGCCGCGCCACCAACTGTGCCGCGAAGGCCGCCGCCATCTCGAAATCGAAGCGACCGCTGACGTAGCCCATGCCGCCCCCCGAGGACTGCTGGGAGAAAGCGACCGCGGGGATGCCGAGGACGATGCCCTCGAGCGCCGCCGCGACCGTGCCCGAGTAGGTGATGTCGTCGCCGAGGTTGGCGCCGTGGTTGATCCCGGAGACGATCAGGTCGGGGCGGCCGCCCACCAGTCCCAGCTCGGCGAAACGGACGCAGTCGACCGGGGTGCCGTCGGTGGCATAGCCGCGATCGCCGTCGCCGAACTCCACCTCCTCGATGCTCAGCGGCGAGCGGGTGGTGATGCTGCGGGCGGTGGCGCTGCGGTTGGCATCGGGCGCGATCACCTCGAGCTCGACGCCGTCGAGCTCGCGCAGCGCCCGCCGCGCCGCCTGCAGGCCGGGGGCGGAGATGCCGTCGTCGTTGGTGAGGAGGATGCGCACGCGGACGATTCTAGGAGTAGCCGACGGACTCCAGGTAGAGGCCGTGTGGGGGTGCCGTGTCGCCGGCGGCGGTCCGCGGCGCTCCGGCCAGCAGCGCGGCGAAGCTTTCGGGGTCGCGCCGGCCCGAGGACACCTCGAGCATGGTGCCGACGAGGACGCGGACCATGCTGCGCATGAACGCGTCGGCGGTGATCCGGAAGGCGAGCAGGTCGCCGGGCTCGTCCCTCCAGGCAGCGGCCAGGACGTCGCGCTCGAAACGGACGTGGTCGGTCTGAGTCGGCGTGAAGGCGGTGAAATCGTGCGTTCCCGGCAGCGCCGCGGCGCAGGCGTCGAGCCCCTCGCGATCGACCCCGTGCGGCCACCAGAGGGCGTGCCCGCGCTCGAAGGGGCTCGCGGCCGAGCGCGTCAGCAGGCGATAGCGGTAGCTGCGCGAGATGGCGTCGCCGCGGGCGTCGAAACCGTCCGGGGCCGGGCCGGCAGCGGTGATGGCGACGTCGTCGGGGACCAGCCCGTTCAGCCGCCGCGCCAAGTCGGCCGGCACCTCGGCGTCGGTCTCGAAGCTCGCCACCTGCCCCCAGGCGTGTACGCCGGCATCGGTGCGGCCGGCGACCGTCAATTCGACCGGCTGCCGCAGGACCGTCTCCAGCGCCGCCTCCAACTCGGCCTGGACCGTGCGCAGGCCCGGCTGGCGGGCCCAGCCGGCGAAGCCCGAGCCGTCGTATTCGATATCGAGGCGGAAGGAGCCGGCGCTCAAACCAGCTCGAGGTACACCATCTCGGTGCTGTCCGAGCGGCGCGGGCCGAGCTTGACGATCCGGGTGTAGCCGCCGGGGCGGGTCGCGTAGCGCGGCGCCACCTCGTCGAACAGCTTGTGGACGATGAACTTGTCGTTGTGCAGCGAGGAGAGCGCCTGGCGACGAGCGTGCAGGTCGCCCCGCTTGGCCAGGGTTATGAGCTTCTCGACCTCGGGCTTGACCGCCTTGGCCTTGGCCTGGCTGGTCTGGATCCGCTCGTGCTCGATCAGCTGCTTCGAGAGGTTCGAGAGCAGCGCCTCGCGGTGCGCGGCGTCGCGGCTGAGCTTGTTCCGCTTCTTACGGTGGCGCACAGGGTCCTCGCTCCGCTCTCGTCGTTTCCTCAGTCCGCCTGCAGATCGAGGCCGCGCGCGTGCAGGGTCTCGATCACTTCCTCGATCGACTTCTGGCCGAAGTTGGGGATCGCGTTCAGTTCGCCGCGGGATTTGCGGACCAGGTCGCCGACCGTCTGGACGCCGGCGCGCTTGAGGCAGTTGTAGGAACGGACGCCGAGTTCGAGCTCCTCGATCAGGATCTCGTCGAGGCCGTTGCTGGCGGCGCCGCCGTCGCCGCCCGGGGCGGCGAGCGGATCGCTCGCCAGCGGGGGGGCCGGTTCACGCGCGGTCAGCTCCTCGACCCGGTCGGCGTCGGTGAAGATCGCCAGGCTCTTGATCAAGATCTCCGAGGCCTCGCGCAGCGCCGCCGCGGGCTCGATCGAGCCGTCGGTCTCGAGGTCGAGCTCGAGTTTGTCGAAGTCGGTGCGCTGACCGACGCGGGCCGCCGAGACCGCGTAGGAGGCGCGGCGGATCGGCGAGAAGATCGAGTCGATCGGGATCACGCCGATCGGCTGCTCGTCGGACTTGTTCTCTTCTGCCGGCGAGTAGCCGCGGCCGCGGCCGATCGTCAGGTAGACCTCGAGTTTGGTTTTTTTCTCCAGCGTCGCGATCGGCGCCTCGGGGTTGAGGATCTCGACGCCGGAGGGCAGGTCGATGTCCTTCGCCTTGACCTCGCCGGGGCCGGTGGCAACCAGCGGCGCCTCGACCTCGTCGGCGTCGGTGTGCATGCGCACGACGAGGTCCTTGAGGTTGAGGACGATGTCGGTGACGTCCTCTTTGACGCCCGGCACGGTCGAGAACTCGTGTGCGACGCCCTCGATGCGGACGCTGGTGATTGCGGCGCCGCCCAGCGAGGAGAGCAGGACACGGCGCAGGCTGTTGCCGAAGGTGTAGCCGAAGCCCTTGTCCAGCGGCTCGATGGTGAAGGTGCCGCGGCGGTCATCGACTTTCTCGGAGGTGATTCGGGGGACCTGGAAATCAGTGGTCATGAGTTCCTTGCGTATGCGTGTTCAGAAATTTCGTTTCCCGGGCTACTTGGAGTACAGCTCGACGATCAGCTGCTCCTGTACCGGCGCCGAGATCTCGGAGCGCTCGGGGTAGCGCAGGACCTTGGCGGTGAGGGCGTCGTGATCGGCCTGCAGCCAGGCCGGCACGGTGGAGACGAGTTCGGTCGCGCGCCGGACCGTGTCGGCGGCCGACGATCCCGGCTTGATCGAGATGATGTCCTCGGGGCGCACCTGGTAGGAGGGGATGTCGACGCGGCGGCCGTTGACCATCCAATGGCCGTGGTTGATCAGCTGCCGGGCCTGGCGGCGCGAGGCGGCGAAGCCGAGCCGGACGAGGACGTTGTCGAAGCGTGACTCGAGCAACCGCAGCAGGTTCTCGCCGGTGACGCCGTCCTGGCGCGAGGCCTTGTCGTAGTAGGCGCGGAACTGTTTCTCCAGCACCTGGTAGTAGCGGCGGGTCTTCTGTTTCTCGCGCAGCTGCAGGCGGTACTCGGACTGGCGCAGGCGGCCGCGGCCGTGCTCGCCGGGCGGGTAGGAGCGGCGCTCGACGCCGCACTTGTCGGTGAAGCAGCGCTCGCCCTTGAGGAAGAGCTTCTGGCCCTCGCGCCGGCACTGCTTGCACTGCGGAGAGGTGTCGCGAGCCACTAGACGCGCCTCCGCTTCTTCGGCCGGCAGCCGTTGTGCGCCTGCGGGGAGACGTCCTTGACCGTGGTCACGTCGAGCCCGGCGGCCTGCAGCGAGCGAATCGCCGTCTCGCGTCCCGAGCCGGCGCCCTTGGCGAAGACCTCGACCCGCTCGAGGCCGTGTTCCATGCCCTTCTTGGCGGCCGCGTCGGCGGTGACCTGGGCCGCAAAGGGGGTCGACTTGCGCGAGCCCTTGAACCCGGCCGAGCCGGCCGACTCCCAGGCGATCACGTTGCCGTCGGTGTCGGTCAGGGTGACGATCGTGTTGTTGAACGAAGTCTTGATGTGCGCCTGCCCGTAGGTGACGTTCTTTTTGACGCGGCGGCGGGCACGCCCCTTGGCGGGTTTTTTCTCAGCCATCTTCCGGACCTATGCCTTGCGCTTGCCGGCGACGCTGAGGCGACGCGGTCCCTTGCGCCCGCGGGCGTTGGTCTTCGTACGCTGACCGCGGACCGGCAGGCCGCGGCGGTGGCGCAGGCCGCGGTAGGAGCCGATCTCCATCAGTCGTTTGACGTTCTGAGAGCGCTCGCGCCGCAGGTCTCCCTCGACCTCGCGGTTCTCGACCGCCTCGCGCAGTTTGATGACCTCTTCCTCGGTCAAGTCCTTGCCCTGCGTCCCGGCGTCGATCTTCGTCTCGGCGAGGATCTGTTTCGCCGTCGAGTGCCCGATCCCGAAGATGTAGGTGAGACCGACCTCGATCCGTTTGTTGACGGGGATGTTGACCCCGGCGATACGTGCCATGCGCTAGCCCTGCCTCTGCTTGTGGCGCGGGTTCTGGCAGATCACCAAGACCGCCCCATTGCGGCGGATGATCTTGCACTTCTCGCACATCGGCTTTACGGAAGCTCGAACCTTCATCGCTCCGGTCTCGTATCGAAAACAGGATTCCCACACGCCCCATGAGTCGGACGGCAGGCGTGACCACCGGCCACTTGGGCCGACCGGGAAAGATAGCAGGGGGCGCTCGCCAGAGGTCTTAGGCAGCGACGCGAACGCCAACATCGAGCTCGACCGGACGATCTGGAGCCGCGAGGGCGGCATGTGCAGCTGCGATGAGCGCTTCGGCGTCTAAGTCGTAGCGCTGTGCCGCACGCTGTAGTGGCCTCTCAATCCCACGACGGGTGCCAATCACATCGACCATCACCGGTCGATCATCGAAGATGCCCACGATAACGGCGCCGTTTTCCACGTCCTCGCCATAGCCGAGCCGCCGCACGTCCTCCAGTTCGATCTGAATCGTGTCAGCCTCGCTGTCGTAGTCAGCTCGCATCAGTTCCGCCTTTGATGGATTGTGACAATGAAGTCGGGATCGTCAAGCGCGACGACGACCCGAACACGTATCCCACGAACGAAACCGGTATAGCGAGGAAGGCCTTCTTGGTCTGAATCGATACTGATCGCGGTCTGAATCACGCGTTCGGCATCGGCAACGGAGATTCCAAGGTCGCGGGCATTGTTCTTCGCGTGCCGACTGAATCGCACGCCTCGTTAAAGAGGCTCAGCGACCCAACT
>DASTNW010000047.1:0-20328 GCA_035762685.1 Solirubrobacterales bacterium | reverse complement strand
CGCGACCGCGTAGGCGTAGATGATGATCGAGGTGCCGACCGCGATCGCGATCGCGATCACCGTGATCCGGCTTCCCAGGTTGGTGAGCCGGAGCCGCCGCATCCCTACTCCTTGAATCGGTAGCCGACCCCGCGCACGGTGAAGAGGAACTCGGGCTGCTTGGGGTCGCTCTCCAGCTTCTCGCGCAGGTGCCTGATGTGAACGTCGACGGTGCGCGGGTCGCGGTACTCGGAGTCGCCCCAGACGTGCTCGAGCAGGGTCTCGCGGGTGAGTACCCGGCCGGGGGAGCGAGCGAGGGCGCCGAGGATCTCGAACTCGACGTAGGTGACCCGGACCTCCTCGTCCTGCAGGGTGACCATGCGGCGGTCGAAGTCGATTGTCAGCTCGCCGCTCTCGATCGACTCCTCCTCGCGCGTCTCGCCGCCCATCCGCGAGCGCCGCAGCGCCGCTTTCACCCGGCTGCGGAACTCGCGCATCGAGAACGGCTTGGTGATGTAGTCGTCGGCGCCGACCTCGAGGCCGGCGACCTTGTCGGTCTCGCTGCCCTTGGCGGTCAGCATGATGATCGGCACCTGGCTGTGCGAGCGCAGCTGCCGGCAGACTTCGACCCCGTCGAGGCGGGGCATCATCAGGTCGAGGATGACGAGGTCGAAGCGGCCCTCTTCGAAGCGCTGCAGCGCTTCGCTGCCGTCGAGGGCCGAGGTGACGTGGTAGCCGTCCTTGCGCAGGGGATAGCTCAAGAGAGTTTGAATCGACTGCTCGTCGTCGACGAGGAGAATGCGGGCCGTCCCGTTAGCCACAGACGAAGGGTAGTCGCAGGCGCCAATTGGACGCATGTGCGAGTACCAAGAACTAAGGATCTTAAATCCTGAGCCGATACAGAGGGCGATGCAGGCACAGGAACTGAAAAGCCTCGTCGAGGCGGGCAGCTACAAGCCGGACCCCTCGCAGATCGCCGTCGCGATGCTGCAGCGTCGCGGCGTGCGTGAGCTGCTGATCGGCGGCGGCGCCGTGCTCAGCCCAGTTGGTCGAACCCTGTCGGCATCAGAGTCTCCCCGCCGGGCAGCCTGATCTCGACTCCCCCTCCCGCCCGGACCTCTCCGACCTGGGTCAGCGTCGTCTCCGCGGCCATGCCGATCTCGGCGCCAGCCCCCGCCAGCAGCTCCGGCGGCAGCGCCGCCAGCAGCTCGTAGTCCTCGCCGCCCGAGACGGCCAGCTCGAGTGGGTCGCGACCGGCCGCCGCCGCGACCTCGGCCAGGCCCTTCGCCAGCGGCAGAGCACCGGCGTCGATCGCCAAGCCGACGCCGCTCGCCGCGGCGAGATGCGCGGCGTCGCCGCCGAGGCCGTCGCTGAGGTCGATCATCGCCCGGGCGCCCACGGCGGCGAGCGCCCTGCCGGTGGCGAGCCGCGGGGCCGGGTCGAGCTGGCGCCGCCGCAGCAGCTCGGCGGTCGAGGCCGGCACCGCGGTGGCCAACTGCGGCCGTTCGAGCAGCAGCAGGCCCGCTGCGGCCCCGCCGAGCTCGCCGCTGAGGACGAGCGCGTCGCCTGGCTTGGCGCCGTCGCGGCCGATCAGTTGCTCGGGCGCGGCGGCGTGACCGACGACGGTCACGGTGAGGGCCAGGACCGGCGCCCTGGTGACGTCGCCGCCGGCCAGCGTGGTCCCGGTCTCGTCGGCCACGGCGACGATCCCGTCGACGAGCTCGAGGCAGCCGTCCTCGTCGAGGTCGGCCGGGACTCCGATCGCGACGTAGGCCTCGCCCGGCTCCGCCCCCATCGCGGCCAGGTCGGAGAGGGCGGCGGCCAGGGCCTTGCGGCCGATCTCGGTCAGACCGGCCCGGTCACGGCGGAAATGGACGCCGTCGAGGAGGGCGTCGATCGAGGTCGCGGTGGCGCCGCCCGGGACGGTGACGGCGGCGTCGTCGCCGCTTCCCACTCGGACCCGTGGGCCGGGAGGCGGCAGCCGTTCCCGCACTCGCGCCAGCAACTCGAACTCGCCCATCGGCTGACTATCCCAAACCGACCCGGTCACTAAGGTGCGCCTGACGTGGAGCGCCGCCAACCATTCCTGCACCGGGTCGGCGAGGCGGGAGCGCGGTTCGGAACGCGCCCGCCGCGCAGCCGCAGGGTCCGCCTTGCCCTCCAGATCGGCCTCGTCGTGCTCATCTTCGGCTTCCTGGTCCTCACCGTCATCGACCAGTGGGCGGAGATCCAGGACGAGGGCGTCCACTTCCACGTCGGCTGGCTGGTCCCGGCGATCGTCATCCTGCCCTTCTTCTTCGTCCTCAGCGCGCTCGGCTGGGACTTCATCCTGCGCTTCCTCGGCCACCCGATCGGGTTCGGCCGGGCGCAGGTCGCTTGGGGCCAGCCGCTGCTCGCTCGCTACGTGCCGGGGAGCATCCTCTACGTGCTCGGCCGGGTGCTGCTCTCCGAACGGGCGGGAGTGCCGCGGCGCCTGACGATCGCCAGCATCGTCTACGAACAGGCGATCTCGGCCACCTCGGCCGTGGTCGTGGCCGCCTACTTCATCGTCAAGCACCCCGACCTGCAGGGCGAGACGTGGCGCTGGTCGGTGCTGCTGCTGATCCCGCTGGCCACCGCGCTGCTGCACCCGCGCGTCTTCGGGCCGCTGGCCAACAAGGTGCTGAAGGCCTTCGGGCGCGAGCCGCTGCCGGCGGTGGTGCCGCTGCGCGGCGTCATCCTCTTGATCGCCTACTACTCGCTCAACTGGGTCGTGGTCGGGTTCGGCATCTACTGCGTCGCCCGCTCGGTCACCTACATCCCCTTCGACGACATCCTCCTGGTTGCCTCCGCGCAGGCGGTCGGCTACTTCGCCGCTCTGGTGACGCTGGTGGCGCCGGCCGGGCTGGGCGTCAAAGACGCCGCCTTCGCCTGGGCGTTGAAGGGGGCGCTGACGGGCAAGAGCTTCGCGCTCGCCTCGCTGGTCTCGATCGCCGTGCGCGGCGTGATGACGGTGGGCGAATTGATCTATGTCGGCGCGGTGACGGCGCTGGGGCGGCGCGAGGGGTGGAGCATCCACACGGGGATCCTGCATGCGTCGCCGGAGGAGGAAGAGGCGGAGAAGGAGGGGGAGGGGCGGGCACCCCTCTCCACTTAACTTTTTCGAGGGGCGGGGTTGGGCTGGCGCCCTGGGGCGCTGTGGCGAAAAAGTACAAGACGTTTCGAGGGGCGCCCGCCCCTCCCTACGGGCCGCGTCGACTGACCTGTGGCTGCACACGATTCGGTGGTTACAGCGGGATTCTGGCTCCTAGTTGGTAAGCCGTGAGGGCGAGGGTTAGGAGCTGCAGCGGCTTGTCGCGGGATATGGCTGCTAGGGGGAGGAGCCAGATTAGGTACCAGGGTAGGAGCCAGGAGGTGGCTAGGAGGAGGCCCAGTGCTGCCCAGCCTGCGGCGCGGAGCCAGTCGGCGCCGCGCCAGGTCCAGTGGAGGAGGTAGAGGACGAGAGCGGCGAAGAGGATGAGCGCGGCGAGGCGGACGGCGTCGGGCCCGAGGCCGGTGAGGCGGGCGCCCGTGATCGGAGCGCTCATATGGCTGGTCCGCCCCTGGTTCTCCCCCGCCAGCCCAAACGCGCTCAGCCAGTCCCACCCGAACGCGAGCCACGCCACACCGCAAACTCCGACTGCCGCCAGCACGGCTCCGAACAACAGCCGGCCGATGGGCCGAAAACCCACCCATATCGTGGGAAATCGGCCCATCGACCCAGGTTTCGCGGTGGCGAGGAGGGCGAAGGGGGCGAGGAAGGCGGCGGAGGACTTGGTGGCGATGGCGGCGAGGAGGGCGGCGCCGCCGGAGATCTCGCGGGCGCTGAGGAGGGCGGCGACGCCGAGCATCGCCAGCAGCATCGCCAGGCCGTCGTTGTGGGCGCCGCCGACGACGTGGACGAGGACGAGGGGGTTGAGGGCGACGAAGGCGGCGGCGCGCAGGGGGTCGGCGCCGCGCCAGGAGGCGATGCGAGCGGAGATCGCGGCCAGGCCGAGAACGGAGATCGCGGCCGCGGCCTTCAGCAGCGCCACCGCGACAGCCACCGGCAACCAGGCGAGCGGGTAGGTCACGAGGGTGAACAGAGGCCCGTAGGCGCTGGTCGTTTCGGTCCAGTCGACCTTGGCGAAGGCCGGGTCGCCGGCGGCCGCGAGGGGCGGGTGGACGTAGGGGTCGAGGCCGTGGACGACCCCGAGCCGGGCATAGTCGACGTAGCTGTAGACGTCGTGGGAGAGCAGGACCGGGGCGAGGGCGAAGGTCGTCACCGCGACCACGATCGCCGTCCAGACGGCGACCCGACCGAGCGTCGGAGCGATGGCGAGGACGCCGAGGTAGGCCGCGAACCCCGCCCACATCAGGACGTAGGCGAGAGCGGGGTCGATGCTCAGCTACCCGCTCCGGCCAGTGGGTCCGGCCCCAGCTCCGCCGCCGACCGCGGGCGGGGCCGGTGGCAGCGGCGCCGGTTCCTGGCCGGCCCCGGGCGCGTAGGCGTCGGGGTCGTATTCGTCCGGGTCATAGCCGCCGACGGCGGCGCTGCCGGGCGGCGGCGGCTCTTCGCTGCCATCGTTCGCGCCCGCGGTCGTGTCGCTTGGACTCGCCTGGGTGAAGTGCCCGTAGTACGGCGCCCAATTGACCTTCTCGGCCGGTTCCTCGAATTCCTCGCAGGGGATCCCCCCGGCGGAGTACAGCGAGTGCCAGATCTCCGCCGGGAAGGTGCCGCCGAAGACGGTGATCCCGTGGACGCTGGTCATCGAGACGTCGTTGGACTCCGGGTAGCCGACCCAGACCGCCGTCGCCAGGTTGGGCTGGTAGCCGGTGAACCAGGCGTCGGTGTATTCGTCGGTGGTGCCGGTCTTGCCGGCCTGTCCGGAACAGCCGGTGTAGGCGGCGGTGCCGGTGCCTTCGGTGATGTTGTCGTGCAGCAGGCGCGTCACCTCCCAGGCGATCGGCTCCGAGAGCACCCGTCGCGGGGCCGCCGCCTGCGGCCGCTCGACCTTGCCGCTGGGGAAGACGACCCGCTCGATCGAGACCGGGTCGCGGTGGACGCCGCCGGCGGCGAGGGTCGCGTAGGCGCTCGCCATCTCCAGCGGCGAGACGCCGATCCGCAGCCCGCCCAGCCCCTCGGCCGGGATCCCGTCGAGCTGGGTCACGATCCCCATCGACTTCGCCGTCTGGGCGACGCTCTTCGGGCCGACGTCGAGGTCGAGCTGGGCGAAGACGGTGTTGTCGGAGCTGACCGTCGCCTGCTGCAGGTTGACCGTGCCCTGGTAGCCCTCGTCGGCCGTGCTCACCTCCCAGTGGCCCCAGTGGGGCAGGTCGAGGTCGAGCGGTTTCGAGGTGTAGTAGGTCGAGTAGGGGTCGATGCCCTGCTTGATCGCCGTCGTCAGCACGAAGGTCTTGAAGGTCGAGCCCGGCTGGCGGTGTCCCTGGGCGGCGAGGTTGAACTGGCTCTGCCCGTAGCGGGGGCTGGAGACCATCGCCCTGATGTGGCCGTCGCGCGGATCGATCGCGACCAGCGCCGAGGCGGGGTCGGTCGAGTAGGGGAGGGCCGAGCGCATCGCTTCCAGGCCGACCCGCTGCAGGTCCGGATCGACCGTCGTCTGCACCTTCAGCCCGCCCTGCCGCACGGTGTTGACGCCGTACTCTTCGATCAGCTCGTTCTCGACGTAGTCGAAGAAGTAGGGCTGGCGGTGCTCGAAGTAGTCGTCGGAGGGGTCGAGCCCGAGGCCCGCCCGTTCGGCGGCCCTGGCGCGCTCGGGGGAGGCGAAGCCGAGCTTCGCCATCTGTCGCAGCACCTGGTTGCGCCGTGCGCGCGCCGTCCCGGGGTTGAGGACCGGGTTGTATTCGGAGGGCGCCTGCGGCAACCCGGCCAGCAGCGCCGCCTGCGCCAGGCCCAGCTCCCAGACCGGCTTCGAGAAGTAGATCCGCGAGGCCGCCTGGACCCCGACCGCGGTGCTGCCCTGGATCGTCCCGTAGGAGGCGATGTTGAGGTACTGGCCGAGGACCTGTCGCCGCGAGTGGCGCTTGGCGTACTCGATCGCCAGCTTCGCCTCGACGATCTTGCGTTCGAGGTCGCGCTCGGGATCGGGGATGCAGAGGTTGCGGACCAACTGCTGGGTGATCGTCGAGCCACCCTCGACCGCCTTGCCGGCTTCGATGTCCTTGAGCGCGGCACGGAGGATTCCCTCCGGGTCGACGCCGCCGTGCTCGTAGAAGCGCTGGTCCTCGATCGCGACCGTCGCCAACTGCACGTTCTTGGGGATGCGGTCGAGGGCGACGGGCGTGCGAGCTTCGTCGGAGGCGATCACGCCGAGCTTGCTGCCGTCGGCGGCGTAGACGGTCGAGTTGCCACCGCGGTCGATCGGTTTGCAGCTAGCGAGCGAGGGGGCGTCGGCGGCGACGTCGAGCACCCACGAGGTGACGCCGATGGCGACGATCGCGAGCAGGGCGAAGACGGTGCCGAAGACGAGCAGGAGCTTGCCGCCGATCCCGCCGCGGCGTCGCTGTCGCCGGGTGCGCTGCGTCATCGCTCAGAGGGTACTTCGGCGCTGACGGCGCTCAGGCGACGGTGTCTTCGGTCGAGCGGTTGTGGACGATCCCTTCGACCAGGAGCTGGTTGGGGATCACCACGGAGCTGCCGTCGCCGGGGTCGACGTAGGTGTAGGCAAGGGTGATGTCCGTGACGCGCCCCTCGTTCTCGTCGAAGCTGATGCGGTCGCCGATCCGGAACGGCTGCGAGACCGCTAGCTGCACGCCGGCAACCAGGTTGCCGATCGTGTGCTGGGCGGCGAAGCCGACGATCAGGCCGATCACGGCGGTCGAGGCGAGGATGCCGGTGGCCAGGCGCTTCAGCTCCGTGAACTGGCTCAGGGCGATCGTGGCGAGGACGAGCAAGACGACGACGACGAGCAGCCGGCGCAGCAGGCGCAAGCGGGTCCGGGTCGAGCGGGAGACCTGGGAGACTGCGGGCGACATGGGCTGCAAATTAGCCGCAGAAGGAGCCCGATACCCCTCCCGGCTCAACTTTTTCGGTGGGGCGTCGCCGGCAGTCCTTTGATCGAGAGACGAAAAAGTACAAGCCGCCGGGAGGGGTATCGGGCTCCTTTTCCGTACTCGAACTGGGGGCCGGGGGCCGCGGTGCTCGGGGTCGTGCTCGCTTTGGGGACCGGGGTCGTGCTGGGGATTCCGTTTGCGGCGATCGGGCAGGAAGACGGGGAGCTGACGACGTTCGGGAACGTCGGTTTGCAGATCGCGACGGCGATCGGGTTCCTGATGGTCCCGATGGCGATCGCCGCGCAGCGGGGGGCGGCGACGCTGGGGGAGGTCCTCCGGCGGCTCGGGGTGCGCGGCTTCCAGCCCTCCGCCCTGAAGTGGATGGCCGCGTCCGTCGGCGCCTATCTCCTCCTCGCCTTCGCCTACGCCCTGCTGATCGTCGAACCGGAGCAGGAGGACATCGCCGAGGCGTTCGGGGCGGTGCCGGTGCAGGTGCTCTTGATCGTCGTCGCGGCGCCGATCAGCGAGGAGATCTGCTTCCGCGGGATGCTCTACGGCGGTCTCAGGGAGAAGCTGCCGCGGGTCACGGCGGCACTGATCGCGGGCCTGCTCTTCGGCGGTCTGCACGCGCTGACCGGGATTACCGCCGTGCCGCCGCTGATCGTTTTCGGCTTCGTGCTGTGCCTGCTCTACGAGAAGACCGGCTCGATCGTGCCCGGGATCATCCTGCACATGCTGAACAACTCTGTCGCCCTGCTCGGTCAGTAGCATCCGGCCGGTGAGCCGCCGCCTCGTCTGCCTCCTCGCCCTCGCGGCGCTGCTCGCAGTCCCCGCCTTCGCCTCCGCGGCGAGCACCGGGCCGAAGGAAAGCGCCCCCCAGGGCGCGCCCGAGGCGACCGTGAAGATCAAGCTCGGCCACCTCGAGAACGGCCGGGCGCAGATCTTCGGCGAGGTTCCCGTCTTCGGCACGGTCAGCCCCTACGTCGCCGGTCAGCGCGTCGAGGTCACCTTCTACCTCGACGGCAAGGAGCTGCTCACCCGCAGGCTGGCGATCGGCAAGGGGAAGGGCGGGACCGGCAGCTTCCGCACCAGCGTGATCGTCCGCGAGGACGGCAAGTACGCGGTCAGCGCCAAGCACGAGGCGACCGCGGCCCTGGGTGGCGACAGCACCGCCCGCAAGAGCTGGAAGGTCAGCTTCCCGGCCCTGCACCAGGGCCAGTGCGGCGACACCGTCGTCGGCTTCAAGAAGGCGATGCGGAAGATGGGCTACATCGCCAACAGCGGCCGTTGCTTCGGCGGCAAGACCGCCCGCGGCGTGCTCGCCTACCGCAAAGTCAACGACATGGCCCGCAGCTCGCGGGCCGGCAAGGGCCTGGTCAAGCGAGTCTTCGCGGGCAAGGGCGGCTACCACGTGCGCTACCCGAACGCCGGCGAACACCTCGAGGCGCCGCTCTCCAAGCAGGTGCTGGTCTTCACCAAGGGCGACAAGCCGTTCGCGATCTACCCCGTCTCCTCCGGCAAGTCCTCGACCCCGACCGTGACCGGCCACTTCGAGTTCATCCGCACCGAACCCGGCTACAACTCGCACGGCATGTACTACTCGTTCTACTTCTACGGCGGCTACGCGGTCCACGGCTACGAATCGGTGCCGGACTACCCCGCCAGCCACGGCTGCATCCGCACCTTCATCGCCGACCAGCCGGAGATCTACGAGCGCATCAACTACGGCGAGGACATCTTCATCTGGTGAAGGTCTTCGTCGCCGGCGCCAGCGGCGCGATCGGTAGGCCACTGGTGCGGCAGTTGCTCGCGGCCGGGCACGAGGTGACGGGGATGACGCGCCGCGACGAGCGCGCCGAGGCGATCCGCGCCGCCGGCGCCGAGGCGGTCGTCTGCGACGCCTTCGACGCCGACGCCCTGCGGGGGGCGGTGATGACGGCGAAGCCGGAGGTCGTCGTCCACGCCCTGACCGCGCTGCCGCCACGCTTCAAGCTGAGGTCCGACTACCTGGCGGCGACCAACCGGGTGCGGAGCGAGGGGACGCGCAACCTCGTGGCCGCCGCCCATGCCGCTGGCGCCCGGCGGATCGTCGCCGAGAGCGTGGCCTTCTTCTACGAGCCCGAAGGCGACTGGGTCAAGGACGAGACGGCGCCGCTGTTCGTCGACCCGCCGGGCCGTTTCGGTGCCGCTCGGGATGCCCTGGTCGATCTCGAGGGACAGGTGGCCGAGGCGGAGGGCCTGGAGGGCGTCGCGCTCCGTTGTGGCACGTTCTATGGGCCCGGCACCTACTACGACCGCGCCGGCTCGGTGGCCGAGGAAACGCTGAAGCGCCGCAACCCCGTCGTCGGCGCCGGGACCGGCATCTTCTCCTTCGTCCACGTCGACGATGCGGCGGCCGCCTTCGTGGCGGCGCTGGATCGGGGCGCCCCCGGCGTCTACAACGTCGCCGACGACGAGCCGGCGCCGCTGCACGAGTGGCTCCCGGTGTATGCGGAGGCGCTGGGCGCCAGGCCGCCGCGCCGGGTGCCGGCCTGGCTGGCGCGGCTCGTGGCGGGGCCGGACTTGGCCGGCGCCGCGCTGGAGATGCGCGGGGCCTCGAACGCCAAGGCCAAGCGCGAGCTGGCCTGGGAGCCGGGCCACCCCAGCTGGCGCCAGGGCTTTCGCGACGCGCTCGCCTAGGCACCTCTTGCCGGAGGCCGACCGCCCGACCGCGGGCCTGGGTTCGACCTAGGATGGCGCCGTGGCCGACCTCGACGCCGCCAAGCAAACTCTGCTCGCCGAGTTGCGCGAGCACTCGCTGGTGCTCGGCGAAGTGACCCTGTCGAGCGGGGCCACGGCCCAGTACTACGTCGATGCCCGCCGGGCGCTGATGCGGCCGGCCGGGTTCCGCGCCGCCGGCGAGTTGATCGCAGCGGCGGCCGCCGAGCACGGCGCCGAGGCCGTCGGTGGCCCGGCGACCGCGGCCATCCCACCCGCCTGCGCCGCGATCGCCGTCCCTTCCGGGGCCGGGCTCGTCGCCTTCTTCGTCCGCGGCGAGCGCAAGGAGCACGGGCTGCAGCGCTGGGTCGAGGGCCCGGTCAACCCCGGGCTGCGCTGTCTCGTCGTCGAGGACACGGTCACCACCGGCGGCTCGACCGCGACGGCGGTCGAGCGGGTCCGCGAGGAGGGCCTGGAGGTGGCCGGTGTGGTTGCCGTCGTCGACCGGCTCGCCGGCGGCGGCGAGAAGATCGAGGCCGCCGCCGCGGCGCCCTACCGCGCCCTCGTCACCATCGACGAGATCTACCCGGAGCGGCCGGACCGCGGCTGAGGCTGGATCGATGGAGCCAGACGCAGTCGAGGTCCGCGTCGTCGGCTGCCTGATCGAGAAGCAGCGCACGACGCCGGACGCCTACCCGCTCTCGCTCAACGCCCTGCGGCTCGCCTGTAACCAGTCGACCAACCGGAGTCCGGTCGTCGACTACGACGAGGCGACCGTGGCCGAGGCGCTGCGGCGGCTCGCCCTGCGCGGCTGGACGCGCCTCGCCAGCGGCGCCGGCAGCCGCGCCCGCAAGTACCGCCACCTGCTGCCCGAGGCGTTGGGCGTGGGGGACGCGGAGCTCTCCCTGCTGGCGGTGCTGATGCTGCGCGGGCCGCAGACCCCCGGCGAGCTGAAGCAGCGCAGCGAGCGCCTGTACGGCTTCGCCGACCTCGCCGCGGTGCAGGTGGCGCTGGACACCCTCGTCGATCGCGGTTACGTCGCTCGGCACGAGCGGCGCCCGGGTCAGAAGGAGGAGCGCTACGAGCAGCTTCTGGGTGGGCTCGGCGAGGAGGGGGCGACCGCCGGGAGTGGTGGGGTCGACGAGAGGGCGACGACCGGCGCCAGCGACGGGGCCGATGTCACGGAGGCCAAGGAGTCGGGCGAGGCCGGCGGCCGACCGGAGCTGGCCCCCGCGGAGGACCGACTCACCCGCCTCGAGCGCGAGGTCGCGGAGCTGCGTTCCGACTTGGCGGGCCTGCGCGAGGCGCTCGGCGAAGATTGAGGACTTGACCACACCATAGGTGGGTCAAGTCCTCAACGAGTCAGAAGCTGGCGGTGAGCACGACGACCCGGCGGCCGCCGGGGATCGCGGCGATCAACTGCGTCCGCAGCTCTCCCCGCTGGCGCAGCAGCGCGCGGGCACCAGCGCTGAAGGGGACCAGGAAGGAGTGCGAGCGCGCGCCCGTGAGCCGGAAGGCGCGTCGCCCCAGTGAGCGGACGACGGTCCGGGTCTGCGCCGGCCGGCCGCGCTTGCGCGGCTGCGTGATCTCGAGCCGAGTGCGGAGCGCGAGCTGGCCCGGGCACTGGGTACCGGCCGGCCACTCGCAGGAGACGCGGACGCGGACGCCGGCGGCAGTGGCCCGCGGGTGGGAGAGCGTGACCGCGACCGGGATCGAGACGTTCCGGCAGCCGAGCAGCCGGTCCGCTCCGGGGCCGGCGTTGACCGCGTAGACGCAGGTCGGCTGCGGTCCCGACTTCACGGTCGGGAAGCTGACGTCGAAGCCGTGCAGCGCTCCAGCCTGGCGGAACCTCGCGCCGACGTCCGGGCGCGAAAGCGTCGCGACGACGCCGAGCTCGTGCGCGAGGGCACCGGGCGCACTCGCCCTCCCGCCGACGTAGACGCGGATGGCCAGCGGCTGGGTCGGCGCGTTCTTGTCGAGCGCCCAGCCCCGCACTCGCAGCTGTCCCGGCGAGGGCGAGGCGGTCAGCTCGAGGCGGCCGACCGGGTCTTCGTTCGCGGCGCTCGGGGCCGCGTTCCCGACCGTCGCCCCGTCGACGTAGTTGTTGTCGATGTTGATCGTGACGCCGCCGTAGCGCTCGTCGTGGCCGCCGCGGTACTGGTGGATGCGCTGGTGCAGGTTCCAGGCGCTGGCCGGGACGTTGGGGTCGATCGTGTCTTCCCGTCCGTTCCAGTTGGCGATCCAGAGCTGGTCGGGCAGGTTGTAGCCGGTGCCGATCTGGTCGGCGATGTCCTCGATCCCCGAGCCGCTGCTGCTGTAGACGCCGGAGATGTAGCCGAGCGAGTGCAGCTTTTCAGTCCAGGCCTCGAGGAAGGCGAGGGTGGCGCCGGTGGCGCTGGAGGTCTGCGTGTAAGCCTCCATGTCGTTGTAGATCGGGCTGCCGGCGCCCATCCCGAGCGCGGCGGCCTGGGCTACCGCGTCGCTCGCCGCAGCCGTCCCCTGCGCCGTCGCCTGGCTGGCGCTGATCTTGGCGCAGCTGCTGCAGGCGCTGGTCGGCGCCTGCAGGCCGACGTAGGTCGGGATCAGGTTCCAGCCCGCGGCGGTCTGGGTGCTGACCCAGCTCGCGGTCAGGTTCGGCTGCGAGCAGCCGCGGTTTTCGCCGCCGATGTAGACGCCGATCGCCCGGTACGGCGATTCCGCCCAGGCCGCCATCGAGCGCGAGGAGGGGGCGGTGCAGGCGTCGAAGCCGAGCCCGGTGAAGAAGCTGCCCCCGGCCGATGCAGCGGCGAGCGAGCGGGTGGGTACGGGGAGCGCGGACGAGCGCGCGGCGCCGGCGGCGCCTTCGACCAGGACCGCCCTGCGCGGCCCGATCGTCGCCTCGGCGGGACAGCGCTGCTCCGCCCCCGGCGTGCCCAGATAGACCGCCCTCCGGTCCAGCCGCACGCACATCCGCGGGTGCTCGGCGAGCCGGTAGACCGGCCAGCCGCGCGGCGCCTCGACCCGCTCGCCCTGAAAACGGATCGTCTGCGCCCCGGCGTCGGCGGGCGCCAGCGCATGCTGGCAGGCAGCCAGCATCGCGAGGGCGGCGACGAACGCCAGCCCGCGGGAGGTCGACCGGAAGAGAGGAGAATCGAATCGGCTCACGGAACGCACTCCCAGTACAACCGACCCGGGCCCCGGAAAGTTGCACCGGCGGAGGGCTGCAAGCCCGTTCCCGCGCCGTTGGTATGCCCCGAGCTGGATTCGAACCAGCGGCCTATCCCTTAGGAGGGGATCGCTCTATCCAGCTGAGCTATCGGGGCCCGTCGAGAATTTTCCCTTAGATGTGAGGCCGGCGTCAGAAGCGTTGCATCTTGCGCACCACGCGTGTGCTCGCGTCCTGCACGATCTCCGCCATGAGGCTTGCCGAGAGAGGGACATGTCCGCCACACCTATTAATGTGAAGCACATGTCCAAAATGATCCAGGTCAGAAATGTCCCCGACGACGTCCACCGGGCCTTGAAGGCGACCGCCATGGCCGAAGGGATGTCGCTCTCCGACTACATCAAGCGGGAACTGGCGACGATCGCGACCCAGAGGAGCTTCGAGGAGATCGACGCCAGGATCAAAGCCCGTGGCCCCTCGAGCCTGAGCCGGGAGACGATCCTGTCGGCGCTGCGCGAGGCGCGGGGCGACTGATGCCGGTCGTCGACGCCTCGGTCCTGATCGAGTACCTCGGCGACGCCGAGTGTGCAGGGGTGGCGCGCGGCCGGTTGGTTGCCGACCGCGCCCGCCTCTGGGCGCCCCACCTCGTCGACGCCGAGGTCGGGCACGCGCTGCGTCGGGGGGTCCGTCGGGGAGAGATCGACACCGACGCGGCTCGGGACGCGCTGGACGACCTGATCACGATGCCGCTGCGGCGCGTGAGGCATCGCGAGCTCGTGCCCCGGGCCTGGGAGCTGCGCGAGAACGTCAGCTTCTACGACGCTCTCTACGTCTCCCTGGCCGAGCTGCTGGAGGAGCCGCTGGTCACTTTCGACAGCCGCCTCGCCGCCGCTTCCGGCATTCGCGCCGAGGTCGAGGTCCTCGCCTGAGCCGGGAGGCGGCTAGCCGTAAAGCGTCTCGGAGGCGAGCTCCTGGGCGCGGCGGCTCCAGAGCTTGACCTGCATGAAGATCTCGTCGCCGTAGCCCTCGAGGGCGTCGAGGGCGATCAGGGTAAAGCGGTCCTGGGAGATCTCCTCCTGGTCGACGGTCTCCGCCTCCAGCTCGGCGCTGGCGGCGACGGCGCCGCGGACCAGGGGGCGGCCCCAGACGAGGGTGACGGCGCCGGCGCGGCCGTTCTCGCCGCGCCAGCGCCCGATCACGTCGTCGTTGAGGTCGATGCGCCAGTCGGGGTTGTCCGCGGCGAGGACGTCGGTGAAGTCGGCCTTGGCGCGGAAGTCGGAGGGATCGTCGCCTGGCGGCTGCACGTAGGAGACGTGGCCGAACAGCTCCAGCCTGCCCTCGTCGCTCTCGCTGTAGGCAGAGCAGGGAACCCAGACCCGGCCGCCCCAGGCGCGCTCTGGGAACCATTCGACCTGGTCCGGGAGGGCAGCGCCTTCGGGCAGGTCCTCGATTCCCTCCACCGCCTTTGCCAACGCTTTCGCCAGCCTTTCGGCGAAGCGCCCGTGGGGGATCCCCTCCTGGGTCGTGTCGGCGATGAAGCGCGGGATCGGCCGTGGGTTGGGTGGCACGCCGGTCAGTCTCCCAGGGCTTCGCGCAGGTCGCTCGCCGCGCGCTCCGGCGGGTAGACGTTGATGTCCACGCCGGTGCCGAGCTCGAAGCCGGCCTTTATCGTCAGGCGCGGAGCGATGTCGACGTGCCAGTGGAAGCGGTCGGCCCCGCGGGGCGCGGTGCGGACCCAGAGGTTCAGCTCCGGCGGTCCGTCGAAACGGGTGGCGAGGACGCGCATCGCGGTGCGCAGCATCGCCGCCCCGCCTTCGTCCTCGGCGAAGCTGGCGGACTCGCGGCGCGGCACGATCCGCAGCTCGAACGGTGAGCGTGAGGCCCAGGGGCAGATCAGCGCCGCCTCGTCGTCGATCGCGACCAGGCGCTCGGCCCGGCGCACCTCCTCGACCAGGACGTCGCTGAGCAGGCCGCTGCCGGCGGTGCGTTCGGCGTAGGCCCCGGCCCGCTCCCGCTCCCGCGCCACCGCCGCCGGCACGAACGGCAACGCGTAGAGCTGGGCGTGGGTGTGCTCGAGCGAGGCGCCGGCGCCACCGCCCTCGTTGACGATCAGCTGCACGTAGGCGGCGTCGGCATGGGCGCGCATGCGCTCGCGCCAGGCCTCCACCGCGAGGGCGAACTGCTCCTCGTCGAGCGCGGCCATCGCCGTTATGTGTTCGGGTGAGTTGACGATCACCTCGTGGGCGCCGATCGCCGGGCGCGAGGAGAAGAGGTCGGGTTCGCCCGCTCGCCGCGAGGCCAGCAGGGGGTCGCCGCTGCTGGCGAAGGAGCCGGCTTCGGCACCGGGGCTGCCGCCCTCCGCTGCCCCCACCTCGGCGTCTGCAACAGCGTCGGCACCGCCCAACGCCGGATAGAGGTTCGGAACCACCCGCGTCTTCCAGCCGGGGCTGTCGGCTGGCCCATCCCCGGGCCGCAGCGCGTACAGCTCCGGCGGCGTGCGGTCCTCACGCCCCTCGCAGAACGGGCAGCCCTCGGCCTTGGTACCGCGGTCAGAGGAGCCGGCGGCGGAGCTGAACTGGTCGGGCCGCTCGGCGCGACCGGGGGCGAGGACCGTCCTCAGCCCGCTCAGCTGGTCAATGCGGATCTCGGGAGCGCTCAGGAGCGGGAGGGGGGGAGGTCGTCTGGGTCGGGCTCGTCCGCCGCGGGCGGCTCCGGCACCGCGGTCGGCCGAGATGGCCGGTCGGTGCCGGCTGCACGGCCCGCCGCGCCTTTGCCCACGAACGGCTCGAGCACGTCCATCGGCAGCGGGAAGACCACGGTGGTGTTCTGGTTGCTGCCGATTTCCAGCAGCGTCTGCAGGTAGCGCAGCTGCAGCGAGGCGGGGTTGGTGCTGATGATGTCGGCCGCGTCGGTGAGCTTCTGCGCGGCCTGGAACTCGCCCTCGGAGTTGATGATCTTGGCCCGCCGCTCGCGCTCGGCCTCGGCCTGGCGGGCCATCGCCCGCTGCATCTGCTCGGGGATCTCGACGTCCTTGATCTCGACCGCGGTCACCTTCACGCCCCAGGGCTCGGTCGACTCGTCGATGATCTTCTGCAGCTCTTCGTTGAGGCGCTCGCGGTCGGCCAGCAACTGGTCGAGTTCGGCCTTGCCGAGCACCGAGCGCAGCGCCGTCTGCGAGATCTGCGAGGTCGCGAGCAGGTAGTTCTCGACCTCGACCACGGCCCGGTTGGAGTCGACGACGCGGAAGTAGGCGACCGCGTTGACCCGGCAGGGGACGTTGTCGCGGGTGATCACCTCCTGCGGCGGGATGTTCAGCGTCACCGTCCGCAGGTCGACCTTGACCATGCGGTCGATCAGCGGGATCAGCAGGATCAGGCCCGGCCCCTTCTGGGCGATCAGGCGGCCGAGGCGGAAGATCACGCCGCGCTCGTACTCGCGCAGCACCCGCACCGACATGCCGACCGCGATCAGCGCAAAGAAGACGAGGACGGCGAATACTCCGAGCGCGATTTCCATCAGCCTTCTCCTTCGGTCGTCTGCGCGGACGGCGGCTGCCGGCGAACGACCAGCGTCAGCCCGTCGACCGCCTCGACGGTGACTTTATCCCCCAGCCGCGCCGGGGCGCCCCCGTTCGCCAGGCGGGCGCTCCAGAGGGTGCCCTCCAGCCAGACCTTCCCCTCCGGGTCGATCGTCGAGCGGGCCTCGGCGCTGGCGCCGATCAGCTCCTCGGCGCCGGTCCGCACCGGCCGGTCGCGGTGGGCCTCGACGACTTTGCGGGCGACGAAGTAGAAGGTCACCGCGGAGAGGACACCGAGCGTGATCAGGGCCGGGCCGATCACGTCGGCGCCGTCGCTGTTGGAGTCGAGCGCGACGACGCCGCCGGCAACCAGGCCGGCACAGCCGAGCGCCGCCAGGACGCCGCCGGTCGGCAGCAGCAGCTCGGCAAGCAAGAGGGCGAAGCCGACTAGGGCGATGGCTACGAAAGCTTCCACGGATCGATTATCCGCCCTGCAGTGCGTAGCGGCGCACGTCTTCTTCCAGTTCGGAGTTGTCGACGTACGGGCCCTGCTTGAGGTAGACGAGTTCGCCGCGACGGTCGTAGAAGGCGGTGTCGGGCAGGCCACCACGGCCGCCGAGTGAATCGAGGATCTCTTTGTCGGAGTCGCTGTAGCTGGGGTATGGCACCGGCTCCTCGGCGAGGAACGTCTTGGCCGCGTCGGTGTCGTCTTCGGAGTCGACGCCGAGGAAGGCGACCCGCTTGCCGTAGCGGGCGGAGAGCTTCTGCAGGACCGGGAACTCATAGCGGCAGGGCCCGCACCAGGAGGCCCAGACGTTGACGACGACCGGGTAGCCCGCGAGCGCCGCGATCCGCTTCTCGTAGGCGCCGAAGCCCCCGGGTAGCAACTCGTTCGCCTGCTCGTGCAGGGCCGCCAGCGGCGCCGGCGAGCCGGCCAGGACGCGCTCGTAGTCAGGTGGCTGGCCGCCGCTCTCCCCACCCGCGGAGGAGCCGCAGCCGCCCGCCACGAGGGCCGTGGAGGCCAGCGCCAGGAGCGTTATGAACAGGGTGCGTACCTTGGTCATCGGATCCGTGATTACAATACGTACGTTCGGTTCGCCGTATGCGAGCCGCTGAGATCTCGGGGAGAAGGGGTGGACCGACTCCCCGCAGCCCTCGTTCATTTGCCTCCGGCCGGCTGTTAGTGCTCGGCGGGGGCGGACCCCAGAAGCCTTCTATGGCCAAGACCAGCGACGTTGCCGCGTCTGCGGCAGTTCCTTCAAGCGCCGATATCGAGCGTGCGGCGGAGTTTGCCCGCGAGCCGTTATTGCTCGACGGCGAGGGCCCCGAGGCGCTCGTCCCCGGCAGCGCCCGCCGCCGCGCCCTCGACGCTGCCCTGGCCGAGTTGGACGCGGGCGCCGAGCACCCCTCGATCGAGTGGCGCCGGGACTTCGGCCTGCTGCTCGGTCTGGAGCGCCTGCTCGCCGACGAACCGCCGAAGCTGCGCGACGGCGCCGAACTGAACCCGCACCAGGTCGACGCGCTCTCGGGCACGCTGGCCGAGTTGATGGCCGAGCAACAGATCGTCGCCGACGACGAGCGCCGCAACGGCGATGCGACGGCGGTCGAGGTGGAGGAGGTCGAGGAGGCCCCGAGCCCCAACGGCAGCGAGGCCGAGGAGGAGGAGGGCGACGTCCTGGAGGAGGACGAGGAGCTCGCCCCCGACGAGGAGCCGCAGGACTGGGAGGAACAGCCGGCCGAGGACGAGGAGGAGGTCGTCGAGGAGGCGCCGGAGGATCCGGGCGCCGCCCGCCGCTTCTGGTTCGAGCACGCGACCGGGGCCGGCAAGACCGTCGCCGCGGTCGGCTTCATCGAGGCCAGCAAGACCGGTGGCGTGCTGATCCTCACCCATCGCCGCAACCTGGTCGACCAGTTCATCGGCGAGATCTCCGACCGCGGTTACAAGGAGCGCCTGCGGCCGCCGCTGCTGGACGGCCGCGACGACCCCGACGGTCCGGTCACGGTCGAGACCTACCAGTGGTTCGTCCGCAACCACAAGAAAGTCTCCGACGCCTACTCGATCGTGATCTGCGACGAGGCCCACACCGCGCTGGGCGAGAAAACCAGCGCCTGCATCCGCGCCTGGAACGGCCCCGTCTTCATCGGCATGACCGCGACCGGGGCGCTGATCGCCCGCCACGTCGCCGACCTCTTCCCGACCCAGACCTCGCGCTTCGATCTCGCCCAGGCGGCGCGGCGCGGCGTGATCTCGCCGCTGCGCTGCCTGCGGATCCCGCCCGGGCCGGGGGTGCGGACGATCGCCAAGGTGCCGCTGCGCAAAGGCGAGGTCGACCAGGACTTCGACCAGGAGGAGCTGGCCGCCCTGCTCGACCAGGAGCCCTTCAACGTCGCCATCGCCGACCTTTACAAGACGCGCTTCCGCAAAGTCCCCGGCGTCCTCTACACGGCCGGCGTCCAGCACGCGAAGAACGTCGCCAAAGCCTTCCGCAACGCCGGGATCAACGCCCAGGCGGTCTCCGGCGAGACGCCGAAGCGCGAGTTGGCCGAGATCCTCGCCGGCTTCGAACGCGGCGACGTCGACGTGCTCTGCAACGCGATGCTGCTGGCCGAGGGCTGGAACTCGCCGCGGGCGACGATCTGCATGCACCTGGCGCCGACCGCCTCGCGGCGGATCTACCAGCAGCGGGTCGGCCGCGTCACCCGGCGGGCGCCGGGCAAGGAGGCCGGCCTGGTGATCGACTTCGTGCACCCGGCGACCACCCACGACGAGTCGATCGTCACCCTGCACAGCCTGCTCGACCGCGACGTCTACCGCGGCGGCGCGATCGTCGTCGGCCCGGTGCGCCGCGGCCGCGGCCGCCGGGTCCGGGTCGAGCGGCGGATCGTCCCCGTTTCCGACGTCGAGGAGAAACGGATGGAGGTTCTGGAACGGGAGATCTGGCGGATCGCGGTCGAGAACCTCGACTACCCGGAGCAGCATGCGTGGGCGGCGCTGGCGGGCGCCCGCGTCAACACCCAGGGCTGGCGGCGGGCGCGGGCGATGCTGCAGAACGACAAGACCAAGGAGCTGCGCCGTCGCTTCCTGCTGACCTGCGTGCAGCGCAACCGCAACTCGCAGCTGCGGCTGAAAGCGCTGGGGGAGATCGCCGACCTCGGCGATCCGGACGCCTTCGACGACGCGATCGACATCGTCGGCACCTGGAGCCGCGAGGACAAGCGGGCCGGGACCAAGACCCTGCTGCAGGCGCTGGTCGACAAACGGATCGGCCGTCGCGACCAGGCGCAGGCGTGGGTCTGGAGGCTCGCCTCCTACACCCGCGAACTGCACGAGGAGTACGCGGTGCAGCGCTGGCCGGAGACGAAGCGGCTGCTCGGCCTGCTGGTCAACTCCTCCGGGCGAGCGCATGGCCGCAACGCGCGCCGGCTCGTCCACGCCGCCCGCAAACACGACCGGCGGCTGGCGGTGGCCCTGCTGGCCGCGGCCGTCTCACACACGCCCGAGGGCGAGGAGGTGCTGCGCGGCGCCCGCATGCGGATGGCGCGGAAACCCTCCGCGGTCGCCCGCGAGCTGCTTCGCAACTTCCCCAAAGGCGGCAAGCGCCGGCGCAAGAAACGCGGCAAGCGCAAAGGCGGGCAGGGAGCGGACGGCGCCCAGGCGTCAGGCTCGGCCCAGGGGCCTGAGTCGAAGGCCAGCGACGGCGCGGAGGACTCAGAGCCGCAGGTGGACCTCGCCGGCGCCGAGGGCGACGCGGTCGCCGTCGGCGGTGAGGACGAGTAGGTAGCCGCGGTCGTCGACTCCGTCGGCGACCCCTGAGCCGCCGTCCCAGGCGACCTCGCGCCCGCGCAGCGCGTCGCGTTCGCGCCAGGTCGAAAGGACCGTTCCCTGGTCCGCCTCGACCCAGGTGTCGAGGTGACGGCTGATGACCCGCGAGGCGGAGAGGGGGGTCGGGGCATGGGTCGGCGGAGCAACAGCGGGGAG
>DASTNW010000046.1:0-11405 GCA_035762685.1 Solirubrobacterales bacterium | reverse complement strand
CGACGGCAGGCCCTGGCTCGGTCGCGGCGCCGCCGGCGAGATCGGGCACATGGTCGTCAAGCGCGGCGGGGCCAAGTGTCCTTGCGGCCGCAAGGGGTGCATGGAGGCCTATGCCGGCCGCTCGGCGATGGAAGCGGAGGCGCGGCGCCTGCACGAAGAGGGCCACAAGACGGACCTCTTCAAGCTGATGGAGAAGCACGAGAAACCCAGGCTGACCAGCGGCATCTGGGAGCGGGCCCTCGACCACGGCGACCACCTGGCCGAGAAGCTGATCGACCGCGCGATCGAGGCGCTCGGCACCGGCATCGCCTCCGCCGTCAACCTGGTCGACCCGGAAGCGATCATCGTCGGCGGCGGACTCGGCGTCCGCTTCGGCGAGCGCTACAGGGAGCCGCTGATGCAGGAGATGACAAAGCACCTCTTCGTCGACGAGCGCCCGCCGGCGGTCCGCGTCGCCTCGCTCGGAGACCTCGGCGGCGCTGTGGGCGCTTCGCTCCTTTTCGCCCGCTAGGAGGCCCAGTGGCCTCTAGGCGCGGCCGGAACCTGCCCGCTGCTGGCGGGCGACAGCGTCGACCAGGACGGCGAGCAGGAGGACGCCGCCGGTGACCATGAACTTGACCGCCGAGGAGAGCGCCAGCAGGTCCATGCCGTTGGAGATCGAGCCGATCACCAGGGCCCCCATCAGCGCCGTCCAGACCGAGCCGCGCCCGCCGAAGAGGCTGGTTCCCGCGATCACGGGGCCGGCGATCGCCAGCAGCAGCAGTTCGTTGCCGCCCGAGTTCTGGTTGACCGCGAGCAGGCGCGAGGCGGCCATGATGCCGCCGATCGCCGCCATCGTCCCGGCGATCCCGAAGACCACGACGCGGATCCGGTTGACCGGGATTCCGGCACGCCGCGCGGCCTCGGCGTTGCCGCCCACGGCGAAGACGTGGCGCCCGAAGGCAGTGCGCCTGACCACGTACTCCATGCCGACGACGAACGCAAGCAGGATCAGCAGCGCCAGCGGCACGCCGCGATCGGAGTTGAGGACCGCGACCGCGGCGATCGTCACCACGGCAACCAGGCCGAAGCGGAACCCGAGCGTGGCGATCCCCTCCTCGGCGAGGCCGGCGGCGACGCGGCGGCGGTGGCCGATGAAAAGCACGGCACCGTAGGCGCCGACCACAAGCGCGGCGAAGACCCAGCCGACCGCGTCCGAGTAGAAGATGTTGGCGAGGCCGGTGATCTTGGGGTCGGTGAGGTTGATCGACCCGGTCGACCCGAGCACCTGTAAGAGCGCTCCCTGCCAGGCCAGCAGGCCGGCCAGGGTGACGACGAAGGAGGGCACGACGAAGCGGCTGAAGAGGCTGCCCTGCAGCAGCCCGATCGCCATTCCGACCGCGACCGCGGCGGCAATTGCCAGATACGGGCTCCAGCCGTGCTTGACGTTGAGCACCGCCATCACCGCCGCAGCGAGGCCGCTGACGGCGCCGACCGAGAGGTCGATCTCGCCGAGCAGGAGGACGTAGACGACTCCGACCGAGATCAGGCCGATCGCGGTGATCTGCAGCATCAGGTTGGTCAGGTTCTGGGCTGAGAGGAAGCGGTCGTTCTCGAACTGGAAGATCGCCCAGATCACCGCCAGCCCGATCACCACCCGCAGCGAGGCGAGGTCGCCCTGGACCACACGACGCGCCGTCTCCCGCCACCTGGTCTCGCCCTGCTCCGGCTCGGCGGTGGTGACCGCAGCGTCGCTCATCGCTCCTGCTCCCCGTGCTCGTCGTTGCGCTTCTCGCCCTCCTGGCCGACGCCGGTGATCGCCGAGACGACGTGCTCCTCGGTCGTCGCTTCGGCGCTGAACTCGCCGGCCGCGCGACCCAGCCGCAGGACGAAGATGCGGTCGGCGACCTCGAAGACGTCGACCAGGTTGTGGCTGATGATGACGACGCCGAGGTCGCGCTCGCGCAGGCGCCGGATCAGGTTCAACACCTGCTCCGTCTGCGCCACGCCGAGCGCCGCGGTCGGCTCGTCGAGCAGGACGACTTTGGGCTCTCCCAGCAGCGAGCGGGCGACCGCGACCTGCTGGCGCTGACCGCCCGAGAGAGTGCCGACCTCGCTGCGCAGGCTCGGGATCGTCACCGCCAGGTTCGAGAGCAGCTCCCCGGTCTGGTGCTCCATCCGCGCCTCGTCGAGCTGGCGCGAGACGGTGCCGGTGCCAGGCGAGACCTCCTCGCGGCCAAGGAAGAGGTTGGCGACGACGTCGAGGTTGTCGCACAGCGCCAGGTCCTGGTAGACGGTGGCGATCCCCAGTTCGGTCGCGTCCTGCGGCTTGGAGATGGCGACTTCGTTGCCCTCGAAGCGGATCGTGCCGTCGTCGGCGCCGTGGATGCCGGCAATCGTCTTCACCAGCGTCGACTTGCCGGCGCCGTTGTCGCCGACCAGGCCGACCACCTCGCCGGCGTGGACGGCGAAGTCGACCCGGTCCAAGGCCTGGACCGGGCCGAAGCGCTTGCTGACTCCCTCCAGCTCGAGGAGCGGAGCGCCGGGGTTCATCTCAACCTGAGATTCCCGCTTCTTTGCAGGCGGACGCGTAGGCGCCCGTACAGAGTTCGCCCGCGCTGACGAACCCGTCCGCGACCACCGTGCTCTTCACGTTGCCTTTGGTCACGGCGATCGGTTTCAGCAGCACCGAGGGCACGTCGACTTTGCCGTTGTTGACCTCGTCGGTGACCTTGTCCTGCGGCACTTCTTCGCCTTCGGCGAGGGCGACCGCGATTTCGGCGCTGACCTTGGCCTGCGGCGGGATTTCCTTGTAGACCGTCATGTACTGCTGGCCGGCGAGGATCCGCTGCAGGCCGGCGACGGTGGCGTCCTGGCCGGTGACCGGCACTTCTTCGGGATTGAGGCCCGCCCCTTTCAGCGCCGCGATGGCGCCGCCGCCGGTGTCGTCGTTGGCGGCGTAGATGCCGGCGAAGCCGTTGTTGCCGAGCGCCGTGATCGCCTGCTGCGCCTCGCGCTGGGCATTTTCGGCCGACCATTCGGGCGTGTCGTACTCTTTCGCGATTTTCACGCCGGCCGCTTCGAAGCCGGTCTTCGCGCCTTCCTTGAAGAGGGCGGCGTTGGGGTCGGCCGGATCGCCGTTGATCATGATGACCGGGCCGCTCGGTTTGCCGTCTTCTTTCAGTTTTCCGGCCAGCGTTTCGGCCTGGAGTTCGCCGACTTTTTTGTTGTCGAAGGAGACGTAGGCGTCGATCTCGCCGTTTTCGATCAGGCGGTCATAGCTCAGTACCGGCACGTTCTGGGCTTTCGATTTTTCGGCGATCGCCGCGGCCGATTTGGAGTCCATCGGGTCGACGACCATGACTTCGGCGCCCTGGGTCAGCGCCGCTTCCGCCTGGCTCTGCTGTTTTTCCGCGTCGCCGCCGGCGTTGCTGTAGAGGACTTCGCAGTCGCTGCAAAGTTCTTCGACCGAGGATTCGAAATCCGGCCGGTCGTTCGTTTCGTAGCGGGGCGTCTCGTTTTCGGGCAGCAGCAGCGCGATCTTGGTCCCACCGCCCCCGTCGCTTCCGCCGCAGCCGACGGCAACGAGGGCGATTGCCAGCAGGGCCACGAGCACAAACGGGGCTCGCCTCGACACAGCAGAACTGGACATGGAATCTCCTCCTGTTAGTGCCCGATTCTCCTCCTGTTAGTGCCCGATCTGCCCTTGCCGTACCCCGACCGCCGCACTTCAAGCAAAGTCGGGACGCGGCGGCCAACAGGCGGCCGCAGCGTCGGCCGCGGTGTCCTAAACGAGACGGCCGCTCAGGCGGCGATCGGCTCGCGGCGACGCTTGGCGCCGCGCTTGGCCTTGGCCGGCTCGACCAAACCCGAGAGGAAGCTGCCGGTGTAGGAGCCGGCGGTGCCGGCGACCTCCTCGGGGGTACCGGTGGCGACCACCTCTCCCCCTTCTTCGCCGCCCTCCGGACCGAGGTCGATCAGCCAGTCGGCGGTCTTGACCACGTCGAGGTTGTGCTCGATCACGACCACCGTGTTGCCGGCGTCGACCAGGCGGCCCAGGACGTCGAGCAGCCGCTGCACGTCGGCGAAGTGGAGGCCGGTGGTCGGCTCGTCGAGGATGTAGAGGGTGTCGCCGGTGGCGACTTTGGAAAGCTCGGTGGCGAGCTTGATCCGCTGCGCCTCGCCGCCGGAGAGCGTCGTCGCCGGCTGCCCGAGGCGGATGTAGTCGAGGCCGACGTCGTGCAGGGTGCGCAGGCGGCGGGCGATCTTGGGAATGTTCTCGAAGAAGGAGACCGCCTCCTCGACCGACATCTCGAGCACGTCGGCGATGCTCTTGCCCTTGAAGCGGACCTCGAGCGTCTCGCGGTTGTAGCGCTTGCCGTGGCACTGCTCGCAGGGCACGTAGACGTCGGGCAGGAAGTGCATCTCGATCTTGATCTGGCCGTCGCCCTTGCAGACCTCGCAGCGCCCGCCCTTGACGTTGAAGCTGAAGCGGCCCGGCTTGTAGCCGCGCGCCCGCGCCTCCTGGGTCTGGGTGAAGAGCTGGCGAATGTGGTCGAAGACGCCGGTGTAGGTGGCCGGGTTGGAGCGCGGCGTGCGGCCGATCGGCGACTGGTCGATGTTGATGATCTTGTCGATCTGGCTGAGCCCGTCGATGCCGTCGTGGGCGCCGGGACGCAGTTTCGCCTGGTGCAGCCGGTTGGCGACCGCGTGGTGCAGCGTCTCGTTGACCAGGGTCGACTTGCCCGAGCCGGAGACGCCGGTGACGCAGCAGAAGACGCCGATCGGGACCGCCACGTCGATGCCCTTGAGGTTGTGTTCGCGGGCGCCGCGGACCAGCAGCGCCCCGCGCGGCTCGCGGCGCTCCGCCGGTACCTCGATCCTGCGCTTGCCGGAGAGGTACTGGCCGGTCAGCGAGGCGGGGTCCTTGGCCACCTTGGCGGGAGGACCGGCAGCGATCACGTGGCCGCCGTGTTCGCCGGCGCCGGGACCGAGGTCGACCAGGTGGTCGGCGGCCATCATCGTCCCCTCGTCGTGCTCGACCACGATCACCGTGTTGCCGAGGTCGCGGAGACGGTCGAGGGTCGCGATCAGCTTCTCGTTGTCGCGCTGGTGGAGGCCGATCGAGGGCTCGTCGAGGACGTACATCACACCGACGAGATGGGAGCCGATCTGGGTCGCGAGGCGGATCCGCTGGGCCTCGCCGCCGGAGAGGGAACGGGCGGAGCGGGCCAGCGAGAGGTAGCCGATACCGACGTTCTCGAGGAAGGCGAGCCGTTCGGAGATCTCGCGCACGATCAGGCGCGCGATCGCCCGCTCGGTCTCGGTCAGCTCCAAGGCCGCGATCCACTGCGCCGCCGCCCGCGCCGAGAGGGCGCTGTACTCGGCGATGCTGATGCCGCCGACCTTGACCGCGAGGGTCTCCGGGCGCAGCCGAGCGCCGTCGCACTGCGGGCACGGCTGCTCGGCCATGTAGCCCTCGATCCGCTCGCGGTTCACCTCCGAGTCCGTCTCCTCGTAGCGGCGCTGGAGCTGGTTGACGATCCCCTCGAACCGGACCTTGTAGGAGCGGCGGCGGCCGAAGCGGTTGGTGTAGGTGACCTGGTGGCGCTCCTCGCCGGTGCCGTAGAGGAAGATCTCTTTCTCGCTCTTCTTCAGCTTCGCCCAGGGCCGGTCGGCGTCGACCCCGTACTCCTCGGCGACGGCGGCGATCAGCCGTCTCCAGTAGGCCGTGACGCCGCGGTTCCACGGCTGCAGGGCGCCCTCGGCGAGCGAGAGGGTCGGGTCGGGGACGACCAGTTCGGGGTCGATCACGCGCTGGAAGCCGAGCCCGTGGCAGCGCTCGCAGGCACCGTGTGGCGAGTTGAAGGAGAAGATCCGCGGCTCCAGCTCGGGGATCGAGGTGCCGCAGTTGAGGCAGGCGAACTGCTCGGAGAACAACAGCGTCTCGCCGGCCTGCGCGCCGTCGACGATCTCGACTTCGATCAGCCCGGCGGCGAGACCGGCGGCCGCCTCGACCGACTCCGAGAGGCGCCGTCGCAGGTCCGACTTCATCACCAACCGGTCGACCACGACCGAGACGTCGTGTTTGTACTTCTTGTCGAGGACGATCTCCTCGTCGAGCCGGCGCAGCTCGCCGTTGACCTTGGCCCGCGAATATCCCTCGAGCCGCATCTGCTCCATCAACTTCCCGTACTCGCCTTTGCGCCCGCGCACGACCGGCGCCATGACCATAAATTTGGTCCCCTCCTCGAGCGTCATCAACCGGTCGACGATCTGCTCCTGGGTCTGGCCGGTGATCTCCTCGCCGCACTCGGGACAGTGCGGCACCCCGATCCGGGCCCAGAGCAGGCGCAGGTAGTCGTAGATCTCGGTCACCGTGCCGACCGTCGAGCGCGGGTTGCGCGAGGTCGTCTTCTGGTCGATCGAGATCGCCGGCGAGAGCCCCTCGATCGAGTCCACGTCCGGCTTCTCCATCAGCCCCAGGAACTGGCGCGCGTAGGCCGAGAGCGACTCGACGTAGCGCCGCTGTCCCTCGGCGTAGAGCGTGTCGAAGGCAAGGCTCGACTTGCCGGAGCCCGAAAGCCCGGTGATCACGATCAGCGCGTCGCGCGGCAACTCGAGGTCGACGTCCTTGAGGTTGTGCTCGCGAGCGCCCGAGATGACGATGCGGTCAGAGGCAGCCACTCATGACGATTCTACGCAGACGAACAGATGTTCCCCCGATGGGAGGCCGGGCGCCGTTTGCGCCCGGCCTCCTCGGACCCCCAAAAGCAAGACGAGAGGCCTCGCTCCCGGCTGCCTAAATCCCGTATGTGATCGTGCCGAGTACGTGGACCGTGCCGAAGACTTCGACTTCTTCCTGCCCCACGCCGTCGACATCGGGTTCCCCGTTCAACACCGCTGTGGACGTTGTTCCTGTCTCGCCCGATGCCACCGTCATCGTCAGCGTGTCCGGTGTGAGTTGGACTGTATGGGAGCAGAAGAAACCGGACAGTGTGAATGTCATTGTCCCGGTTGTCATGGTCACCGTGTCCGCGGTCGCTGTGTGGATCGTCCACGGCAGACCGTCGGCCGCAGCTTCATGCACGTCACATTGGGCGACGAGACCCGCGCCTTGACATTCGGCTGTGACGTTGCCCTCCGGTGCGAGGGACTTGATCTTCCCTGTCGTGCCGACTTCGAAGAGGACTTTGGAGAGCGTGGTTTTACATGTCACGCTTCCGAAGTTGGCATCGAAGCGCATGTCTGTGCCTGTGATTTCGAGTTCGAAGTTCGCGGTCGCATCGGCGTGATGCTTTGTCCACGCCGCCGGGGCCGGGCCCGGGGCCGCGAACATCGCGACGACAGCGGCAGCCATCGCCAGCGGGATTGCCTTTCGCATGCTTTTTCTCCCTTGTGCCCGGCGCCGGGTGGCGCCGGGGTCTTTTTCCCTGGCTTAACACCCTCCTGGCCATAAGTCAATATTTCTTGTCTATTTAGCCGGTCGACGGCCACAACAGCTCGACTTGTGCCCTCGCCTCACCGGCGCTACGTTGTCAATGGGCAGGGCCAACAGAGGAGGAGACATGTCGAACGTCGACACCGCTCGGGCCGCCTACGACGCATTCGGGAGAGGAGACCTGAATGCCCTGGGGGAAGACTTCGCCGAGGACGCGGTCTGGGTCACCTCGGACGAGCTGCCACTCGGAGGCGAAGTCCAAGGCCGTGACCAGATCCTGGGCAACTTTGCTCAGATCCCCAACTACTGGACCTCGTTCAGCGTCGAGCCCGAGGAGTTCATCGACGCCGGCGACTACGTCGTCGTCCGCGGCACCCAGCGCGCGGGCAACGACAAGGGCAGCTTCGAGGCGCCCTTCGTGCACGTCCTGAAATACGACGGGAACGGCAAGACCGTGCGCGGGGAGTTCTTCACCGACAGCGCCAAGGCGGCGAAGCTGCTGGCCTGAGCGAGATCAACCGACCGCTGCCCCGGCGACCGCGAGCCGCTCCGCGACGACGGCGCGCTGCTCGGAGAGAGAGCGCCCGCAGGAGCCGGGCTCGGCCCCCTCGACGACGCGGGTCGAGCCGTCGCGGAGGCGGATGCGCAGGCGGCTGGGAAAGGTCATCCGGACGGCGTCGGTATCGAGCCGGTCGATGCCGCCGTCCTCCCGGTCGCCACCCAGCCGCTGGCGCAGGGAGCCGCCGAGCTGGCGGCGCAGCGAGCGATCGGCGGCGAGCGCCCGCGCCAGGGCCGGACCGGGATTGGACTCGGCCATGTTGACGTCGCCGAGGCGGCGGCGGATGCGCAGCAGGTCGCGCAGCCCGAGGGCCGGCGAAGCGCCCGCCTCGAGCGTGCCGAGCAGCGTCTTCGCAGTCAGGGCTGGGTCATGGCCGAGGCTCACCCGCGCCGCGAGCGAGCGAACGTCGTCCTCGTGCGCGGCAAGCCAGGCGGGGCCCAGCTCAGCCGGCGTGAACCTGCCCGCGAGGACCGCGATCGCCGTCGTCAGGGTCGCCGAGAAGTTGACCCGGACCGGCGAGAGGTCGGGCCCGCGCCCCAGCTCCTCCATCTCGCAGGTCAGCCATCCTGCCTCGATCTCGATCGCGTCGACGTCGTCCGCCTCGACCTCGGCGGCAAGCGCCGCCTCCGCCACCGACTGCAGGTAGGCGCACCCCGGCAGGCGCTTGAAGGCAAGCGTGTCGGTCAACCAGACCCGGCCGAGGCCGCCGAACATCGCCGGGCGCGGCGCGAAGGAGAGGCTGGCGAGAACGCCGCGTGGGTGCTCGACCACGTCCAGTGCGCCGGTCACGCCGGTGGCCGCCAGCAGCGCCGCCCGCGCCCCGACGGCGGCGGGCTCGGCCGCAGTCAATAGCTTGCTGCGCGGGCCCATGAAGCCGGGCCACATCCCGTAGGGGGGCTGATAGAGGGCGATCGCCAGAGCGTGGGCGGTCTGCGACGCGTCGAGCCCCAGCCCGACCGCTGCGGCGGTCGCGGCCGAGGCGCAGTGGATCGAGGCCCAGAACTGGCCGTTGTGCGGCCCGAGGAAGAGAGCGGCGCCGAGCCTGCCCGCGACCTCGTTGGCGGCAACCTGGGCGAGCAGCGCCCGCTGGGGGTCGGGGGCGAAGGCGGCGGCGGCCGGCACCGCCGAGTGGCCGGTGTGGCCCATGAAGAGGTAGTCGTCCCAGTCGTGGGCGATCGACGCGGCGGCCGAGCTGTAGACCTCCCCCACCGGGCCGTCCGGGGCAACGGCGGCGAAGGGCGCCGCGGCCGTCTCTCCCGCGACCCGGGCGGCGGCGATGCACTCGGCCTGCAGGCCGGCCCGCCCGGCGACGCGCTCGGGCAGGTCCTCGGCGCGCAACCCGACCGCCCACTCGGCCACCTGCTCGCAGATCGTCACCGGCCGATGCTCCCAGGTCCAGCCGGTCAGGCCCCGGCCGTCATCCCGTCGAGGTCGCGGCGCAGCTCCTTGAGCTCGTCGCGGATCCGACCCGCCTCCTCGAAGCGGAGGTCGTCGGCGGCGGCCAGCATCTCCTCCTCGAGGGCGACGATCGTCCGCTCCAGCTCCTCCGGGCTGGAGAAGTCGTCACTGCGCTTGCGCCGCCGCTTGGCCGGTGCCCGGTCCTCCATCGCCAGGAACTCGGCCATCTCGGAGATGCCTTTGCGAACCGTCGCCGGGGTGATCCCGTGCTCCTCGTTGTAGGCGAGCTGGATCGCCCGGCGGCGGTCGGTCTCGCTCATCGCCGCTCGCATCGCGTCGGTCTCCCTGTCGGCGTACATCAGCACCCGCCCGTTGACGTTGCGGGCGGCGCGGCCGATCGTCTGCACGAGGCTGGTCTCGCCGCGCAGGAAGCCCTCCTTGTCGGCGTCGAGGATCGCCACCAGCGAGACCTCGGGCAGGTCGAGCCCCTCGCGCAGGAGGTTGACGCCGACGAGGACGTCGTACTCGCCGAGCCGCAGGTCGCGGACGATCTGGATCCGTTCCAGCGTGTCGATCTCCGAGTGCAGGTAGCGGACCTTGATCCCGTACTCGAGCAGGTAGGCGGTCAGGTCCTCGGCCATCTTCTTGGTCAGGGTGGTGACGAGGGTGCGATCGCCCTCGGCGGCCACCTTGCGGACCTCGTTCATCAGGTCGTCGATCTGGTTCTTCGTCTCCCGCAGCTCGATCTCGGGGTCGATGATTCCCGTCGGCCGCACGATCTGCTCCACCGTCCGCGTCGATTCGGCTTTCTCGAACGGCCCCGGCGTCGCCGAGACCATCACCAGCTGCTTCACCCGGTCGAGGAACTCGTCGAACTTGAGCGGCCGGTTGTCGATCGCGGAGGGCAGGCGAAAGCCGTAGTCGACCAGGGTCGTCTTCCGCGATCTGTCCCCCTCGTACATGCCGCCGATCTGCGGCACCGTCTGGTGGGACTCGTCGACCATGACGACGAAGTCGTCCGGGAAGTAGTCGATCAGCGTGTGCGGGGGACTGCCCGGGGGGCGGCCGTCGAGGATGCGGGAGTAGTTCTCGATCCCGGAGGTGAAGCCGACCTCCTTCAGCATCTCGAGGTCGTAGGCGGTGCGCTGGCGCAACCGGTGCGCCTCGAGCTGCTTGCCCTCCTCCTCCAACTCGGCGGTACGGGCGTTCAGTTCGGCCCGGATCTCCTCGACCGCGCGCTCCAGCGTCTCGTCTTTGGTCACGTAGTGGGAGGCGGGCCAGACCGAGACGTGGTCGATCGTGTCCAGCACCTCGCCGGTCAGCGGGTCGAAGTGCTGGACCCCCTCGATCTCGTCGCCGAAGAGCGAGATCCGGTAGGCCGACTCGGCGTAGGAGGGCATGATCTCCAGCACCTCCCCCCGCACCCGGAAGGAGCCGCGCCCCAGCACCTGGTCGTTGCGCTGGTACTGCATCTTGACCAGCTTGCGCAGCACCTCGTCGCGGTCGATCTCGGCGCCAACCTGGAACAGCTGCATTTTTTCGTTGTAGACCTGGGGCGAGCCGATCCCGTAGATGCAGGAGACGGAGGCGACGATGATCACGTCGCGGCGCGCGAACAGCGCCGCCGTCGCCGCGTGGCGCAGGCGGTCGATCTCGTCGTTGATCGAGGAGTCCTTCTCGATGTAGAGGTCCTGCGCCGGGACGTAGGCCTCGGGCTGGTAGTAGTCGTAGTAGGAGACGAAGTACTCGACCGCGTTGTCGGGGAAGAACTCGCGGAACTCGTTGCAGAGCTGCGCGGCAAGCGTCTTGTTGTGGGCGATCACCAGGGTCGGCCGCTGCACCGCCGCGATCGTCGCCGCCATCGTGAACGTCTTGCCGGTGCCGGTGGCGCCGAGCAGCGTCTGGAAGCGTTCCCCCGCCTCCAGCCCCTCAGCCAGGCCGGCAATCGCCTTTGGCTGGTCAGCGGTCGGGGTGTACGCGGGGTTGAGCTTGAACTCGGGCACGGGCTGACGATAGCGGGGCGACTTT